>JACSRN010000084.1 GCA_014879735.1 Paracoccaceae bacterium
CGGTAGCGCTCGGCATGTTCGTTCAGCCGCGCCGAGAATTCGGCATGCCGCGGGCCGGCGGGGCGGATGGCGATCGCATGAAACTGGCGGTGGGCACGGTCGAAGGCCGAGAAGTCGCCGGGCGCCTCATGCGCCTCCATCGTGGCCAGGCAATCCGCCATCTCGGCAATATCGGCGTCGGCCAGATCCGGCACGGTGGCGCGCACGGTCGAGGTGTCGAGCTTGATCCGCAAGGCATATAATTCGTCGAGATCGGCCATCGAGGTGGGCGAGATCACGACCTGCCTGCCGCGCGCTGAGGTCAGAAGCCCCTCCTTCTCGATCATCCGCAGCGCCTCGCGCACCGGCGTGCGGCTCAGGCCCAGCTGGTCGGCGATCCTGACCTGAGACAGTCGGCCGCCCGGCGGCAGTACGCCGTCAAGAATGGCCGAGCGAATGCGCTCATAGGCATCGGCCATGCGGATGCCCGGTGCGGATTCCGGCTGACCCGGGGTCGGGTCGCTGGCGAGAGAGAGCAGGTCCGGCATCGCATGGCCTTTCGTCGGTAAGCGTGTAGGGAGTTTATCTGCGCCGGTCTGGCCCGTCAACAAAACTGTATGCAGATTTTGACAACCTGGATGGCGGGGCTTTCCTGTGGTCGGACTGAAAATTTCCTATTCGCATCGTTCATCCTGATCATATGGCTGGTAATTCTGCAAGAATCGTGATTCTCAGGCCCGTCAGCCTGTTCTCCGGCAGGGAGAGCCCTCCCTCACTGCCGGAAAACTGTATTACAAAAACGAGTGCGGCCCTCTTTGGGCAGCGCGCCCCTAAAGCGGTTTAATCCGCTTCGGCGTGTCGTCCTGCTGACCCCATTCATGCCAGGAACCATCATAGAGCCGCCATTGCAGATGGCCGATTTCCTCCAGCATGAAACCGAGAATTGAGGCGGTGACGCCAGAGCCACAGGTGGTGATCACCTCGCCGGAAAGATCAACGCCCTTCTCGGCGAAGATCTCGGTGGCGCGTTCGGCGCTGACAAAACGATATGAGGGGGCGGGCTCATAGAACAGCGCCCAGGGCGTGTTGATCGCGCCCGGCATATAGCCGGAGGCAACACCCGGATAGCCCGATCCCTCATGTCCGTCGAAACGCGCGGCGGTGCGGGCGTCGATGATTGATGCCCCCTGACTGACCAGGTTGCGCATCTCGGCCAGCGCGACAACGCGGCGCCCGGCCAGCCTGGCGGAGAAGTCCCGCAAGGCTGGCGGCACGAAATCGCCGGTCGCGACGGGGCGGCCCTCGGCCAGCCAGCGCCGCCAGCCGCCATTCAGGATCTTCACCCGGTCATGGCCAAAGGTGCGGAACATCCACCAGAGCCGTGCAGAGACATAGCCGGCATCATAGAGGATCACTTCGGTCTCGGGGCCGATGCCAAGAGCACCAATCTCGCGCGCGAAGATCGACGCTTCGGGCAGCATATTCACATAGGGCGAGTCCGGGTCCGAAATCGCATTCAGATCCACGAAGCGCGCGCCGGGGATGTGGCCCGCCCGGAAATCCTCATGCCCGTCACGGCCGGCATCCGGCACATACCAGGAACAGTCCAGCACCACCCGGTCAGCACCCGGTTCGGCCGCCAGCAGCGTGGCGAGGTCATCGGTTTCGATCAGCCATTTGCTCATGGGATGCTCCTTCAGCGCGCGATGCCCGGACGGCGCGGTGCCTCGACCCAGGAGGCGCCGGTCAGCACGCCGCCATCAATCACCACATTCTGTCCGGTCACATAGCGGGTCGCCGGCGCAACAAGATAGAGCGCAGTCGTCACCAGGTCTTCAGGCACGGCCAGCCGCCCCTGCGGGATGAAATTCGCAAACCATTCGGCGCGGTAATCGTCATCCCAGAGCGGCTTTGTGAATTCGGTCTGCACAAAGCCCGGCTCGATCGCATTCACCTGGATATTGTCGTCGGCCCATTCATGCGCCTGGGAGCGCGTCAGCGAGGTCACTGCCGCCTTGGTCGCCGCATAGACCGAGATCGTATCGAAGGAGATATTGGCGGAGAGTGAGCTGAAATGCAGGATCTTGCCACCACCCTGCGCCTTCATCACCGGATGCACGGCCTGTGACAGGAAATAGACCGAACGCAGATTGACCGAAGTGATCAGGTCGAAATCTTCTGGGGTCACCTCGGTGATCGGCTTGCGCCGGTTGGCGCCCTGCAGGTTGATCAGGATATCGATGCGGCCGGTGAGCTCTTTTGCCCGCGCAACCAGATCTGCGGCAGCTTCTGCCGTGCTCAGATCCGCCTGGAGGCCGGCAAATTTCAGGCCTTTCGCGGCAAAGTCCTGCGAGAGTTTGTCGAGCCTTTCCTGCGCCAGGTCATGCACGATGACGGTCGCGCCTGCGCGTGCCAGGCCCTCGGACACGGCCGACCCGATGGCCCCGGCGCCACCGGCGACCAGGGCGGTCTTTCCGGAGAGCGAAAAGAGATCGGCAAGATAGCTGGACATGTCACTTTTCCTTATGGTCTGCCGGGCTGCGGCTTTGCTGCCGGTCCGCGTGATCTTCGGCTACTTCTCAGTTCCGGACTACAGTAAATGCAAATACTTTTTCCATGCTGCATCGCAGAAACTGTGGGGATTTCTTGCTGCGCAGCAGCGTATCGCCGGAAATTCTCCATAAACTATGATAGATCACACTGAAAATTAAGGGAAAAAACTATACTCTAGGGCGGTGCAGGCGCAGCAACGATTTTCCTTTGCAAAGCGAAAAGAAACCATATTGTACGCTTTACTATGGCGCCCGCAGGGGCAAACTGCATACAGTTTAATCGACAGGAATCACCATCATGCTGAAACGCACGTTCCTTCTCGCGGCTTCCGGCCTGGCTCTGGCCGGTGCGCTCGGACTGCCCGCAGCGGCTGAGCCCAAGGGCAAGGATGCCGAAGTCACCATCCTCGTCTCGCCGCTGACCTTCGCCTTCCCGCATTTCGTATTCCTCACCGATGAGCTGAAGGATGAGGCGAACAAACTGGGCGGCGTGACCGTGGTGGTCGCGGATGGCCAGCTCTCGGCGCCCAAGCAGATCGCCGATATCGAGGCAGCCATTGTCCAGGGTGTCGATGGTATCATTCTCGCGCCCGTCGAGGCTGACGCGCTGGCGCCGGTGGTGCAGCAGGCGATTGACGCCGGCATCGCCGTCGTGACTGTCGACCGTCCGGTCAATGGCGTGCCCGATGTGCTTGCCAATGTCGCGGCGGACAATTTCAAGGGCGCAGAAGCCCAGGGCGAAGCGGTTGTCAAAGCCTTCCCCGATGGCGCGACCATTGTGAACCTGCAGGGCATCCCCGGCGACAAGACGGCCAATGACCGCAATGGCGGCGCGCATAAGGTGCTCGACGCGGCCGGTGAGAAATACGTTTTCGTCGCCGAGCAGGCGGGCAATTTCTCGCGCGATAAGGGTCTGGAAGTCACCGAGAACATCCTGACCGGCCTTGCAGAGGTTCCGCAGGTCATCATCGCAGCCAATGACGATATGGCTCTCGGCGCCGCTCAGGCTGTTGATGCGCGCGGGCTTAAGGGCAAGGTCGCGATCTATGGCTATGACGGGTCGGAAGACGCGCTGAAGGCTGTGAAATCGGGTGATCTGGCGGCAACCATCGATCAGTTCCCGGGGCTTCAGGGGCGCACAGCGGTCTCGACGCTTGTCGCATTCATTCGTGAAGGCACCCGGCCCGAGAGCGCAGAGGTTCTGGTCGCGCCTGTCGCGATCACGGCAGACAATCTCGACCAGGCCGAGCGCGTCGGGCAGATCGGCGAATGAGCCATCCGTCCTCCCCACTCGGGAAGGATCAGCAAAAGCCGGGGCGCGCAAGCAGCCCCGGCGTATTGCCCTTTGCCCCCGGTTCTGATGCTGCCCCCGGTTCTGCGCCCGGCGTGACAGCCCCGCTTCTTGAAGCGCGGGGCTTCGTGAAGCGATTCTTCGGTGTTACCGTTCTGGACGGCGTCTCGCTGAGCCTGGCGCCGGGCGAGGTGCGTGCGCTTCTGGGCGAGAACGGGGCGGGCAAGTCCACCATTATCAACCTGCTTTCGGGCGTGCATCAGCCCGATGGCGGTGTCCTTTTGCTCGATGGTGCGCCGGTGCGCTTTACCCGCCCGCTGGAAGCCGATCATGCCGGCATCAGCGTGATCCGCCAGGAGCTGTCGCTTTTCCCCGACCTCTCGGTGGCCGAGGCGATTTTTGCCGGCCATTTGCCGCTGACCCGGCTGGGCCTCGTTGACTGGAGGCAGATGCGCGAGGCGGCCCGAAAGGCGCTCGCCCGGCTCGGCCTTGAAATCGATGTGCGCGCGCCGGTGGCGAGCCTGTCCATCGCCCATCAGCAGATGGTCGAGATCGCGCGGGCACTGACCCGCAAATCGCGCGTGGTCATTATGGATGAGCCAACCGCCTCGCTGTCCCCCAATGAGGTGGCGCATCTGGGTGAGATCATCGCGCAGCTCTCTGCCGAGGGGGTGGCGGTGCTTTATGTCAGTCACCGTCTCGACGAGATCCGCGCCTTCTGCCAGACCTATACCGTCCTGCGGGATGGCAAGGCGGTCTCTGCGGGCCTTGTATCTGAAACGGATATCCCCTCGCTGATTCGCGATATGGCCGGGCGCGAGGTCGAGATCGGTGCCGCCGGTGCCGCCCGTCAGGCCGGCGCTCCGGTTCTGGACCTGCAACACCTCGCCTCTGTTCCCGGTGGCCGTGGCGGCCAGCGGGTCCGCGATGTCAGTCTTGTGGTCCGAGCCGGCGAGATCCTCGGCCTTGCGGGCATCGTCGGTGCCGGCCGTACCGAGACGGCGCGAATGATCTTTGGGCTAGATCCCGTCGGATCGGGGGAGATCCTGCTGAACGGCCGGTCCTTCCGGGCCGGGTCTCCCGCCGCTGCGATGGCGGCGGGGATCGGGTATGTGCCCGAGGACCGCAAGGGGCTTTCAATCCTGCCCGACCGTTCGGTCGCCGAGAACTTTGCGCTGACCGGCGCGGTGCCGGCCGGCCCGCTGGGCTGGAATGACAGGCCCGGTGAGGCAAAGGCGCTTGCCGGCTTCGTGCAGAGGCTCGGCATCCGTGCCGCCAGTCTGCGCGCCCCGATCACCACGCTTTCGGGCGGCAACCAGCAAAAGGTCATCCTTGCGCGCTGGATCGCGCTGAAGCCAAAGCTCTTGATCATCGACGAGCCGACGCGCGGCATTGATGTCGGGGCCAAGGAAGACGTCCATTCCCTGATCCGCGAAATCGCGGCCGGGGGGGTGGCGGTCCTGCTGATTTCGTCGGATCTGCCCGAGGTTCTGGCGCTGTCTGACCGGATCGTCACCCTGCGTGAGGGAGAGACCACCTCTGAACAGCCCGCCGCCCATGCGACATCCGAGGGGCTTATGGCGCGGATGACTCGCCATGGCTGACCTGTGGATTTTCCGCCGCTGATGCGACGGCGGCCGAACCCGACGCGCGACTGACTTCCGCGACTGACTTCAAGGAACCCGACCATGACCAAAGCCCAGGCCGACGAGCTGTCCCGCGCCCGGATGTATGCCCTTCTGGGCAAGCTTGCACCGCTGATCTTCCTGCTGGCCCTCGTGATCATATTCGCGAGCCTGCAGCCTCGTTTCCTGCTGCCGCTGAACCTGTTCAATATTCTGCGCCAGGTCTCGATTTACGGGATCATTGCAATAGGGATGACCTTCGTCATCCTGATCCGCGGCATTGACCTGTCAGTGGGGGCGGTAGTGGCGATGTCCGGCCTTTGTGCGGCTGTCGTGGCCAAGGGCGGGATCGAGGGGCGGTTCATGTTGTCCGCAGATGGCAGTGGCTATCACTGGGCGCTGGCGGCTTTGGCCGCAATTCTTGCCGGAACGGTCGCAGGGCTGTTGCAGGGAATGGCGGTGGCCTGGCTATCGGTGCCGGCCTTCGTGGTGACACTGGGCGGCATGACCGTCTTTCGCGGCATTGCGCTGACCATCGGCAATGGCGGGCCGATCTCGGGATTTGACGAGGCATTTGGCTGGTGGGGGCGGGGCATGATCGGCCCGGTGCCGGTGCCGGTGCTGATTTTTGCCGCCGTCGCGCTGATCGCCTGGGTGGTGCTGACCCAGACCCGCTTTGGCCGCGCGGTCTATGCGGTCGGATCAAACCCCGATGCGGCGCGACTTTCCGGGATCAATGTCAGCGGCGTCACCCTCTCGGTCTACGCCCTGATCGGCTTTTGCTCGGGGCTTGGGGGCTTCGTGCTGGCCTCGCGCCTCAACTCCGCCGAAGCCGTCGCCGGCACCGGCTATGAGCTGACCGCGATCGCGGCGGTGGTGATCGGCGGCACGAGCCTTTACGGTGGCACCGGCGGCGTTGCAGGTACGGTGATTGGCGCACTGCTGACCGGGGTACTTCTGAACGGCCTCGTGATCCTGAATGTGTCCCCCTACACGCAGCAGATCCTGGTCGGGCTGATCATCGTCGCGGCCGTGGCCTTTGACCATTTCATCAAGAGGCAAAGCAGATGAGCCGCGCAATCACGCTGACCGGAACCGAAGTCACCGAAGCCCCTGTCCGCCTGTTGCGCGCGGGCCCGCTGGAGGCCTCATTCGATAATGGCGCCCTGCGATGGATCCGCTGGAACGGGATCGAGGTTTTGCGCGCGGTCATGTTTCTGGTGCGCACACCGGGCTGGGGCACGCCCGCGCCCATGATCACCGCGCTTGAGATCGGGGAAACGGCGGACCGTTTCACGGTCAGCTATGACGCGCATTATGGCACCCCCGGCACCGGTGTTAAGGTCGGGGTCCGCCTGACCGGTGAGGTTTCGGGGCGGTTGCGCGCCGAAGCCCTGATCCGCGCCGAGGCGCCTTTCGAGACCAATCGCACCGGCTTCGTGATCCTGCATCCGCTCGATGGGTTCGCGGGCACCGAAGTGACAGTCGGGCATGCCTTGTCCCCTGGCCGCGATCTGGTGATCCCGGCACAGATCTCGCCCGGACAGCCGGTGATGGATATGCAGGTGATCACCCACCGCCCGGTGCCCGGCCTTGCGGTCGAGACCCGGTTCGAGGGGGATATTTTCGAGATGGAGGATCACCGGAACTGGTCAGACGCCTCTTTCAAGACCTATAGCCGCCCGATCGGCCTGCCTTATCCCTATCTGCTCGACCCTGCAGCGCCTGTTACCCAGACGGTGACGGTCACCATGACCGATACGGGTGCGACGGCTCCGGCGGCATCCGTTGTCGAGGTGCCGGAGGCTGCGGGGCAGCGCCTGCCCGATTATGCGCTGCCGCTTGACCATCCGGACGATGCGGCGGCTGCGCTTGACCATTCCGGGGCGCTGCGCGCGCTGGCGCCTGCCTGGCTTTTGCTGCGCCATGATACGACACGCGGCGCGGCGACGGCGGATCTGGCGCCGCTTGCGGCCTTGCTGGATCTGACCGGCGCGCGGCTTGAGGTGCAGGCGATCCTTGAAAGCGCGACGGCCGGTGAGGCCGATGCAGAGCTTGCTGCGCTTGCCGCAAGGTTCAGCTCAGCGGGGATCACCCCCGCCCGAATCGGGGCTTTTGCGAGGATCGACGAGCAGAGCTTCCAGCCGGGCGAGGCGCGCCCGCCGCACCCCGCCGAAGCAGATATCGCGGCGGCACTGGCGACGCATTTCCCGCAAAGCGAGAAGATCGGCGGCACGCCGGCCTTCTTCACCGAGTTCAACCGCAAACGTCCCCAACCGGCACTTTGGGGGGGGCTGAGCTTTGCCACGACGCCGGTGGTCCATGCCGCGGATGACGCCTCGGTGATGGAGACGCTGCAATCTTTGCCGCATATCCTTGCCTCGGCGCGGGCACTTTCGGACGGGACGCCGCTTCTGATCGGGCCGACCGGTATCGGCGCGAGGATCAACCCCTACGGCCCCGGCCCATCGGACAACGCCCCCGGGTCACGCGAGGGTATGGCCGCGCGCGACCCGCGCCAGCGCGGGCTTTATGCGGCGGCCTGGACGGTGGGTTATCTGGCGCGGATCGCAGCTTTCGCGCCGGTGCGTTTTGCCTTTGGCGCAGCCACCGGGCCTTTCGGCCTGATCTCGACCCGCCAGGATCATGCGCGGCCCTACTGGGACGAGCAGCCGGAAGGCGCGCTCTATCCGCTTTACCATGTCGCGAAATGGCTCGCGGCGGCGGCAGGGGGCAGGCTTCTCTCCGCCACGACCGAGGGCGGTCTGGCCTCGGTGATCTGGGAGAAGGAGGGTCAGCGCGAGGCGCTGATCGCCAATCTGACGCCCGCGCCGCTGGCGCTGCCAGATTCCGGGCTGCGCGCGCCACGCGCCGCGCTGCTGGACGCGGGTAATCCCGCAGACCCCGTTGTCGTTCCGCTGCCCGCGCAGCTGGACGCTTATGCGACGCTGCATTTGACGCAACAGGAATGAATGCTGTGAGCCAGAACCTCAAAGGCCTTTTCATCGGCGCGGGCTTTTTCTCGCGCAACCATCTTCACGCCTGGGCCGAGGTCGAGGGTGCCGGGATCGCGGCGATCTGTGACCGCGATCCGGTACGGGCCGAGGCTGCGGCGAGAGAATTCGGTATTGCGGAATGGGTGACAGATGCCGCTGTCCTGCAATCGGGGCGCTTCGATTTCGTGGATATCTGCACCACGATGGAGACACATGAAGCCCTGGTTGGCCTCGCCGTCCAGGCGGGTGTGCCGGTCATTGTACAAAAGCCTTTCGCCCCCGATATCGAGACCTGCTTGCGCATCGAGGCCAATGCCCGCAAGGCCGGCGTGCCGGTCATGCTGCATGAGAATTTCCGGTTTCAGAAGATCTTCCGCCGGTTGCGTGAGATCCTGTCCTCGGGAGAGATCGGCGATATCACCTTCGGCCGCCTCAACTGGCGCAATGATATCGACGTTTATACCAACCAGCCCTATCTGGTTGAAACAAGACGTTTTATGATCATGGATGTCGGTATCCATATGCTTGATCTCGCGCGCTTTCTGCTGGGTGACGCCTGTGAGGTCAGCTGTTTCAACCAGTCGGTGAAAGAGGGGATTGCGGGCGAGGATGCCGCAACCATGCTGCTGCGCCATGACAATAAGGCGGTCTCGGTGGTGGATGTGAGCTATGCCAGCCATAAAAGCCCGAACCCTTTCCCGCAAACCCTGGGCGAGATCGAGGGCCGTCTTGGGACGGTCGAGATCCTCGAAGGCCAGGTGCTGCGTATCCATACCGCCGCCGGGCGGCGCGATGAGGTGATTGCGGAGGATGGCCGGGCCTGGACCGCGGCGCCCTGGACGCAGATCCAGGATTCGGTGCCCCGCACCCAGCAGCATTTTATCAACTGTCTGCGGGACGGGCGTGATTTTGAGACTTCGGCGCAGGACAGTCTGAAGACCTATGCTCTTGCCGAAGCCGCCTATCGTTCGGCGGCCTCGGGCCGGACTGTCGGCATCGCCGATCTGCTGAAGGAAGCCTGAAATGACCCCTGAAATGCGTCGCGAAGTCGGGCGTACCGGTTTCGAAATCCCGGTTCTCGGCCTTGGTACCTGCCCGCTGGGCGGCGTCTATGCTGCCATCGGTGAGTCTGAGGCCCGCGCCACCTATGAGGCGGCCTGGAATGGCGGCATACGGTTCTTCGATACCGCGCCATGGTACGGGCTTGGCCAGGCCGAGCATCGCACCGGCCGTGCGCTTTATGACCTTCCGCGTGGCGATTATGTGCTGACCACCAAGGTCGGCCGCGTCTTGCGCGCGCCGCGCGACCGGGCCGGATTTGTGCCACCGGCCTGGCAGGCACCTCTGGCTTTTGAGCCGCATCATATCTTCACCTATGACGCGGTGATGCGCTCTTATGAAGACAGCCTGCAGCGCCTTGGCATCAACCAGGTCGATGCTGTCTATATCCACGATCTCGACAGCGGATACTTCAGGACGCCCGAGGCTCTGGAGGCCAAACTGCGCGAACTGGATCAGGGCGGCGGCTACCGCGCGCTGGATGAGCTGAAACGCGCGGGTGAGATCCGCGCTATAGGCGCCGGAATCAATGAACGCGGCATGATCCGCCGTTTCCTTGCCGACACCGATCTGGACCTGTTCCTCGTAGCCTCGCGCTATACGCTGCTCGAACATGAGATCTATCGGGATGAGATCGTCGAGGCCGGCCGCCGCGGCGCCTCGGTCGTGGTTGGGGGCGCGTTCAGTTCCGGCATCCTTGCCACCGGCCTCGTCGAAGGGGCGAAATATGAATATGGCGCGGTGCCGCCTGCCATCGCCGGCAAGGTGCAGCGGCTGAGCGCGATTGCCGCCGCGCATGGGATCTCGCTGGCGGCAGCGGCACTGCAGTTCCCGCTGGCGGCGCCCGAGGTCTGCTCGGTGGTCTTCGGGGCGGTGACACCGGCCGAGGTGGCGCAGAATATTGCGCATTTCGGAACGGAGATCCCGCAGGGCTTCTGGTCGGATCTGCGCGGCGAGGGGCTCGTCGCTCGGGATGTGCCGCTGCCCTGACGCGCAGCGATCAGCGCCGCGCGCGGGCGGACCGGCTCGAAAGACGGATCCATCCGCGCAATCAGCATCAGCGCAGAGCGCGCGCAATGAAGGGCAAGAAGCCGCGCCGCCGCCTCACCGTCGCGCGCTTCGCAGGCGGCGAGGTAACTGCGGTGGTCGGGCGCGGATTGCAGCCGCAGCCCGCGGCCTGCAGGCCAGATCCGGCGATATTGCTCGGCATGAAGCTGAAGCCGCGCCGAGAAATCGGCATGGCGCGCCCCGGCGTGGCGGGTCGGGGTCAGATGGAAAAGCCGGTGCGCTTCCTCATAAGCGGCATCGGTTCCGCCCGGCCCGGCCGCCTCCATCCGGCTCAGGGAGGTCCGCATCGTGTCGAGATCTTCGGGGCGCAGATGCCCGGCGCTGGCGCGCAGCGTCTGGCTGTCGAGCTTGATCCACAACGCAGAGAGTTCATCCAGATCCGCCGCCGAAGCCGGGGCGATCATCACCTGGCGGCCCGGGGCAGAGCTGACCAGCCCTTCGCGCCCGATCAGCCGCAAAGCTCGCGCACGGGGTTGCGGCTCAGGCCGCGTTCGGCGGCGATCCTGACCTGTGACAGTCGGGCGCCCGGCGCCAGGTCACCGTCGAGAATGGCGTCGCGTATACGGTCGCAGGCGGTCGCCATTCGCGTGCGGGGCCTGCCGGTCCCCGGGCAGGACAGCCCCTCTGCTTCATCCCATGCCTCGTCCCAACGGATCGCCGTGCAACCCGAGCTCCGCGAGGCTCCAGAGATGAAAGCCCATGCAGGCGTGGGTGATCGGGTGAAGGTCGGCAGCTTGTGCCATCATGTCCAGCTAAACCGTCGGCGCGATCCGCGAAAGGTTCGGCCTCATCGCCAAGGTTCTCGGGATCGCGGCGGTCCAGGAATGCGGATAGGTCCACCTCCTGCCCCCGCCCGCCTGTCAGACGGCGGACCGCCCATCCGCGCCAGATCATGCCCGACAAGCATCGCTTGGCTCGTATCAGCGCCTTCCGCCCAAGCGGCGAGGAAGCCGCCATTGAAGCTGTCGCCAGTTGCCGTGGTGTCGACCACCCGGTTCGCCCGAGGAAAGGTCTGCGGCGCAACGCCCGGTTCCATCGCAAGCGCGCCACATTTCAGCGCCCCCGCCACCACACCAAGCCCGCGCAGCCGCTCCAATACTTGGGCCGCGTTAGCATCACCGAAGAGGGCCATCTCGTCATCGACCGACGGCAGCGCGATGTCTGTAAGCGCCCAGGCCTCGGCGATGGCTTGCCGTGCCGTCCCTGCATCGCACCGGAGCTGCGGGCGATCGTTGGAATCGAAGGCCACCCGCCGCCCTGCCACCCTCAGCTCCGCCAGCGATGTCATGAGCGCTGCACGGGCTGCAGGCGTCAGGATCGCAAGCGTGATGCCGGAAAGGTAAAGAATGTCCGCATTGGTCGGCGCCGCGAAATCCTCTGCCCGCTGGAACAGACTTCGCGCCGCCGACATACTGCGCCAACAGGCAAAGGACCGTTCGTCCGCCGCATCCGTCTGCACCGAATAGATGCCGATATTATGGGCGGGATCGCTCCGGATGGCCGACAGATCCAGCCGTTCCGCGTTAGCGAGATTCATAAAGGCCCCGGAGAACGGATCGGTGCCGATGCGGGTCTGATAGCCGACGCTGCCGCGCTTCAGGCGGCGGCGACAATAGACAGCGGTGTTGAAGGTGTCGCCGGCAAAGCCCACTGCAAAGCCGGCGCCTTCACGGCGGATCTCGGCCATTGCTTCGCCGATGCACAGGATGCGGGTCATGGCTGCCCCAATCCGTAAAAGGCTCGTGCGGTGCCATCGAACAGTTGCGCCGTCTCGGCGGGGGAAAGTCCCACTGCCAGTGCGTGGGCTTGCGTCAGCCAGCCGCCATAGTCACCGGCCAGATTCACCACTGGCCAGTCGCTGCCCCACATCACCCGGCCCGGGCCAAAGCAATCCAGCACATGGGCGGCATGGGCCGCCAGGTCGGACGACGCCCAGCTGGGGCCGATTTCGGTGATCATGCCCGAAAGTTTGCACCAGACATTCGGCAGGGCCGCAAGAGCGGCAATGCCCGTGCGCCAGTTGGCATCGGGGGCCTGTCCCCCGCCCATGCGGGGCTTTGCCATATGGTCGATCACGATCGGCAGATCGGGGTGGCGGCGCGCCAGCGTGGCAAGGGTGGACAAATGGCGCGGCTGGATCAGCGCATCGAAGCGCAGGCCTGTGGCGGCCATATGGCGCAGCGCCAGATCGGCGGCGGATTGCAGGATCCAGTCGGTTTCGGCGATTGACTGCAACATCGGCCGCAGACCCTTCAGCGCCGGATCGGCGCGCAGCCGGTCGATCACCGCCACTGCATCGGCTGCGGTCAGGTCAACCCAGCCAACCACCCCGGCCACGAAGGATGTATCCCGTGCTAAACCCAGAAGATATTCCGTTTCGGTGACGGTCGGGGTGGCCTGCACCAGCACCGTCTGCCGCACTCCGGCGGCTGCCAGAAGCGGTGCCAGGTCAGCAGGCCCAAAGTCACGAAAGATCGCGGAGACGCTGGCATTCGGCCAGTCGTAGTCGCCCCTGTCCAGGCGCCAGAAGTGTTGATGTGCGTCGATCACCTGCCGCTTCTCCCCGGCTTGACGAAATGTCCATAATGATAAAAAACATTATTGAAACGGAGAATGCCATGTCAACCTCGACAATCACGCCGATCCTGCAATTCGGCACCAGCCGCTTCCTGCAGGCCCATGCCGACCTGTTCCTGTCCGAAGCACTGGCCCAAAGTCGGGCGCTTGGGCCGGTGACCGTTGTGCAGTCCTCTGGTGATACCGGGCGGCTAGGGCGGCTGGCGGCGCTGGCAGCGCCCGAAGGGTTCTTGGTGCAGGTGCAGGGGCTGGAGCGCGGGCAGCTGGCCTTGGCCGGGGCGCGCGTCACCTCGGTTCGTCGGGCGTTGAGCACTGCGGCAGACTGGACAGAAATTTGCCGGATCGCGGTGGATGAGGCCGAAATCATCCTGTCGAACACCAGCGATGCTGGCTGGATCGCGCAACCGGCGGACCAAGGGACGCGCTTCGATCAGGCCATGTCCTACCCGGCCAAGTTGACCCATTTGCTGGTTGCGCGCTATCGGGCGGGCGGGCGCCCGATACAAGTGATGCCGACCGAGTTGGTCGCCCGCAACGGCGATGCCCTGCGCGCCCGGGTGCTGACGCTGGCCGAAGCGCTGGAGCCCGGTCTGGCCGACTGGGTGGGCCGCAAGGTGCGCTTCGTCAATTCGCTCGTCGACCGCATCGTCTCGGCGCCGCTGGAGCCTGCGGGCGCCGTGGCCGAACCCTATGCCTTATGGGCGATCGAAGATTGTGCCGGGCTGGTGCGCCCCTGCATTCATCCCGCAGTGCAGGTTGTGGCCGATCTTGACCGGATCGAAAAGCTGAAGCTGCATATCCTGAACCTGGGCCATACTTGGCTGGTGGCCGACTGGCTGGCGCGGGGCGGCCCCGAAACCTATGTGCGGGAACTGTTGGCCGATCCGGCCATTCGCAAGAGGCTTGAGGCACTTTACGCCGAAGAGGTGCTGCCCAGTTTCGCCGCACGCGGCTTTGCCGAAGCGCCTGCCTATGTCGCCACCACGCTGGACCGTTTCGCCAATCCCTATCTGGATCATCGGCTTGCTGACATTGCGCAAAACCACGCCGAAAAGATCCGCCGCCGGATCGTCGCCTTCCTGGACTGGTCGGGCAGCAGCGGGCCGCAGCTGCAGGCGCTGGTCCAGCTTATCCCAGATGATTGACCCGCAAAGAGGCGATCAGCGTTTCCTTCGATGTCGCCAGATGGGCCTGCATCGCGGCCTGCGCTGCATTCGTATCGCGTGACCGCATGGTGGCGATTATCCGGCGATGTTCGCCGATGGCAGCCAGGTTGCGGTCGCGTTCAGACTGTTTGTCCCACTGGTAATGGTAATGGAAAATCAATGATATGACCTTCTGGAAGTCGGTTACGAAGCGGTTCTTCACCACGGCACTGATCGTCGCATGGAATTTCTCGTCCAACCGCGAGAAGTCGCGGAAATCGCGGTCGATCCGGCTGAGAAGGTGCAGATGCGCCCGGTCCAGATCGTCGATGGCAGTCCAGATGGGGTGGGTTTCTGGCAGAGTGGTAACGGTGCGGGCGGCGTTGACCTCGAGTAGGGCACGGAATTCGGACAGCTCCATCGCATAATCGGCAGTGAAGCCCAACAGCCGCCAGCCGCCACGCGGCCGCCGCTCGACCAGGCCGAATTGGCCAAGGCTGGCCAGGAATTCCTGCAACAGATGCGGCGGAACTGAGAATTGCTTGGCCAGTTGCGCAATGTTCAGCGGGGTCTCGGCGGGAACATCGAAGCGCAGCACCCAGTCGAGGAACCGTCCCTCCAGTTCACGCAGCGAGATATAATCGTCAGGTTCGGGCAGCCGGTCGGCCGCAGTCGGCGCCCGCACCAGTGGCTTGTGGCGCCCGTCAAGCTGGATTATCCCGCCGTCGGCCAGCCGTTTCAGCACGGCACGCACCACAGTGCGGCTGACCTTCAGCCCCTCGGCCAGCTTGATCTCTGACGGTAGCGGATCGCCGGGCAACAGGTCCGACATTTGGGCAAGCGTCTGATTATAGGCGGAGCGAAATCGGGTATCAGTCCGGGCCACGGTTCTGTCTTTTGTACTATTACAATTAAAAACATTTTACATGGCGCACCTTGGATGTCTACTGTTCTTTATGATAAAAGTCCGAAAACGAGAGGGGGCGCTGGAATGGCCGAGACGATGCTTTGCGGCACCTGCCTTGCTCCGGGCCGGTTCGAACTGACCGAGGCGCCCAAGCCGCAGGCCGCACCAGAGGGCTGGGTACTGGTCGATATTGCGGCGGCAGGGCTGTGCGGCACCGATTACCATATCTTCGCGGGCAAGCATCCCTATCTGAACTACCCCCGTGTTCTTGGCCACGAACTTTCAGGGCGGATCGCGGTGGCGGCTTCGGGCTGGGCCGTCGGGACGGCAGTGGTGATCAACCCCTATGTGTCCTGCGGCAAATGTCGGGCCTGCCTGCGCGGCAAGCCGAATTGCTGCACGAAGATCGAGGTGCTGGGCGTGCATCGCGACGGCGGCATCTGCGCCCGGATTGCGGTGCCTGCCACCAACCTCTATGCGGCGGTGGGCCTGTCGCTGGAAGCAGCCGCGATGGTCGAGTTTCTGGCCATCGGTGCCCATGCGGTGCGGCGGGGCGAGGTTGCCAAGGACGACCGGGTTCTGGTGACCGGCGCAGGGCCGATCGGGTTGGGTGCCGCGCTGTTCGCCCGGCTGCGCGGCGCCGAGGTCCATCTGTTGGATACCGCCCCCGCCCGGCTGGATCAGGCCGCCACCCTGGGCTTTGTTCATCTGCATGCCGCGTTGGGTGCCGAACACGCCGAAGGTTTCGACGTTGTTTTCGACGCCACTGGTCATGCGGGGGCGATGGAGGCGGGTTTCGCCCATATCGGGCATGGCGGCTCCTATGTGCTGATTTCAGTGGTGCAGGATCGAATCTCCTTCGCTGACCCTGAGTTTCACAAGCGCGAGGCGCGGTTGATCGGGTCGCGTAACGCGACCGCCGAGGATTTTGAGGTGGTGATGGATGCGCTGCGCTCGGGCGCGGTGCGCGCCGAGGCGCTCTTGTCGGAGCGCATCGCACTCAGCGACCTGCCCGCGCGGCTACCCGAACTGGCAGCGGACCGCGGACGGTTGATCAAGGCCATCGTCACACTGGAAGCCGCGCCATGACCGAAGTCATCAGGATGCGCGCCATCGAAAAGCGCTTTCCGGGCGTTCATGCCCTGCGCTCGGCCGAGTTCGACCTGATGACGGGCGAAGTTCATGCGCTGATGGGCGAAAACGGTGCCGGTAAATCGACGCTGATGAAGATCCTCGCCGGTATCTATATCCCGGACGGCGGCAGCGTCGAGGTCAACGGGGCTGCGGTGCATTTCTCGGGTCCTCGCGCCGCGCAGGCAATGGGTATCGGCATTATACATCAGGAACTGGCGCTGATGCCTGACCTGACTGTGGCGCAGAACATCTTCATCGGGCGTGAGCCGCGCAACCGCTGGGGCGTTCTGGATGAAGCGCAACTGAACCGTGACGCGGAGGCGATCTTTGCGGCGATGAAGGTGCCGCTCGACCCGCGGGCCGAGGTGCGCAAGCTGACCATCGCCAAGCAGCAGATGGTCGAGATTGCCAAGGCCTTGTCCTTCCGGTCGCGCGTCCTGATCATGGACGAGCCGACCGCCGCACTGAACGAGGCGGAGACGGAGGAACTGTTCGCCATTATCCGGCGGCTGAAGTCCGAAGGCGTCGCCATCGTTTACATCAGCCACAAGATGGACGAGATCCGCCGTATCTCGGATCGGGTAACGGTGATGCGCGACGGTGCCTATGTCGGCACGGTCGCCGCCGCCGACACCCCCATCGAGACGATCATCGCCATGATGGTCGGCCGCGAGTTGGACAAGACCGCCGCTGCAATTCCCGACCTGACCGCGGCGCCGGTGGCGCTTTCGGTACGGGGGTTGCGGGCCGGGCGCTTGGTGCGCGATGTCGGCTTCGATCTGCGGCGCGGCGAGATTCTGGGCTTTGCCGGGTTGATGGGGGCCGGGCGAACCGAAGTGGCGCGGGCGATCTTCGGGGCCGATCCGCGTGAAGCGGGCGAGATCGCGGTGCATGGCCAGCCCCGTTCGATCCGCAGCCCGCGCGATGCGGTGGCTGCAGGCATCGGCTATCTGTCCGAGGACCGCAAGCATTTCGGGCTGGCGCTGGGGCTGGACGTGCGCGGCAACATCGCGCTGACCGTGCTGGACCGGTTTTCCGACCGCTTCCTGCGTGTGGACGATGCGGCGCTGGCCAAGGCCGCCGCCAGCTATATTTCCAGCCTTGCGATCCGCACGCCATCGGACCGCCAGGAGGTTCGGCTGCTTTCAGGCGGCAACCAGCAGAAGGTTGTCATTGCCAAGTGGCTGCTGCGCGACTGCGACATCCTGATCTTCGACGAACCGACCCGCGGCATCGATGTGGGTACCAAGGCCGAAATCTACAGACTGCTGAACGATCTGGCGGCAGCGGGCAAGGCGATCATCGTGATTTCCTCGGAGCTGCCGGAAGTGCTGCGCCTGTCGCACCGCATCGCAGTCATGTGCGAAGGGCGGCTGACGGGCATCCTGCCGGGCGGACCCGCCTGCAGCCAGCAAGAAATCATGCGCTTGGCCACCCAGCGCGAAACGACCCAGGAAGGAGCATCCGCATGACAGCATCCGCCGCCACTCCGGCCAAACGCGGGCGCTTCGGTTCGGGCGCTCAGCAGAAGATCCTGGCCTTTGCCAGCCTGATCGTGCTGCTGGTCTTCTTCTCAGTGGCCTCGCCGAACTTTCTGCAGACCGCAAATGTACTGGCCATTCTGCAAGCCACCAGCGTAAACGGCGTTCTGGCCATCGCGGCCACGCTGGTAATCATCACCGGCGGCATCGACCTGTCGGTCGGCACGCTGATGACCTTCACCGCAGTGATCGCCGGGGTGGTGCTGACCTATTGGGGACTGCCCATGCCGCTGGGCATCGTCGCGGCCATCGCCGCAGGGGCGGGATGTGGCTTCATTTCGGGTTCGCTCGTCGCGCGGATGAAGATTCCGCCCTTCATCGCCACGCTGGGGATGATGCTGATCCTGAAAGGCCTGTCGCTGGTGATCTCGGGCACCAAGCCGATCTATTTCAACGACACGCCAAACTTTCCGCTTCTGTCCACCGGCTCGCTGGTCGGCGCGCTCTTTCCCGGTCTGCCGGTGCCGAACGGGGTGGTGATCCTGTTCCTCCTAGCGCTGGCCATTTCCTGGGTGCTGAACCGCACGATCCTGGGGCGCTATTGCTTCGCGCTTGGCGCCAACGAAGAGGCGGTCCGGCTGTCGGGGGTGAATGCCGATGGCTGGAAGGTCACGATCTATGCGCTGTGCGGCGGCATCTGCGGCATCGCCGGGCTCCTGATCGCCTCACGGCTGAACTCGGCACAACCGGCGCTGGGGCTGGGCTATGAGCTTGACGCGATCGCAGCTGTGGTCATCGGCGGCACATCGCTGGCCGGCGGGCGCGGCTCGATCTTGGGCACGATCATCGGGGCGCTGATCATGTCGGTGTTGCTGAACGGGCTGCGCATCCTGTCGGTAGCGCAGGAATGGCAGACGGTCGTGACCGGCATCATCATCATCGCCGCCGTCTACGCAGACATGCTTCGCCGGCGCCGCGCCGGTTGAGCCGAAGAGAACGAGCAACGTTCCTAGGAAGACTCTCAAGCATCCCAACATGGAGGAGAAAACGATGCTGAACAGAAGAACCCTCATGGCCGCACTGGCCGCAGGTAGCCTGCTTGCCAGCGGGGGCATCTCCCTGGCACAGGACAAGATTTACATCCCGCTGGTGTCCAAGGGCTTCCAGCACCAGTTCTGGCAGGCTGTGAAGGCCGGTGCCGACAAGGCAGCAGCCGAGTTCGGGGTGGAAGTCACCTTCGAAGGCCCGGACACCGAGGCTCAGGTCGACAAGCAGATGGACATGCTCGCCGCCGCGCTGGCAAAAAAACCCGCCGCCATTGGCTTTGCCGCGCTCGACAGCCAGGCGGCGATCCCGCTTCTGAAGCAGGCGCAGGAAGCGGGCATTCCGGTGATCGCGTTTGACTCGGGTGTCGACAGCGACATCCCTGCCACCACCGTCACCACCGACAACCTGGCCGCGGCAGCACTGGCTGCTGACAAGATGGCGGAACTGATCGGCGGCGGGGGCAAGGTGGCGCTCGTGGTCCACGATCAGACCTCGCGCACCGGCATCGACCGGCGCGACGGCTTTGTGAACCGTGTGAAGGAAGCCTATCCGGATATCGAGATCGTTGACATCCAGTATGGCGCGGGCGACCAACTGCAATCCACCGAGATTACCAAGGCAATCCTGACCGCCAATCCCGACATCAAGGGGATATTCGGCGCCAACGAAGGCTCGGCCATCGGGGTACTGAACGCGATCAAGGAAACCGGCACCACGGGCGTTGTGGTGATCGGCTACGACTCGGGCAAGGTGCAGAAGGACGCGATCCGTGCCGGCGAAATGGCGGGCGCCATCACCCAAAGCCCGGTCGGAATGGGTTATGAGACCGTCAAGGCTGCGGTCGCCGCGACCAAGGGTGAGAAACTGCCCACCACCATCGACTCGGGTTTTGCCTGGTATGACAAGACCAACATCGACGCGCCAGAAATTGCGGCGGTCCTTTACGACTGAGCCCTGCAGAGTGCAGATGTTCTGAGAACTCAGCCGGCCCCGCATTGGCGGGGCCGCTTTCTGACTAGGAAGAATGCCATGGAACTTGGGCTGAAGGGCAAGGTGGTGATCGTGACGGGCGGCGCGGCTGGCATCGGCCGCGCGATCTCGGAGGCGCTTGCTGCGGAAGGTGCGGTGCCGGTGATCTTTGCGCGCACGACACCGGAGGCGGGCTGGCTGCGCACCCTTGGATCGCAGGCGGGCTGGGTGCAGGTCGAGTTGTCCGACGACGACCAGTGCCGTGCCGCCGTGGCCGAGGCAAGGGTGCGGTTCGGCGCAATCTATGGCCTAGTCAACAATGCGGGCGTCAACGACGGGGTGGGCATCGAGGCCGGGCCTGCTGCATTCCGCGCCTCGCTGGATCGCAATCTGGTGCATTATTACACATTGGTTCACCTGTTGGCCGACGACCTGAAGGCGCAGTCGGGTGCCGTGGTGAACATCAGCTCGAAGACCGCAGTCACCGGCCAGGGCAACACTTCGGCCTATGTCGCGGCCAAGGCAGCGCAACTGGGGCTGACGCGCGAATGGGCAGCGGCTTTCGCCCCTCATGGCGTACGGGTGAATGCCATCCTGCCGGCCGAGGTCATGACGCCACTTTATGCCCGCTGGATCGAAACCTTTGACGATCCCGCCGCCAAGCTGGCGGAAATCACCGCCCGCATTCCGTTGGGCCAGCGGATGACCGACGCCGCCGAAATTGCCGCGATGGCGGTCTTTGCCCTGTCGGACCGGGCGCGGCATCTTACCGGGCAGTGGCTGTTCGTCGACGGCGGCTATACCCATCTCGACCGCGCGCTGGCCGGGGTCGGCAAATGAGGCCCGACCATATCCGGCTTTCTCCCGAAGACGATGTGGCGATCGCCCTGTCGGAGCTGCCTGCGGGGGCCAGCATCGCCGGGATCACCCTGACGATGCCGGTGCCGCGCGGCCACAAGATCGCGCTGCATCCGATCGCCGCTGGCGCGCCGGTGCGCCGCTATGGCCAGATCATCGGCCAGGCAGGTTGTGACATCGCGGCGGGCGAGCATGTGCATGTGCAGAACCTGGGCATGTCGCGGCATGCGCTGGATCATGTGTTCGACGCCGACCTGCGCCCCCTGCCTGCCCCCGCGGAGGCCCGCACTTTTCAGGGCTACCGGCGTGCCGATGCACGCACAACTATCTGGGGGTGCTGACCTCGGTCAATTGTTCGGGGTCGGTGGCGCGCTTCATCGTCGAGGCGACGGAAAAGACCGACTGGCTCCGTGCCCTCAGGAATGTCGATGGCATCGTGCCCATCGCGCACTCGTCCGGCTGCGGCATGGCGGGCGACAACGAGGGCTACCAGACCCTGTTCCGCACCCTGCAGGGTTATGCCCGCAATCCCAACTTCGCTGGCATCCTTCTGGTGGACCGTAAGCGTCTGGCCTGACCGCTATCGGTTCCAGCACCACGGCAGGAGGTCGTCGACCTTGTTGATCTTGTAGTCGGGGATGCGGGCGAGGGTATCGGCGAGCCAGGCGTTAGGATCGACGGCGTTGAGTTTGGCTGTTTCGATCAGGGTGTAGGCGATGGCTGCGGCCTTGCCGCCTGCTTGGGAACCGACGAACAGGTAGTTCTTTCTTCCCAGGGCGATGGCGCGCATGCCGCACTCGGCGGCGTTGTTGTCGAGTTCGAGGATGCCGTGATCGAGATAGGGCCGCAGGCGATCCATGCGGGTCAGTGCGTATCGGATTGCCGAGGCCAGTGGGGATTTGCCAGAGATCGTGGTGAGTTGCATGGCCAGCCATCGCTCCAGATCGTCGAAGACTGGGGCGGCATGGGCGCGTCGCTGTTCGGCGCGGCGATCTGGAGGCGACCCTCGGGCCTGTTTTTCGACAGCATATAGCAGGGCGATCCGGCCGATGGCTTCTTCGGCGATCGGGGAGCCCTGCGACCGGTGAATGTCGACGAACTTGCGCCGGACATGGGCCATGCAGGCGACTTCTCGGATGGCGCCGGAGCGATAGAGGTCCTCGAACCCGGCATAGCCATCGGCATGCATCCAGCCGCGGTAGCGGGCGAGATGGTCCTTGGGGTGCTGGCCTTTGCGGTCACCGGAGAACCTATACCAGGCAGCGGGCGGGGCATCGCCGCCCCAAGGGCGTTCGTCGCGGGCGTATGTCCAGAGCCTCGCGGTCTGGGTCTTGCCGGTGCCGGGGGCCAGCATGCTGATGGGCGTGTCATCGGCAAAAATCGCCTCAGCCGACAGGACATGTCGTCCGATTGCATCTGCCAAGGGCTCCAGCAAGGTAGTGGATCTGCCAACCCAATCTGCGAGCGTCGAACGGTCCAGATCGAGCCCTTCGCGGTCGAAGATCTGGCTTTGCCTATAAAGTGGCAGATGATCGGCATACTTGCTGACCAGCACGTGGGCCAGCAGACCCGGTCCCGGACGGCCACGTTCGATGGGCCGCGACGGTAGCGGCGACTGAACAAACTTCTCGCAGCAGGCACAGGTCAGACGCGGGCGGACGATGCGGTTCACGATGAAGCGGCCAGGGACGTATTCCAGTTCTTCCGTCACATCCTCGCCGATCCGGCGCAGGCGCCCGCCGCAATCGGCACAGGCATCTGCGCCCGACGTCAGTTCGACCTCCATCCGGGGAATGTGGTCCGGGATCGGGCGGCGCTTTGGCTTGTCCTTCTCCTCGATGTCCGGCAGCTTCATCCGCGCGGTCATCGCGGCGGCGGCAATCTCGCTTGTTTCCAACGCCAGTTGCAGTTGCTCGGCGGTCTCGGACGAAGCGCCAAACCGATGCGCCCGATGCCCGGCCAACTGGTGCCTGCCCTGCGCTTGCGCTTCGGGCGTTCCTCACTTCAATCCGTCCACCGGACGGATTGATCCTGCCATGCAGGACCGCTCTTCACTCTCGATCAGGATCGCCTGCGCCTTGACCTCGGCCAAGAGCCGCGCGGTGAAGCTGCGCAGCTCCTCGGGATCTTCCGGAAAGGTCAGGGTCTTATCCAACATGTGAGAAGTTTATCTCACTGTATTCGTTGTGGGAATCATTGATTACAGGATCGGCAGATTATCCTGCGGCCCAGGGCCGCCACGTCCGCTGTGGCACCCGCCAGTCGAGACCTTCGAGCAGCATCGACAACTGGGCAGGAGTCAATGCCACCTTGCCCGCCTTCGCCGAGGGCCAGACAAACCGCCCCTTCTCCAGCCGCTTCATGAACATGCACGCCCCCTGACCATCCCACCAGATCACCTTGACCAGATCGCCACGACGGCCCCGGAAGACAAAGAGATGCCCACCGAACGGGTCCTGCTGCAGCACTGCCTCGGCCTGCGCCGCCAGCGCCGCAAACCCTTTGCGCATGTCCGTCACCCCGGCCGCCAGCCAGACCCGCGTGTTGGCCGGAACCGGGATCAAACCGACAACCCCCGGATCAGACGCGCCAAGGCCTCAGGATCATACCCACCACTGATCCGCATCCGATGCCCACCCGCCAGTTCGATCTCGATGCAACTGTCGGGGACAGGCGCTGTAGCAGGCGCCCTTGCCTCCGCGACGATCTCCACCGGCAGAAAGCACAAACCAGCTTCCTCTGCTCCCGTTCCGGGCTTCGGCCTATACTTGGGATCGCGCAGCCATTTGAAGATCAGGTTGGCGTTCACCGTATAACGAAGCGCCACCTGAGCCACGGAAACGCCAGGCGCAGTCGTCTGCAGACAGATCGACCGCTTCTCCTCATCCGTCCAAAGCCGTCTCGTCCGCCGCGCCACGCCAGCACCTTAGTGTCCACTATCGTTGGTGGACACTAACCGGCACCATCACGCTCCGGCAGAGCGGTCAGACCGGACAGTTACACATCAGTCTTCATGGAGTCACCCGCTGTGTCAGAACGCTGCCGGGCACTGATGCATCGAAAGCGCCCGCAGGCCGGTCGCCTATCCTCAAGACAGCAGCTTCGTCATCCGACGATTGCGGTGTCATGGATGCCTGCGCAACAGGCGGAAGACGCCCGGCGCGGACATGTGGATCAGGGTCAGGCGCAGGATCTGATGAAAGACCACAAGCGCGACCTCGGCCTTGATCGCGAGTGCGACCAGCGACATTTCGGTCGTGCCGCCGGGAGCAAGGGCCAGAAAGATGGTCGGGTAGCCCGTTCCAGACCAACCCGCGCCGAACCATGCCACCAGCGCCGCAATCGCCACCATGGCGGGGACAAGCATCAGGCTGTGCAACGCCGAGGCGACCAGCAACCTGTGGTCGACACCCAGAAATTGCCCTCCCAAAGTGGTGCCAAGCACGACCTGCGCCATCGAGACCAGAAGATAGGGCGGTGCGCCTTCCGTCAGACCGATCGCATGCGCGAGCGCGCTGAGCAGCATGGGGCCGATGAGCGGCGGGTTCGGCAGGTGAAGCTTCTTTGCCAGTGGCCAGCCGACCAGGCCGCAGACCGCCAGGATCGCGATGTCGGGCAGCGTCAGCGTGGCTTGCCCGTTCCGCAGCGATAGGCCGCTGGTCGAGCCGAAATGCAGGAACTGGTCCAGCAACACCGGCACGGTCAAGACCACCAGGAAAACCCGTGTCGCCTGCACCAGCGCAATGCGTCGCTCGTCGCCGCCCATCAGGCCGCCCTGTGCCGTCATCTCATAGACGCCCGCGGGCATTCCCGCAAAGAACGCGGTAACGGGATCCAGTTTTGCGACATGCCGCAGATACAGGCAGCCGATGAGCGCCGTCAGCACCGTCGTCAGCAACGCCATCAGCGTGATGGGCAACCATTCATACAGCCGACCCGGCATGTCGGGGCTGAATGAGCTGCCCAGCATCACCCCGATGACCGCGGCCATCGGGGGCCGGATGCGCTTGGCCGAGACCACCGGCAGGCCCGCCAGCGCCACGACCAGTACGGCGGTCATGGCCCCCAGCATCCAGGGCAGCGGCAGCGACATGGCATAGAACGCCACCCCGCCGCCCGTGCCGACCGCAAGGCTGAGGGCCAGCCGTGCCAGATAGTCAGACCGGCGCATGGCCAATCCCTTTCGCAGGTCCGGAGCGGATCACGCTTTCCCCTTGGCAAAGTCTTCCTGCCGCTTGCGGCGGCAGGGCGGCAGCGGAAACAAGGCCAGCTTAGAGACCGCATGCGCGCGCAGACAGGCTGAAATGGCAGGTTCCGGGACAGCTCATCCTTTGGCGGCGAAGGCCAGGATGTTGGCGATAGCCTGGCGGTAGAAACTCTCCAGTTTGGTGCTGACGCAATAGCCGAGATGCGGCGTCAGGACCGTGTTGGGGGCGGTCAGGATCGGATCGTCCGTTCGGAGCGGCTCTTCCTCGAACACGTCGAGCGCCGCCCAAATCGTACCTTCCCGCAGCGCCGCGACAAGTGCGGCCTGGTCAATCAACCCGCCGCGCGAGGTGTTGACCAGGATGCATCCGCGCCGCATCCGCGCCAGATCTTCTGCACCGATCAGATTCCGGGTCGATGGCCCCAGAACCATATGCAAGCTGATGACATCGGACATGGCCAGAAGCTCGGCCTTGCCTGCGCATTGTGCGCCCGCCTCCGCCGCCCTCTCGGGGGTGAGGTTCGGGCTCCACGCCACCACGCGCATCCCCAGGGCCCGGCAATAGGCGGCCATCTGCTGACCCAGCCGGCCAAGACCGATGATCCCGATGGTCTGGCCGTTCAGAGACCGGCCCAAGGAAACCCCGCGCTGGAATCCGCCTGCCTGCACCGCGTGATGTGCCTGCGGGATGTGCCGCGCGGCTGCAAGCATCAGCCCTAGCGCCAGTTCAGCCGCCGAGGCGTCGCTGCCGTCTTCGGGCTGGGTGAAGCTGTAGGCGATGCCGCGCCGGTCCAGCGCCGCAAGATCGACGGACCCGTTCCGCCGCCCGGTCAGGCTGATCATCCGCAGCTGGGGTAGACGGTCGATCAGCGCGGCGGGAAAGGCCATCCTCTCGCGCAGCGGCAGAAGGATCTCGAAATCGGCCAGGACATCGGCCGCCCGTTCTGGTGGGATCGGGTCGGAGAAGAACACGGGTTCGGCCAGCCCTTCCAGCCGCGACCAATCCGCAAGGCCGCGCGCCACGCCCTGCCAATCGTCAAGAACGGCAATTCTCATCGCAGCACCTTACCGCAGGGTCGCTGGAACGCGCAGGACACGTCGGGCAATGAACATGAAGATCATGATGATCGTGATCTGGATGCAGCACAGCGCCGCGACCGAGCCCATCTCTCCATGCAGCCAGAAGCTGAGCAGGGTCGAGCCGATGACTTCGTTCCCCGGCGAGATCAGGAAAACCGCGATCGAATACTCTTTCACGAAGGCCACGAACAGCAGGGTGAAACAGGCAAGCATCGCAGGCCTCAGCAGCGGCGCAAGGATGTTGCCGACCACCGAAAGCCAGTCAGCCCCGATCGTGCGTCCGGCGCGATCAAGCTCGGGGCTGATCTGCATCAGGGCGGGTTGGATGGCCCCGAAGCCGGCAGGCAGGTAGCGCATCACATAGGCCAAGATCAGGACGCCAAGTCCCGCGCGCAGATATTCCGAACCGGGAAGGACCGCCATTGCATAGAAGAAACCGATCCCCGCAACGATGCCGGGTATGCTTTTCGGGAAGAGGGCAAGATATTGGAGCTGTCCTCGGAACCGCATGGTCGAGCGTTGGGAGATTAGCGCGGTGAAGAGACAGAGCAGGGTGCCGATGCCCCCCGCCGTCGCCGCCACGATGATCGTGTTGACGATGGCGCGCTGATAGATCGGGGTCGTCAGGATTTCGGTGAAATGCTCGAAGGTGAAAACGTCGACGATCGACACGGCCGGATTCAGAAACCGCACCAGCGCCCGCAACAGCAGCATCGCCAGCGGCAGGATCACCATCAGCAGGGCGTAAAGTCCGATGATCGTGAAAGCGGGCCAACGCCAGGCCCCCAGCGACAGGATGCGGGGCCGCACCGCCTTGCCCCCCACGGTCACGAAACGGGTCGCGCCGGACAGGAAGCGGTTCTGCATGAAGATCAATCCGAGGATCAGCAGCAGCATGAGGACCGCCGCCGTTCCGACCAGCCCGTGGTCCGGCTGTGACGCGGAGACGCCGTTCGTGTAGATGAAGGTCGTCAGCGTGCTGATCCCCACCGGCTCGCCAAGGATGATCGGCACCGACAGCATCTCGATGGCCCCCATGAAGTTCAGTAGGCCGCTGTAGACGATCGCAGGGGTAAGGAGCGGCAGCGTGACGGTGCGCAGGATGCGCATCGGTTTCGCGCCGCTGACCCGCGCGGCCTCTTCCAGCGAGGGGTCGATCGACGTTGCCGTGGCCATGCAGTATAGCATCGCAAGGGGGGCATGGGTGATCCCCGCGACCAAGGCCATGCCTCCGATGCTGTACAGGTTCCATGGGATATGGCCGAAGATCGTGCGCATCCACATGGAGAGGAACCCGGCCGGGCCATACATCATGAACCAGCCGAACGAGAGAACGAGGCTGGAGACGAAGAAGGGCCAGAGCAGAACCTGGCCGAACATCCGCCGAAGCGGCAGATCGGTGCGGGTGACGAGAATCGCGCCCGCCGCCCCGACCACCTGCGAGATGATCGTGGCAAGGACGGCGATGACGATCGTGTTCTGCAATGCCGACAGAAACTCGGGGCTGGTGAAGAGCCGGATGTAATTGGCAGACGTCAGCTCATGACCGATGTCATAGATCGGGCGGTCAATGAAAGACTGATAGATGATGGGCAGAAGCGGAGCCGCGACGATCAGAAAGACCACCGCCGAAACTCCGTATGTAACTAAGGTATTGCGATCGATGCGCCGCTGCGGGGCGGCCGCCGTGCTTGTCGTGATGGTCATCGCGCGCTCCACTTCTGCCCGTGCCGTTACTCGCTGATGCCGTATACCTGTTTCCAGCGCGCGACGAATTCTTGCTGGTCGGTCAGCAGGGCCGGGTCGTAATCGATCAGGATCGGCTCCACGTCCCCCAGCGCCTCCGAGATCGAGGCGAAGGTCGGCGCGCCGCCAATGTCTTCGGGCGTGACATCCGGGCGCAGCGGGGTGCGCCCGCCCTTGGCAAGATTCACCTGCCCCTCATGCGACAACAGGGTGTCGAGCATCAGCTTGGCCGCGTTGGGGTTGCCTGCCACATCCGGAATGCCCATGCCCCGCAGCGTCATGGGATTGCCATCGCTGACGAAGCTCCATCCCAGGATTTCGGCGCGTTGCGGGTCCTTCACCATGTTCCAGGTCGTCGCGGCACCGATGAAGTAGCCCAGCACATATTCGCCGGTCGTCAGCTTTTCCAGCATCTGGCCATTCGCCCGCTCGGGCCGGGTCAGCGGACCGAAGACGGCTGCCCATTCCCAAAACGCATCGCCGTGACGCGCGGCAACGGCATGGGCCAGCGTATAGCCATACGAGCCGGTATGCGCGCTGTAGGTGGTGAGAGAGCCGGGCGGAAACGCACCGGGATGTTCCGTGATCTTCGCGGCCAGATCGCCCAGGCCGCTTGGCACCTGCTCGGGCGTCAGCATCTGCTTGTTCCAGACGATCAACGTCGGATCGACGCCGACCGTGTAGAAGCCCGGCTCGGGAATGCTCCAGTCGGGCATGTGCGGCGCCTCGGGCGAGGCATAGTCCTGCAGCACATCGCGCTTCAGGATGTTCTGCCAGGCATCCGGCGCGACTGTCACCAGCAGATCGGCCGAAGAGGCACCCGTGCCGGTTTCCGCGAGGAACCGCTCCAACACCTCGCTCGACGCGAGATCCAGCGTTTCGACCTGAATCCAGGGATAACGTGCATTGAAGCCATCGATCACGGGCGCCCATTGCTCGGCCGCCATGTTCGAATAGATCACCAGCCGGTTTTCCGACCGCGAACCTTCGACGATCTCGCCATAGGTCTCTGGATAGTAGTCGGGCAGCGGTGTTTCCTGCGCGCCCGCAGCGCCCGCCAGCAATACGGCGGCGGCTCCCGTCAACAAATATCGGTTCATTCCAGTTTTTCTCCCTCTCTGGATCGTATTGTGACTATCCCGTTGACGCCTCCGTTGCCGGAAAGGCGATGCAGTGATCGACGGGAAGGTGCAGGTCTGCCTCCTCCGGCAGTTCGCACGGCGTCTCGACCTTGATGGAATTTCCGGCCGCGCCGAATTCGTAGAGCACACGGGCGCCAAGGTAGGTGCGCTCGATCAGTCGCGCCCGAAGGACGTTCTGGCCTGCGGCATCCGTGGTGGCCACCTCGATGCGTTCTGGGCGGCAGGCGACAAGCGCGACCCCGCCCGCCACCAGATCGCTGCGCGCGACCGCGCGCAGGCTCTGGCCATCCGAAAGCGTGATGGTGGCGATCCCGTCCGCAATCTCTGAAACCTGCCCGCGGATCAGGTTCGTCGTTCCGATGAAATCGGCCACGAAGGTCGAGGCCGGTTCTTCATAGATCTCGCGCGGGCTGCCGATCTGGACGATCCGGCCCTTGTTCATCACCGCGATGCGGTCGCTGAGGGCAAGCGCCTCGATCTGGTCGTGGGTCACGAAGATCGTCGTGACGCCAAGCTGGGTCTGCAACTGCCGTAGCCAGCTGCGCGCCTTGTCGCGCAGTTTGGCGTCAAGGTTGGACAACGGTTCGTCCAGAAGCAGGATGCGGGGGTTGTAGGCGAGCGTCCGTGCAAGTGCCACGCGCTGCTGCTGGCCGCCGGAAAGCTGGCTGGGATAGCGGTCGATGAACTGCTCCATCTCCACCAGCGCAAGTGCCTCACGGATGCGTTTCTCCCGCTCGGCACGGGGAATGCGGCGGATTCTGAGCGCATAGCCCACATTGTCGCGCACCGTCATATGCGGCCACAGCGCGTAGGTCTGGAAGACCAGCCCCAGATTGCGTCGCTCGGCATCGACGAAAACCCCGGTCAAGCCGTCGAAGAACACCTCTCCCCCGATCGACAGATGACCCTCGTCGGGGCGGTCCAGCCCGGCGAGAATGCCGAGCGTCGTGGATTTCCCGCAGCCCGAAGGCCCCAGAAGGGTCAGGAATTCGCCGTCCTTCACGTGGAAAGACACGTCTTCGATGGCGATGTATTCGCCATACCGTCGCGACAGGTTCCGCGCGATCACCTCAGCCATATGCAAGTCCCCTGCTATCGGACGCGCCCGCCAGGGAACGTCCGGCTTCGCCTGTCTCCGGCAGATCGGCGACCTCGTCGGCGATCGCCAAAGAGGACGTCAGTCCGGGGCTCTCGATTCCGAACAGGTTGATCAGCCCCGGAACGCCGTGATCGGCTTCCGACTGGATCATGAAGTCGCGCCAGCCCTCGCCCTGGCCGGCCAGCTTGGGGCGGATGCCGGAATAGCCCGGCTGCAACGCGCGCTCCGGCAGGCCCGGCCAATAGCGTCGGATCGCGACATAGAAGCCCTGCGCCCTTTGCGGATCGACGCGGTAATCGACGGCATCCACCCATTCGACATCCGGCCCGAAGCGCGCCCGGCCCGCCATGTCGATGGTGAGGTGAACGCCGAGGCCACCGTCCACCGGGACAGGATAGATCAGCCGGCTGAACGGATTGCGGCCCGACAGCATGAAATAGGACCCCTTGGCCAGCCGCATTGCGGGAATGCCATCCGCCGGCATACCCGCGATGGCTGTGGCCGCCAGGGGCGCCCAGAGGCCCGCCGCATTGATCAGGCTGCGGCAGCGCAGCTCCATTCTCTCCGGACCGCCGACCCGGACGGTGAACCCGCCGCTTTCCGCCTCGGCACCTTCGAAGGGGCTGCGCAGGGCGAGCGTCGCGTTCGCGGCCTCCGCATCCGCAAGCAAAGCCGTCATGTAGGCATGTGTATCGATGATCCCGCTCGCCGACGACAGCAGCGCGGCCGTGCAACGGAGCGCCGGCTCCATCCGCCGCGCCTCCGCCCCGTCGATCAGCCGCAGACCCGTGACACTGTTCGCCTCGCCCCGCCGGGCGAGGGTTTCGAGATAGACCTCCTCTGCCGATGCGGTGGCGACGATCAGCTTGCCGCAGGGCCGCGCGTCGATCCCCCGGGACCGGCAATAGTCCACAAGCAGGTGCCGCCCCTTGACGCAGAAGCGCGCCATCCGCGAAGCCGTTGGATAGTAAAGGCCCGCGTGGATCACCTCGCTGTTTCGGCTGGAGGTTTCAGAGCCGATCATATCGGACCGTTCGAGGATCAGCACCTCGCGCCCCCGCTGCGCGATGGCGCGCGCGATGGCGAGGCCGATGACCCCTGCGCCGATCACAATGGTTTCGATCCGATCCATCGGCCTCTCAGGTTTCGCTATGGGACAGGAAGGGTTGGACGTTCTTCTGGCGCGGTTCGGCGGCATAGGCGGCCTCGGGGTCCTCACCCGCCAGAATCCGGTTGCGGGTGCGCTCTTCCGCAGCCATCGCCCCTTCACAGATCTCCAGGACCCGCTCGATCCCCGCCTTCGGCACCACGACGACGCCATCCGCATCGCCGACGACCAGATCCCCGGGCGCGACCCGCACGAAGGCGGATGACTGGCCCCGCATCATGACCGGGACACCGTAGTCCAGCATGACCCACTGCCTTCCGCCGCTCAACGGCGTGACGAATGCAGCATGGACCGGCATGCCCATCGCATCCATCGCCTCGCCATCCCGGATGCCGCCGTCGGTGACAATCGCCTGGCAGCCCTTCATCTTCAGCGAAAGCGCGACATTCTCGCCGAAGACGACCGCCGTGTCATAGCCGCCCGCGGCCAGCAACAGCGCGGCGCCGTCGCGGAAATCGCGGTAGATCTGAAAACGCTTGTCACTTTCGGGCTTGATTGAGCCGAGCACGCGCTCGCCCCTGACGCAGAAAGCGGGCGCGGCAAAGCGGCGGCGCTTTCCCACCTGGTGCAGATCGCGATGCAGCACCTGATGCGGCGCACCGGCGCTGCGCAACACATCGCTGATGACCGCGCTCGGGATCGCCTCGTATCGCTGGCAGATCTTGTGCATGGACGCCTCCTCAGATCAGCAGGAACGGTGCGCCGCAGCGCGCCGCAACCTCGCGCAGCCTGGCCACCAGGCCGGGGGCAATGGCGATGCCGTCTCTCGACCGCTCGGCTTTCGCGATCTCTTCGGGATCTCCGGCGACGAGAACGGGGTGATCGGGATGGATCGGCCGCGTTGCCCGAAGATCGTCGATGAGCGTATCGACATCCGCCGCGAACTCGGCTGCAGGGCGGAACAGGTCGCTGCGCATCACCAGGAAGAAGTGGTTGAGATCCTGCGTCCCCGGGATGCGGCGCGCATGCCCTTCTGAGGTGACGAGGCTGCCCCCCGACAGGCATGTGCTGAGAATGTTGACCATCACCGCCAGCCCGTAACCCTTGTGGCTGCTCAACTCGGGCTTCGCACCCAGCGGCGTCAGGAAGGCCCCGATCGTGAAGGCGCGCTCGGCATCCGTCACGAACTCTCCCTGGGCATCGACGGCCCAGCCGTCCGGGATCGGCAGCCCCTCGGTTGCGCGATTGCGGATCTTGCCGCCGGCTGCCGTCGATGTCGCCATGTCCAGCACGAACGGCGCGTTGCGCTGCGCCGGCGCCGAGAACGACCAGGGGTCGGTGCTGAGCTTCGGCTCTGCGCCATGGGTCGGCACCACCTGGACACGCGGGCAGCTTGTCGTAGCCATCCCGATCAGGCCGGCCTCTGCGATCCTGCGGGTGTAGTATCCTGCCGCGCCGAAATGGGCGGAGTTGCGGACGGCCACCGCGCACATTCCTGTTTCGAGGGCTTTCTCGATTCCGCGGTCGACGCCGAGCATGCTTGGCACGTAGCCAAGCCCGCCGCCGCCATCGACCAGGACCGACACCGGGGTTTCGGACGCGATGGCCACGGGCGTGTCCTGCAGCGTCAGGAAGTTGATCCGACGCTCGTCATAGACGGTCAACATCGAGATGCCGTGTGAATCGATCCCTCTCAGATCCGCATCGGACATGAGGGTTGCCGTCGTTTCGGCATGAATTTCCGTCATCCCCCAGCGCAGAAGGATTTCGCGGATCTGAGTCTTTATGATGCTATGGCTGACCTTCACGGCCCCTCCCAAGGGCGTTTGGATGGGTCCAAAAGGCAGGATTGGCCTTGACGGGTCAAACGAAAAGACCCCATCTGACATGAATGCAGATCAACGCAGGACGTGTCGTGAAGCTTCCCTCCACCCACCACCTCCGCGCCTTCGAGGCATCCGGCAGACATCTGAGCTTCAAACGCGCGGCAGAGGAGCTTGGAATCACACCCAGCGCGATCAGCCATCAGATCAAGGCAATGGAAGACAGGCTTGGAACACCCTTGTTCAAGAGGTCGAACAGGGATGTCGCCTTGACCGAGGTCGGCCAGGAGTACTGGATCGCGGTCCACAGCACCTTCGAGAACCTCCGGCACGAAACCAACAGGCTGTTCGGCGCTGGAGACGCCCCGCTACGCATCCTTTGCTCCCGCTCTTTTTTGCGCAACAGGCTGCTGCAACGGATCCCCGAGTTCTTCGAGCTTCACCCGAACATCCGGCTGGAGTTGCCGACGTTCGACAAGAACACCAGCACGCAGTTCGACGCGAATCCGGTATCCGCATGGATTCGGTTGGGGAACGGAAAGTGGGCCGGGCGACGTTCGGTTCAGGTCATGTCGATCGAGACCTTTCCGATGTGCAGCCCGGGATATCTCGCGCGGCGGCCTAAAGTTGTGGAGCCCTCAGATCTGCGCCACCATCAGCTCATCTACACCACCGCCCGGAGGCGGGAGTGGGAAGACTGGTTCGAAAGCGTGGGCCTGCCGAAGACGCTGCCGCATGATGTGCTTCAGTTGGAAGGCGAGACGCTCGACTATGAAGCTGCAATTGCAGGGCTGGGCATTGCAATGGGGCGCCGCGGTTTCTGCGAGGCAGAGTTCACCGATGGCCGACTTGTGCCTGTGCTGGACATCGTTCTGCGCAGACCGGAATCCTACTTTTTATCCTACCCCGTCGCGTTCGAGGCCGATCCAAGGCTGATCGCCTTCAAGAACTGGCTGTCGAGCTGGGCGATCACGGATTAATAGGTGAGCGCCCGCCCGGGATGGGGCATCCGCGCCCGCCAGATGCCGAAGCTGGTGCCGTCGGTGTAGTAAAGCCAGTCGTTGTCCGGCCCGCCATAGGCGATGTTCGTCACATGCGCCCCGCTGGGGCCCAGCACGCGGTGCGTGGGGATGCCCTTGCGATTGAACAGCCAGACACAGCCGAGCGAGGGATGCGCCACGGCGATGTTGCCCGCGACATCCGCCGCCATCCCGTCCGGTCCGCCGCCCGGCATCCGCGCGAAGATCCCCGCTTTGGTGACGCCGCCGGCCTTGGTCAGCGGCAGCATCCAGATCGAACTGGAGCGGGTCGCGGCAACATAGAGGATCGTTTCGCTCTCGTTGAAGACTAGGCCGTTCGGACTGGGCACGTTCGTCACCAGCGCGCGAAGATCGCCGTCCGGACCTAGGCGATAAACCCGGCCTGAAGGATCGTGCATCCCCGTCCCGCCCTGATCGGTGAAATACAGCGCCCCGTCGCGGCCGAAGACCAGATCGTTCACACCCTTGAAATGCTCTTTCTCGGGCCCGCGGCACAGGCTGCTCAACTGCCCTGCCACCAGATCAAAGCGCAACAGCCCAAGATGGTGATCGCAGATGACCAGAGAGCCTGCCGAATCGAATTTCAGCCCGTTCGGCTCACCCCCATATTCCAGCACAAGCTCGACGGTTCCGTCCGTCCGCGCCACGAAAATCCGGCCATGCGGCACATCGGTGAAGTACAGGTTTCCCTCGCTATCGAAGCAGGGCCCCTCCAGTGTCGTCCCGCCCTTGCTTGTGCGTGTGGGGCTGCGCGGACCCGGGGCGTCCTTTCGGAACGCTACGGGAAGCTCGAAAACAAGCTCCGGCACGATGATCGCCGGTGCGTCCAAACCATACATTCCGTCTCTCCCCTCAGACCCCGATCAGATATTTGGGTGTGCGCCCCGCCAGCACCTCGATCACGCACTCCGCCGCGCGCACCGCCGCCGTGATCCGCGACAGTTCCGTCGCCCCGCCGATATGCGGAGAGAGGATCACGTTCGACAGGCCGAACAACGGCGAGTCGAGAAGCGGCTCCGTCTCGAACGCGTCCAGGCCCGCACCCCAGATCCGGCCCTTGCGCAGCGCCTCGATCAAGGCGGCCTCGTCAACCACTTCGCCGCGCGCGGTGTTGACCAGCACCGCCGTCGGCTTCATCAGCGCCAGCCGCGCCGCCGACACCATGCGATGTGTCGCCGGGTTCAGCGGAACGTGCAGGCTGACCACATCGCAGGTGACGAACAGATCGTCCAAGTCGGTGCATTTCTCGACGCCCGCCTCTGCCATGACCTCGGGCGTCATGGCCGGATCATAGGCGATGACGGCAGCCTCGAACCCCATTCGGCAGATCCGGGCGACACGTTGGCCGATCGCCCCGAAGCCCACAAGACCAATCTTCCGCCCCATCAGATCCGGAAAGATCCGCTGGCGATGAAGATCATAGCTGCCATTGGCCACCGAGGCATGCACGGCGGCGATCCGGCGCTGCGCCGACAGGATCAGCGTGACGGCCAGCTGCGCGACGGAATCGGAATTGGCATCGCCGGTGTTCGTCACCACGATGCCACGCCGCTGGCAGGCCGCGACATCGATGTTGTTGACGCCTGCGCCATGCTTCGCCACGACCCGAAGCCGGGGTGCCGCTTCGATGGCCGCAATGTCCACCGGCATGGCCCGGACGATCAGCGCATCTGCCACCGCGAGATCCTCTTCCGGAATACCCCCGCCCGGCTTCGCGGCATCGTAATGGTGCACACGAAGGTCGAAATCACCAAGCTTCCGAAGACCGTCCGCGTGAATGGGTCCGGTCACAAGCACCACTGGCCGTATAGTCATCTGGATCCTCCCCGGCACGGGATGACGCGTCGGCCCCCTGAACTCAAACGAATTTGGGTGTTCTGAGATGAGTCAGGCTCAACCCACTAACCCGGCTCTCCGGCCTTCCCCTCGGGGTCGCCCCTGCTGACCGTCGAGGGGATGCCGGACGGGTCCTCTGCCACGATATAAACTTCGCCGAAGTCGCCGACCTGCAGCCTTGCGCTGATCTCACGCGATGCTCGCCAGAGGCTTTCCAGAAGATCTTGCCGTTCACCACGACTTGAAAGCTGCGACGCAGATGCCGTCGACGACGAAGGGAACGGCGATGGTCGACGATCCGGCGAACTGGAAGTTCTTCGAGCGGCCAGCCCATCCCTGCTTGCGGATAGGGTCGAACGCAGCAAGACGGCCCTGCGCGTTGAACTCCTGCTCGGACCTCCGATAGCTTCTCGACAGGATCTGCAACAACCACTGCCGCTGCCGTTCATTCGCAAAGGCGAGAAAGATGCGACCGAAATCACTTTCGAACATCAGGATATTGGCCTGCTGCCGGTTTTATGGCCAGCAGGTTAAGGTAGCGTGGCGCGGGCCTCGATCTCCATGGGGCTGAGGTAGCCCAGTTTCGGATCCCGCCTGCGTGGGGTGTAGAAGCGTTCGATGTAGTCGAAGACCTCGGCACGGGCTTTGTCGCGGGTGCGACAGATCTTGCGGGCGGTCCGTTCGGTCTTCAGCGAGGAGAAGAAGCTCGCCATCGCGGACCTCGCCATGGTCATTCGGAGCAGTGGCGCTCTCATGGCTCGATCCCAAATATTGCCGGCCCGGCTCATCGAGCAAATGATCCCGTTGTCGGCCAGAAGCCGCTCGATCCTGCCCGCTTGTGTATTGCGATCCCTGATCCGAATGATGAAGCAGCGCGTCGGCCTTGCCGCGCCGCCAGACGGCCATCATCAGCGCATCCATGACCAGCGGCGCATCCCGATCAGCCGTCATGGACCAGCCGACGACCCGGCGGGAGAACAGGTCCGGCACGACCGCAACGTAGAGCCAGCCTTCTGCGGTCCAGATATCGGTGAAGTCGGCCAGCCACTTCTGGTTTGGCCGGTCCGCCTGGAAGGCTCGGTCAAGGATGTTATCAGCAATCACCGACCGTTCGTCCTCGTCCTTCGGCTTTCCACGGCGTTTGGGCCGCGCCCGCAGGGCGTTGATCCGCATCAACCGTTCGATCCGGTGAAGTCCGCAGGCCAGCCCCTCTTCCAAGACATCGCGCCAAATGCGGCGCGCGCCGTAGCTCCGGTCGCTGGCCCCGAAGCTTGTCTCGGTCGCCGTGATGCGCTTGGCGTCATGGATCTCGCGGGCGCTGGTCGGACGCTTGAGCCAGACGTGGAAGCCTGATCGCGACACATCCTGCACTTCGCACAGCCAGCTGACGGGCCAGATGTGGCGATGCCTGGCGATAAAGGAGAACCTCATCATTCTACCCGTGGTTTGGGTCAATCCAGCGGCGGTTTGGGCCTTGTCATGGCTGCCCGGTGCAGGCGCGTTTCGTCGTCCGCCCACGGCGCAGGGCCGCCCGTGCCGCGCGGGAAGGCGCGTTCAAGGCACAACACGTTCTGGTGCGTCAGATAGCGGAGGTTCTGGCCGCGCAACAAGACGAGCAGTTTTGCGGTTTCCTCCAACTCTTCGGCAGCGGCCACGGTCGAGGGAAGGTCATGCCCGGCCACAACTGGGCCGTGATTGGCCAGAAGCACCGCCGAACGGCTGCCTTCCAGATCCGCGATAAGCTGGCCAAGGTCCGGATCGCCTGGCCGAAGATAGGGCAGCAGAGCCACCTTGCCGACACGCATCACGACGTAGGGCGTCAACGGCGGTATGCAGTCGTCGGGATCGGTGTCAGCAAGGCACGACAGGCCGGTGGCATATGTCGAATGCAGATGCACAACTGCCCCGGTTCCAGGCCGCGAGTCATAGAACGCCTGGTGCAGGAAGATCTCTTTCGAGGGCTTATCGCCCGACAGATGTCGCCCGGAAAGGTCCAGCTTGCTGATCCGGTCCGGCTCAAGAAACCCGAGACTGGAATTGGTCGGCGTGATCAGGATGCCGTCAGCTACTCGGACGCTGATGTTGCCCGCCGTCCCGACAGAGTAGCCACGGTCGAACAGCGACTTGGCCAGGCGCACCATGTCGTGGCGGGCTTGAGTTTCGTAGATCACCTTCCTGCCAGCCTTTCCAATGCCTTTTCGAAGAAGTCCTCTGTGCCGAAATTGCCGGATTTCAGTGCCAGCACCAGACCCCTTTCCACCTCCAGGGCCGGAACGCCGGGGTCGATCTCAGGACCGATCAGTATGGCACCGGGGGTAAGCGCCTCGACAACCGCACCAGAGGTTTCACCGCCAGCAACAACCAGCCGGCTGATGCCCTCTTCGACCAAGCGCCGGGCGCTTTGCCCGAAGAGCGCGTCAAGATGTGCGGCAACCACCTCGCGACCGTAACGGTCCTGAAGGCCGCGAACTTGATCTGGTGACCCGGAGGAATAGACAAGGGGAGCATCTGTCTTGTGCCGCACCACAAATTGCACGACGTCCTCCGGGCCGAAGTTGCCATCCATGACGGAATCCACATTGACCGCCAAGGTCGGGTGTAGTGCCTTGTGCCGCTCCACTTGACCCCGTGTCGCGCCCGAACACGATCCGGCCAGGATCGCCGCTGGACCCGACTGTCCCTGAAAGCCATCAGCGTGATAGCCCCTTGCCAGGTCCGCCGCGATGAAATTGCCGGGAAGGCCCGACGCGATGCCCGAGCCGCCAGTCAGAAGCGGGGCGGATGCGCTGGCGTGACCGATGGTCACAAGGTCTTCAACCGTCAGGGCGTCCACGACGATAAGCGTGGCGTCCGATGCGCCAAGAGCCTCGGAAATCCTTGTCTTGCCTTGCGCCACCTCCTGCCACCGCAGATGCCCGACCTTGCCGGTGCATTGCCGTTGTAACCAGCGGCGCAGGTCTGGGTCGGTCATCGGGTTCAAGGGATGGTTCTGCATGCCGCTTTCGTGCAAGGGCCGGTCCTGGACGAACAGGTGCCCCTGATACACGGTGCGACCCGCCTCGGGGAAGGCGGGGCAAACGACAACGGCCTTGGTCCCAAGCCGCTCGGCCAACGCTTCGGCCACCGGGCCGATATTGCCCTGGGGTGTGGAATCGAAGGTTGAGCAGTACTTGAAAACGATCTGGCGGCAGCCCTGAGCCAAAAGCCATTCCAGCGCCGCCAGCGACTGAGCAACGGCCTGATCGACGGGGACGGACCGGGATTTCAGGGCCACGATGCCCGCCTCAATCCCCTGTGCCGCTTGCAGCGCGGGAATACCCTGAAACAGGGCAGATCGCAGACCACCCTGACCGCCAACCCCCTTTGTCAGGGTGTTGGCGATGTCGCTGGCCCCGGTGAAATCATCGGCTATGACTCCCAACAACATGGCGTCAGCGCATGATGAAGGGGTTTGCGACCGAGCGGGCGGTGGAAACCATCACGCTTTTGGTCTGCAGCCAGGACAGGATGGCGTCCTTGCCGTTTTCACGGCCGATGCCACTATCCTTATAGCCCCCCAATGGCGACAGATAGCTGATGGCGCGGTAGGTGTTGACCCAGACCGTTCCGGCCTGAAGCCCCGCCGAAAAGCGCATCACCTTGCCGATGTCTTGCGTCCAGAAACCGGCCGCTAGACCATAGCGGCTGTCATTGGCGATGGCCAGGGCCTCGTCTTCGTCGCCAAAGGGGATGGTGGCCAGAACCGGGCCGAACACCTCTTCCTGAGCGATGCGCATGGAGTTCTTGACGCCGGTGAAGATGGTGGGTTCCACGAACCAGCCCTTGGCCAGATCAGCCCGATCAGGGCGTCCGCCGCCCAGCACGGTTTCGGCGCCTTCCTGCTTGGCGATGTCGATATAGCCAAGCACCTTTTGCAACTGCGGCGGCGTGGTGATCGGGCCGACCTGGGTATCGGCCTCCATCGGGTTACCTATCCGCGCGGTCTTGGCCAGCTTGACGATCTTGTCGACGAATTCATCGTGGATGCGGCGGTCGACCAAAAGCCGCGATCCGGCGATGCAAGTCTGGCCCGAGGCTGCAAAGATGCCGGAAATCACGCCGTTCACCGCATTGTCGATCTCGGCATCGGCAAAGACGATGTGCGGGGATTTGCCGCCCAGTTCCAGCGTTACCTTCTTCAGGTGCCGCCCCGCAAGCTCCCCGATCCGCCGCCCCGTCGACTCGCTGCCTGTAAAGGCGATCTTGGCCACATCGGGGTGGGTCACCAGTGCATCGCCAATCTCGGACCCAAAGCCGGTGACGACGTTGAACACGCCCGCCGGCAGCCCGGCCTTTTCCACAAGCTTGGCGAACTCCAAGGTCGATGCCGAGGTGAATTCCGAAGGCTTGACGATGAAGGTATTGCCGGTCGCCAAGGCTGGTGCCAGCTTGTAGGCAAGCAACAGCAGCGGCGAGTTCCACGGCGTGATGCCGACACAAACTCCCAAGGGTTCATAGCGCGTGTAGTTGAACATCTCTGGCTTGTCGACTGGGATGACCGAGCCCTCGATCTTGTCAGCCAGTCCGCCGTAATAGTAATACCACTGCGGGATATACCGCAGCTGAAAGGCCATTTCGCTGATCAGCTTGCCGTTGTCCTGCACCTCGGTTTTGGCCAGCGCCTCGGCGTTTTCGGCAATCAGGTCGCCCAGTTTGCGCAACAACCGACCGCGCTCGGACGGGTGCATCTTTGGCCAGTCGCCGCTGTGGAACGCCTGTTTCGCGGCAGCTACGGCAAGGTCAACGTCATCCTTTGTCGCACGTGGAATAAGGGCCCAGGTTTCGCCGGTATAGGGGTTCTGGGTTTCAAAGGTTCCGCCCGAAGCCGCGTCTACCCAGCCGCCGCCGATGAACATCTTGTAGGTTTGCATGGTCTCTCCCTCGCCTCACGCGCCCATTCGGGCCGCAAAGTCGATCATGTCGGTTGCGATGATGTCCCAGTTCTGTTCGGGGACGAGATCTGTGGTTTGGCTTGGCCCGTATTCTGTAGGGCGGGGAATGAATGCAGTCCGCAGGCCAAAGCGGCGGGCGGCGGCCAGATCGTAATTATGGGCGGCACACATCATGACCTGGGACGGTTCCAGATACATCATGCGGCAGACGCCGAGATAGGTTTCAGGGTCGGGCTTGTAGTGCTGGAACAATTCGCAGGAAAATGCGTGGTCCCAGGGCAGGCCTGACGCCTTGGCCATGTTGACCAGAAGGGCAACATTGGCGTTGGACAGCGGCCCTATCACGAAATTTCGTTTCAGTCGCGTCAGCCCTTCGACCGAGTCCGGCCAGGGACGCAGCCGGTGCCAAACCCGGTTGATGTGCATTACCTGGGCCTCGGTCAGGTCGGGGGCATTCAGGTCCTGCAAAACAGCCAGCAGCGCCTCGTGGTGCAGTTCGTCAAGATTGGTCCAAGGGAGTTCGCCGGACCGTACGCGGGCCTTTTGCGGGTTGTAACGGTCGCGCCAGAGGTCGATCAGCCTTGCCCAATCAAGGTTGATGTCATGGGCCGCGCCCCAGATTCCCAAATCGCTGATGACGCTCCCGCGCCAATCCACGACAGTTCCGAAGGTGTCGAAGACGATCGCTTTGACGCCCAGTGCAGTTCCGGCGGTCATGCGACTATCGCGCCCAAGGGTGTGCCTGCGAACGGCTGCCAGTCGCCGGTCCCGACCTTTTTGTCCGCAACCCAATCCTTCGTCTGCTCGACGAAATCCAGATAGTGCCGCGAGGCCAGGTGATCGTCGAAGGCGGCGCGGCTTTCGTAGACTTCGTAAAGGGCAAGTCCGTCCCCGTCGGGGCGGACCTCGAACAGATGGCAGCCGGGTTCCTTCTCAACGGACGCTTTTGCGTTTTCGGCCATGGCGCGCGCGAAGGGTTCGGCATGTTGCGGCTTGGCCCTGAACCAGACCGCCACCAAGTAAAGACCGGGATGCGCCATCATGCCACCTCCGCCACGACCAGCGGCAGAGCATCCAGGACAGCGCGGGTCATTTCGGCCGACCCTGCCTTGCCGCCGTATTCCATCGGCACGGCGATGCGCTGTGACAGGACATGTTCGATCGCGCGCTCGATCAGCCGGGCACCGGTTTCGAGCTGGGGGATCTGGTGGCGGTCGGCCAGCCAGTCCAGCATCATGGCGCCGGACAGGAACATGGCGCAAGGGTTGGCCTTGCCCTGGCCAGCAATATCTGGCGCCGTACCGTGGGCGGGCTGGAACAGCCCGTGCTGGTCACCGACATCGGCGGACGGCGCCATGCCCATTCCGCCGATCAGCCCGGCGGCAAGGTCCGACAGGATGTCGCCGAACATATTCTCCGTCACGAGGACATCTAGCGTCCAGGGCTTCTTGACCATCGTGAGAGCGAGCGCGTCGACATAGGCATGGTCAGGGGCAAGGTCAGGATGGCGCGCGGCTACCTCATCAAAAACCTTGCGGAAGAAGGCCATCGAGGAAAAGACATTGGCCTTATCTACGCAGGTCACGCGCCCTTCGTGTCCGCGGGCCTTCCGCGTGGCCGCCAGCCGGAAAGCAAATTCGGTAATCCTTGCGGTGCCTTTGCGGGTCACCTGCATCTCGTCATAGACTTCGTCGTCGCCCACCAACCTCCCGCGGCCACGGGCATAGAACAGACCCTCTGTCTGTTCGCGGACAAGGACGAAGTCGATCTTTTCGGCTCTTTTATCGGCTAGAATCTTTGGCAGTCCGGAAAACCAGCGGATCGGGCGTACCCCGGCGTAAAGTTCCAGCGCCATGCGCAGGTCAAGCTGGGGAATGATTTCGGTGCCGTCGGGATAGCGTATGTCCGGCCAGCCCATTGCGCCGAAAAGGATGGCATCGGCCTTGCGGCAGGCCCCTAGCACCGGTCCGGGCAAGGCATCACCGCTTTCAGCGTAGTACTGAGCGCCTGCATTATATTTCGTGAAGTGCAGGCGCGGGCCGCCTACCAAGTGCTGAATCGCATTTAGCACCTCAAGATTAGCCGCCATGACCTCGCGACCGATGCCGTCTCCTGGAAGAACCGCAATGTCGAGTTCGGAATGGGTGCTTTTTGACACGGGTGTCCTCGTTGGATGTAGCTAGAGCTGGTTCAGCCCCAGACGTTGCAATAGTTCGACCAGTTCGCGGCCGGCACGTTCGCGATGTTCGCGGTGGATGAGATATGCTTCATTGCCTTTGCCCCGCCGCAGGGCGGCCACCAATGCCGCATGGTCCTGGGTGGACTTTTCGGGCTTTGGGCGCAGCTTCAGCGTGACCATCCGGGCCCGATGGGCTCGGTCCCAGAAGTTCAGCACAACGGACTTCAGCTTGTCGTTTCCGCCAAGGTCCAGAAGCTGGGAATGAAAGCTTTCGTCGGCCTTAGCCCAGGCGTCGAGATCATCGCGCGACAGCGCCGCTTCCATATCCGCCGAGGCGCGCTCCAGCCCCGCAAGGTCGGCCTCCGTCACGCCACGTTGTGCGGCAAGTTCAACGGCTGTGGCTTCCAGCGAGGTCAGGATCTCGTAAATTTCCTTCATATCCATGGGAGAGATTGGCAAGACCCTCATCCCGTGGCGCGGCACGACCGAGACAAGGCCCTCTTGTTGAAGCCGCATAAGCGCCTCTCTCACCGGGGTACGGCTCATGCCCAGCAGGCTGGCTACCTCCTGTTCGGTCGCTTGAAATCCAGGAGGCCAGCGATTTTCCAGAATGTTGCGGCGCAAGGTCTGATAGGCTATGGTCGCCATTGGCTGATCGCCACGTCCACCGTCTCCAGCTTCGTTGCGGTCCACTCCGTCTGCCATCATTTTCTGCCCTCCCGGTTTTGTGCCGGATCACAATAGCTTTGCTTCTGATTGTATGCGCTAGCGGACTCAGTGAAATGCGCTGCGAAATCGGGGTGCCAACGGGACAGGGCCGGTCGGCCTTCGATCATGTCACCGGCGGCCCAGGCAATACGTTTCGCATCGAGTTCGGGTGTGACCTCGTTGTCGGGGCAGAGAATGTAGAACCTTCCCGACTCCACCGCGTCGATCATTGCTGCGGCGACTTGGTCGGCTGTCCAGGGGGCCGGCGGCTTGGCGGTTTCATCGGACATGCCAGGAAAGTTCATCGGCGTGAAAGTGTAGCCCGGCACCAGCAGATGCGCGGTGATCCTGTCCCCGCAGATCTGGCGCAATTCGTGGGCTGTCTGTTCGGTCAAGACCTTTACCCCGGCCTTGGCAACCGAATACGCCGCATTGCCTGGAGGGGTGGTAATCCCCTCCTTCGAGCCGAGATTGACGACCAGGCCCGGAAGACCGGCTTCGATCATGTCGGGCAAGAAGGCAGCTTGGCCTTGCAGGACGCCGAAAAGGTTGATCCCCATGTTGCGGCGCCAGGCGTCGACGCCACCCCAGGGCCCCCCCCGCGTGGTCACGCCGGCGTTGTTCACCAGCACATGCACGGGGCCGAGGTCGCGACGGATGCGTTGCGCCGCATCCATCATCGCCCCTTCATCTGCGACATCGACCACAACGGGAAGCAGAGATACTCCCGGAAGAGTGGCGACCGCGTCTGACATTTGTCTCGCGTTCGCGTCGATCATCGCCACGGTCAGACCCCGCGCTGCAAGGGCGCGCACGATCGCCAGACCAATGCCCTGTGCAGCACCGGTGACGACTGCGACATGGCCGGAGGCAAGCGCTGGGTGGCTCACTTTGCAACCTCTTCGCGCCAGGAGTGGCGCGGCTCGTAGCCGAGGACACGGCGGGCCTTTTCGATGGAAAGGAGCGTCTCGTTCGGGCCGACCTCGCGCTTGAAAGGCACGCCGGGATACCATTCGGCGACGAGTTCGGAATTTGGGCGCCTCATCACGCCGTCGGCGTTGGCGATGACGAAGACATCCGCGCCCGTCGTCTTGTGTTCCAGCGACAGCCGGATCGCCTCGGCTCCGTCTCGGGCATCGATGTAGGACCAGAGGTTGAAGCGACGGCTGCCCGGATCCTTCTCGAAATCGGCGAATCCTGCGTATTCTTGGACATCCATCACGTTCGAAAAGCGCAGGCAGACGATCTTCAACTCCGGGTCCCAGCGACAGAACTGTTTCGCCATGTGTTCACCCAGATACTTGGATAGCGCATACCCAGTCTCGGGGCGGCCTTCGTAGTCTTCGTCCACCGGGAAATAGGGCGGCGGCACGTTATAGGGTATGCCCAGCAGGGTCTCACTCGACGCCCAGACGACGTTCTTGATTCCTAGCCTGCGGCAGGTCTCGAAGACGTTGTAGGTGGTGGTGGTGTTCGAGCGGAATACATCCGCCGACAGGCCGCCCCACGGCACCGGAATCGCTGCAAGGTGCACGACGCCATGCACGATGCGTTCATGGCCGATATCCATGCCGGCGAAAGCTTCGGTCGTGGCGCGGATGTCCTCGAAATCGACCTTGACAAACGGCGCATGCGGATTGGTTTGGCAAGGCACGCGGTCCATGTTGATGACGTCGTAGCCCGCAGTTGTCAGCGCCGAGACCGTGGCCCGACCCAGCTTACCGCTGCCGCCAGTGACAATGATCCGTTTCATTTATTGGTTCCTTCCTTAGCGACGGGCCAGCGCGCCGGAACCCACGGCCACGGCCAGAATGATTAGCGCTCCGCGGGCAATGAGTTGTTGGCTGTAATCCAGGCCCATGAGAATAAGCCCGTTGTTGATGACACCGATCAGAAGCGCGCCGACCAGCGAGCCGATGACCGTTCCGCGCCCGCCGAATAAGCTGGTGCCGCCCAAGACGACAGCTGCGATGACTGATAGTTCGTCGCCCTCTCCCAGTTGGAATCGACCCGATTGCAGCCGTCCGGCATAGAGCATTCCCGCAAAGGCCGCAGCGGTCGAGGACAGCACCATCACTTTGAACTTAATGTTGCGGGTGCGGATGCCACTGAAGCGGGCCGAGGTCTCGTTGCCGCCAGTGGCAAGCACCTTGCGACCAAAGGGCGTGGTGCGGAACACCAGGTGCCCGATTGCGCCAAGGAGCAGCACCCACAGGATCAGGATCGGCACGGGACCGAGGCTGCCAGAGCCGAAGAAGTAGATGTAGGTCTCGTTCAGCACTGGCACTGGAGAGGTGCCGCTGACCCACATGCCGGTGCCCCGCGCAATGCCCAGCATGCCGAGGGTGACAAGGAAGGACGGGATCCCGGCATAAGCAGCCAAAACGCCGTTGATCGAGCCGACCACGATCCCGGTCGCCAGTCCCGCCGCCACGGCGGGCGCCAGCCCGTAGTGGGAGAGGGCGAGGCCGGTAGTGACCGACGACAATCCCGCCACGGCACCAATGGACAGGTCGATTTCGCCAGCCGACAGCACGAAGGTCATCGCGATGGCCATAATGGCGACGATGGACACCTGGCGGAACACGTTGATCAGGTTTTGGGGGCTCAGGAAGCCACGGTCCTGCAAGGTCAGCGCGAACACCGCAAAGATCGCGATGAAGGCAATGTAGACGAAATAGCTTTTCCAGTCGAAAGGCGGCTTTGACGTCTGGGGCGCGGGGTTAGTTGAGACGATCATTTGTGTTTGCTTTCTGTATTGCCACCTGAAGCACCTGTTCAGATTGCAGTAACTGGCCCGAGGTTGCCGCGCCGTCGTTGCGGTGAAGCTCGTCGCGAGTCATTTCGCGGACGATCCGCCCGTTCGACATAATCAGGATGCGGTCCGCCAGGGCCAGCAGCTCGGCTGGTTCGGACGAGATCACCACAACCGCCTTGCCGGTTTCGGCAAAGGACCGGACCAGATCGACGATCTCACCCTTTGATCCGATGTCGATGCCCGCTGTAGGTTCATCCAGCAGGATCACCTCCGGGTTTGTTGCCAACCATTTCGCAATGACGATCTTTTGCTGGTTGCCGCCCGACAGGCTCCGCGCCGCGGCGTGGGGCGATCCGGTCTTTATGCGCAGCCGGGCAATCAAGTCGGCTGCGAGTTTACGCTCGCGACCAGTTGCCACAAAGCCGCCTGTTGTCAGAGCGTCAATCTGCGGAAGGCTGAGATTCTGGATGACACTGTGATCCACCACAAGTCCTTCGCGCTGCCGGCTTTCCGGGATCAGCACGATGCCAGCGGCAATGGCATCGCTGGGGGAATTGATCTGAAGGGGCTTGCCATACAGGAAAATCTCACCGGCGCTGCGCCTGTCTACGCCAAAAAGGGAGCGGACCAGTTCGCTGCGACCGGCCCCCATCAACCCGGCAATGCCGAGCACCTCGCCGGGGAATAGACGGAAGCTGCAATCGACGGGTCTTGCTCCGGCCGACACACCGCGCACCTCCAGCAGGGGGAGTACATTGCGGTCGATCTGGCGGGTACGATAGGCGAAGTTGGTAACCTTCTTGCCGATCATTGCCTCGACGATGCCTTCCAGAGTGATGTCGGACAACGCTGCAGCGGCGACATTCCGGCCGTCGCGCAATATGGTCACGTCGTCGGCAATCTCGATGATCTCGTCCATCCGGTGTGAAACATATATTGCGGACAGCCCGCGCTTCTTGAGGTCGCGCAGGAAGCCGAAGAGGTGCGCCACTTCGGCGGTGGACAGCGCTGCCGTAGGCTCGTCCAGTATGAGGATGCGCGCGTCCTGAGACAGGGCCTTGGCGATCTCGACCATCTGGCGCTGGCCAGTAGCGAGACTGCCCACCGGGCTGTCGGGGTCGATCTCCATGCCCAGCGAGGCCAGGATGTCGCGCGCCCGACTGCGTTCCGCTTTCCGGTTGATAGTTCCGGTAAAGCGCAGCAGTTCTCGGTTCAGAAAGATATTCTCAGCCACGGTCAGAGTCGGCACAAGACTGAGCTCCTGAAATATCATGCCAAGCCCGGCTGCCCGTGACGCTTCTGGAGCGTGCTGGCCAAGAGCCGTTCCATGCACGCGAATTTCGCCACCGTCGGGGGAGATGACGCCTTGGAGGATCTTCAGCAAGGTGGACTTTCCGGCGCCGTTCTCACCCACCAGAGCGTGAATACTGCCCGGACGCACAGCCAGATCTACGCCCTTCAGCGCGGAAATCCCGCCAAAGCTTTTGTGGATGCCAGACATTTCGACGGCGAGGGGTGTCATGAACTAATCCCGCAAGAGGGTGTCGGCCCGGGGGAGCGGCCGGGCTGACCAGGAGGTTACTGCATCAGAGACGCAATTTCCGCCGGGACGTCGGACCCGTTGGCGTCGGGCCAGGCTGCCATGAGGTTTTCACGGGTAACGGCCAGTGCCGGAAGGACGACATAGGGCGGCGCCTCCTTGCCCAGCACGGCATAGCCCGCGAGGATACCTTCGGCATAGCCCGCGCCATAGGGCCGTTGCGACCCCGTGCCCTTGACATAGCCGCTCTTGGCCATGTCGATCGAAATGTTGAGGCCAAGGTCGCATGTGGTGACGGCCAGGTCTTCGGGTGTCCGTCCGCTGGCACGTGCCGCGGCGAGCACGCCTTCGGTCGGCACATCCCAGACGGCCCAGATGCCATTCAGGTCAGGGTTTGCCGTCAGCATGGCCGAGGCGATGCGCTCGGACTCGCCCGAGAAGTCCGGCCCGCCGACGCCCGATTCCTCGACAACGGCGATGTCCGGATAGGCCGCGATCGCTTCCTTGAAGCCGATCGAGCGTTCAAGCGTAGCGAAGAGGTCCGAGGCGTGCGGGATCATCCCGATCTTGCCCTTGCCGTTCAGCGACTTGGCCATGATCAGCGCGGCAGCCTTTCCCATGCCGCGGTTGTCCGAAGAGACGAGACTGACATATTCCGACCCCGCCTTCATTCCGGCACCAGCCTGATCGAAGAACACGATCTTGATGCCGGCGGCGGCCGCACGCTTGTAGGCGTCGGCAGTCGCGGTCTGCTCGGCCGGAACCGAAATGATCACATCGGGGGAAAGCGCCATAACGCTTTCAATGTCCGAAACCTGCTGCTCAGCCCGGTAGCCTGCATCTGTCACCGCGACGATCTCGATGCCAAGCATGTCAAGCGCAGCCTTCTGGCCGGCCATTTGCGACTTTGCCCAGTCAGATGCCGTGTAGTGCATGACGATGGCGGCCTTGGCACCCTTGGCCTTGATCTGGGCGATCTCTTCATCCGTCAGGATGAGAGCGCTGGCCAGCACCGGCGGCTCCCCGTTGGGGCCGGGCGCAGGATTCGCCTCAATGTCGGCGAGTGCGGCCAAAATGTCGAGGTCCTGTGCAAAACCTGGGATGCCGGTCAGCATGAGCCCGGTCGCAGCAGTCAGGCACAGCGCCTGCCGTCTTGTAAGAATCATATCATCTCCTCCCCATCACGCATTCAGTATCGTATACATTACGGAATATGTTGAGCTAGTCAACGACTTTCCGTTGGGTTGGCACGATGAAATTACGTAGGGGTGGTCGGACTGACCGTCTTGACAAGGCTCGACTCGCAAAAGCGTTGGCGGACGGTTTCACGTTTATGAAATGGGCCTGGCTAGACTATGGTTTGGACCTTGAGCGCAGGCCGTTCTTGTCCGCCACCGTCGCCAGCCCCAGGGGAAGGGCCATAACGACCCGGGCGGCCTCTTCGATCATGGCGTTGGACGGAATCGTCGGTCGACCGTCGCTGGGCACGCCGTCGCCGAGCGGGGACATCACCGCGTCGACGTGGATGATCTGCGACGATGCGGGCGACCATGCTGGGATGCAGGCCGCCGAAGTCATTGTCGCCAGTGGCGCGAAGCTAGAGATCATGTCCCGCGACCGCTCCGCTGTGCCCGAGGTCATGGCGATGAACCTGGTGCCCTACATGCGCGCGCTGCAGAAGCGGGATGTGAAGTTTACCGTCATCTACCTGCTCTAGTCGGTGCGGAAGCCTGCTTGCATAGGCAGGCGCATCGACGAGGATCAGAATATCGTGGGGCATCTCGTCCGGCCGTTGCTCTGCGAAGAAAATTGCCCGCCACGAGGGACGTGGCGGGCCTTCGTTGGTCAGCAACTTCTGATCAGTTGGTCGCCCAAGGTGAGGCATCCCAGATCGCCTGATAGGATGTCCGCGCATCTTCAAGCGAGACCACCCATTCCGGACCGTCCTTATACGCCGCGTTCATATTGAGCGTCTTGAGCTGCTCCTGGAACTCCGGTGTCTCCAGCGCAGCTTTCACCGCAGCCGAGAAACGTGCCCGGATTTCTTCGGGAACGTTGGCATTCGTGGCAAAGCCACGCTCTGACATCATCACAACATCATAGCCCAACTCCCGACCGGTAGGGGTGTCGGGGATGAGGTTGCTCCGCTCTTCGCCCAGCGTCGCCAGCGGACGGAGCGAGGGTTCGCGAGCATAGACGTTGGCGCTGGTCGCGGCGGTTTGAACGTGCTGCCCGAGAAGTGCGGTCAGCGCGTCGCCTCCGCCCGAGAACGGCACATACTTGACCTCGATGCCTTCGTCCTTTGAGAGCAGCATTGCGGCCAGATGATCGTCGGTCCCCACGCCGGAACCAGCGTAAGTGACCGTCCCCGGAGCCGCCTTCGCCGCTGTCACGAAGTCCTCGAAGGTTGCGAACGGTGAATCCTTGTGGACGCCGACTACGACTGGCTCATAAGCAAGCCGGGCAACCGGAGCGATGAGCGCCGGGTCGAACGTCACTTCTCGCGAAATCTGGATAGCGAGATAGCTCGGCACGCTGATGTTCGAGAACGTATAACCATCAGGTTCGGCCTGCGCGACGGTGGTATAGGCGATCTCGCCCCCCGCGCCGGGCTTGTTTGAGACGATGATCGTCGCACCCAGCTCCTTCTCGAGGAACGGCTGGATGGCACGGATGAATGTATCCTGCGCACCACCGGCCGAAAAGCCCACGATGATTTCGATCGGTTTGTCGTTTGGCCATTCCGCAAGGGCCGGGGCCGCAGCGAGCCCCGAAATCGCAAGCCCGGCGGCAAGCATGAGTCTGTTCATTGTTATCCTCCCATACGCTTTTCGGCGTTCGTCAGTCGTACAATGATCAACTAGATTGTCAACAAAAAGATTATCATAATAGGTACTCATGTTTTGGAAAGCCAGCGAGACAGAATGGCGAGAACGCCAATCGCGAGAAAGATTCGCGCGACCTGGTGTAATACGACAAACGGCACCTCGACATGCAGCGCCAGCGCGACAAGGCTCATCTCCGACATACCTGCTGGGGCATAGGCCAGAAGTAACGCTGCGAAGGAAAATCCTGTAAGTCGCTCGAGGCCCATGGCGAAGCAGATCGATATTGTGGCCAGTAAGAGGCTCGATCCGAAGGCCACGGCGATCGTCCGCAGCAGGTCGCGTCCAGTAATGCCCTGAAAGCGGCACCCAATCGCGCTCCCTATCACGATCTGGGCGCAGGATACCGCACCCGAAGGGATCACAAAATCAGTCAGATTGGCCATGTGCATAGCGGCGCTGACCATCATCGGGCCAAGAAGGTTCCGTGCCGGCATCCTCACCAGCGTGCCGAACCAGACGCCGCCAACGGCGGCAGCGATGAACCACGCGAAATCCTGGGGCGACATAGAATCCCAACCCCGGAACATGGCCGCGCGGGCCCCCCCGATCTCCACCGTCGAAAGAAACGAGAGAAGCAAAGGAAATGTAAGGACGATCATGAAGATGCGGGTCGCGTGGACCAGCGCCACCCGACGTTCGTCGGCTCCGCGTTCCTCGCTCATCAGGACGATGTCAGTGATGCCGCCGGGCATTGCGGCAAACAGAGCCGTCATTGGGGGAAAGCCCGCAGCTCGGCGCAGGTATACATAGCAGCAAGAGGCTGAGACGAGCAGGAAGACAAACAGCCCCAGCAGCGAGGCCCACAGATCCGCAAGATCGCCGATCATGGCAGTTGTAAAAGTTGTGCCCAGCATCGCTCCGACGACAGATGACATGAAAGGCCGGAGACGTCCTGGGATAGCAGCTGGCAGTCCTGCCATCGAGGCGATCATGCAGGCTGTCATCGACCCAAGCATCCACGGGAGCGGCAGATGGAGGATGCGGAAGACCGCACCGCCCAAGGTTCCCACCGCCAGGGCCACGGCAAGCCTCGCGTACCAGCTCATCTCAACGCCTTCTCCGCGCGGCATACCGAGTTTCTTTTCGCGGCCGTGGGGCGACGACTGCTGCCTAGCCCTACGACTGAGTCGACGTCAGGATTTCGCGATAGCCCAGATTTCCCCTGCGCGGGCGACATGCCGGATTTCGGCCACCTCTCGCGCGGCGAACCCGACGGACCTCATCCAGCCGTCGAACTCCGCCCGGTCTGTGCCGTGGCATTCCACCACGACTCCACCATCCTTGAGTACCGTCACATTGGTGATCGTCGTCCGGTTGCTGACACGCCAACTCCCGGTATCGCGCAGTGCCGTGTCAAAGATGGCAACGTCTGCCCACTCATCCTGTGATCCGAAAGCAAGCCAGCGGGGCATCAATCAGTCTCCTCGACCTGCATGTCGGCGGTGGGTTCGAACGGGTAGGGTACAGAGCGGCCGCCGCGGATTGGCAGCACGATCGTCGCGGTGCCGGGGCAGCTTTCCGGCCCATAGTGGAGGCGCATCCCTACATCCAGTGAGACGAGACCCAGGCCGTCGACCTCTCGCTTCCCCGTTACCCTGGCCCAGACCGTGACGGTATCGCCCGGCACGATCATGGCACGGTGCTGGAAGCCGACCTTCCACGCCCATCCGTCAGGCAGGCACAGATCCTTGAGGTAGCGCGGCAGGATGCTCTGTTTCCACGAGCCTTGCGCCAGAATGTTCGGCAGGCCCTCGTGATAGATTGCGAAGCTCTGGTCGTAGTGGATGCGGTGCCAGTTCTCGATGGCCGCACTCCAGCGGAAGAGGTGAGAGGGGGTCAGCGGCCCAATGACCAATGCCGGCAGGTCGTCGCCCACGGCCAGATCATCGAAGTAGAGCTGCGGCTTGTCGCGTAGTTCGGAATCGGAGGTCACCTGCATCTCCTCAGCGGCGGATCTGAGAGGCGCGCAGGATGCAAAGCACCGCGCCGTCCTGATCGGTGTATGTGGTCTCGGTGGTGATGATGATCATGGGTGCACCATCGTCCGTCACCCGCTCGCGGATGCTGGCGTAGCGCCCCTGCGAGAAGATGCGGTCGCCGATCTTGGGATAGCTGCGAACCTCTATCTCGTTTCCCGCGTTCAAAACACGCTTCAGTGTGGTGCGAATGGGCGGCAAGCCACCCTTGGACTCGGCCCGCGCCACGCCGCCGATCCCGTCGGAATTGGGGTTGGCGGCATAGGCTGCGGTGATCGTATCCTCGGATCCCGGAGGAGAGCGGCGGCCCAGATAGGCGACATATATCGGCGGCGTCACCAGACCGCCGAAACGGGTGGACTTGGCGAAATCCTCATCCCAGTATCGGGCGTCACGGTCCATGATCGCCTGTGTGAAGGTGCGCAGGCCTTCGCGTTCGATCCCCCAGGGGAAGGTCACCTCGATCCGTTCCCCGGCAAAACCGACAAGGGCGCGGATGTCATCGGTCAGAATGCTGTCGCTCATGGCCGGACCTCCTCGCGTGCCAGATCTGCGACTTGGGGGAAGAAGTCCTGCTTCCACGGCCATTCACCCTCGGCGGCCTCAAAGGTTGGCAGGCCTTGGTCAAGACGTTCCAGATAAGGGCTGGTGATCTCTTCCGACCATGGCACGATCCCGCCCTCGTAGACGCCCGGTCCGCGCAGGAAGTGGGTGGCCTGTTCCAGGGTCTCGACAAAGGGCGTGTTCGGCGACAGGAGTTCGACGCGGCTGGCGGCACGGGGGCCGGCCCGGCTGACATGACCCCAAGCCGGGCGGCCCAGCATGTCCTCCAGCATCCAGACGCATTCGATAAGCTTCTTCAGATCGACTCCCGTCTCGATCCCCATGCCCTCCAGCATGTGCATGAAATCCTCAGTCGCGATCATGCCCGTAGCACGCCCGTTACCGCAGTAAGGGCAGCCTCCCACCCCGCCGAGCGTGCCTTCGACCCGCAGCGTGTCATGCCCGTCCAGCACCTTGATGGCGGCATAAGCCGAAGTCAGCGCCATGCCGCGGCTGTTGTGGAGATGGGCGCGGAAGTCGGTAACATCAGGCCACCTCTCCTTCACATGGGCGAAGATGCGCTCGACCTTTTCGGGGTGACACCAGCCCATCGGATCACCGATCGAGACGGAGGTGACGGCGATCCCCGCAGCAGTCCACAGCGCGTGCTGGCGTTCAAGGAAGGCGATCGTGCTCTCCACCGGGAAATCACCAAGGAAGTTCGACCCAAAGCTCGCGTTCGTACCGATCCCGGCCTCGGTCGCGCCCTTGGCCTGTGCATCGCGCACGGTCTTCAGCCAGCCGGACATCTCGCTCATCTGCGACTTGTTGTAGTTCCGGCGGACGAAGACATCGCACTGATGGACTGACAGGCGAGGGATGGCCTTGCCGCGCCCGATGGTCAGCGGCGGAGCATACTCCTTGGCGCGCTCCAGCCCCTTCGCATTGGGGATCATTGCCGTGTAGATCACACCCTCGCGCGGGGTGAAGCCTTTCAGCACCTCCTCAATGTTCTTCATCTGGGGCGTGTATTTCGGGCTCACGAAAGAGCCGACGACGATATTCTTCAATCCGGTCTCGGAGAGCCTGTCCAGCAAGGCGATCTTCGACTGAACGGGGATGCCGACATCCTCGATCTGCATCCCCTCGCGCATGACCTCTTCGGTATAAACGATTGCCGGATAGCGGCCGGTCATCTTTCCACCCTCTCACTTTCAATAAGCCAAAACGACCTGTCCACCCGTGGACCGGTCCTGATGCTGAGCACACACTCTTCACTGAAAACAATATTGTCAACCATTTTGAAAGCGATTATGGGATTCATGACGATGTTGCAGAAGAGAGCCCGAATGTTCCCTCAGCATGACGCAGATTTTGCCTTGGCCACGTTGGGCGATCTGAAGATTCTCGATCTCAGCGAAGGCCTTGCCGGACCGCTCTGTGCCCGATTCCTTGGCGACTTCGGAGCCAATGTGATCAAGGTTGAGCTGCCCGAGGGCGACGCAGCGCGGCGGTGGGAACCGTTCGCCAAGGGCGTGGATGCGCAGGAAGCCAGCCTGATCTTCCAGCTTGCCAATGTTAACAAGCGCGGAGTGACAGTCGACTATCGGACGGCCGATGGCATAGCCGCCCTTCGCGTTCTGATCGCTGATGCGGATATTGTGGTAGAAAGCTGCAAGCCCGGCATGCTGGCAGAACTTGGCCTTGGCTACGACGTGTTGCGCGCCGACAATCCGCGACTGATCCTGATCTCCATCACGCCTTTCGGCCAGACCGGACCCTATCGCGACTGGCAGGGCGAGGAGATCGTGACCTACGCGCTCAGCGGCATCATGAGCATCTCTGGCCTCTCGACCGCAGAACCCCTGAAGCATGGCGGGATGCAGTCGCAGTACGAGGGTGCGCTTTCAGCCGCCGTGGCCGCCAGCGTAGCGATATTCACGCGTGATCTGACAGGCGAAGGGCAGCATATCGACGTGTCGCTGCAAGACGTTGTCGCGTCCACGTTGGTGATCCAGCAGCCCTTCTACAGTTGGGCGGGCGCTGTGCAGGGCCGGAGACAGCCCGACGGTTCGGCCTACGGCCAAGTTCAACCTTGCAAGGACGGCTACTTCATCTGGCAAACGGGTGGCGGGGCCGAGTGGCAGGACATCGCGGCATTTTTCGACCGGGAGGAGCTGAAGGAAGCACGGTTCGAAACGCTTGACGGTCGCCAACGCCACGCCGGCGACCTCGATCGCAACGTGCTGGAGGCGACCCAGGATCGAACGATGCTCGAACTGTTCCGCACAGCCTCCGAGGACTACCGGATGCTCTTCGGGATCGCACAGGAGCCCAAGGACATCGCCGCCTGCGAGCATCTCAGAGCGCGCGATTTCTTCGAGACGGCCGAAACTTCAGCCGGGCCGCAAACTATGCCCTTCCGGCTGTTCTCGATGACCGAAGGCGGAGCGGTGTTCCGTTGTGCAGCGCCCCGTCTGGGCGAACACAACGATCTGCTTCTGGCACCTGCAGGCTCACAGCAATGACGGTTTTCGGGAGAGAAAACTTGAACACCCAGAAGCCGCTGCCCCTCAAGGGCCTGAGAGTGATCGACAGTACCTACATGTTCGCTGGGCCCTATGCCGGCGCGATCCTTGCTGATCTGGGGGCAGAGGTCATCAAGATCGAAGGCCCGGCCCGGCTTGATTTCACGAGGGGCGGGGCCTTCTCGGGCCTCATGGCCGAGAACGAAGCGGGCAAGGACCCTTGGAACCGGACCAGCACCTACAACCTGCTGAACCGAGGGAAGAAATCTCTGGTCCTCGACCTTTCAAAGCCCGAGGGGCGGGAGGTTCTGGTCGATCTGATGAAGGTCAGCGACATCTTCATCGACAACTTCACGCCGCGGGTCATGCGGGGATGGGGCCTCGACTTTCCCAACCTCAAGAAGATCAATTCGCGGCTGATCCTCATCACGAATACCGGCTATGGCCACACTGGTCCGTACTCTGCCTATCCCGCGCAGGCCACGACGCAAGAGGCGACCCATGGCCTTGCGGCCGTCACTGGCTATCCGGGAGGAGAGCCGTCGAAAGCCGGACAGTCCTATGTCGACTTCATCGCGGCTTGGGCTTGCATGATGGGGGCGATGCTGGCGCTGCGTTATCGCGACCGCTTTGATCGCAGCACCTGGGTCGACGTTGGGATGTACCAACTCGGCTGCTTCAACATCGGGGAATACCTGATGAACTGGACGGCGAACGGAGAGCCATCACAGCGGATCGGCAACCGTCATCGCCAGTTCGCACCGCAAGGTACCTACCGCTGCGCCGGGGATGACGCATGGTGCACGGTGTCCGTCCGGGACGACGACGACTGGGCGGCACTCACCGTCGCGATCGGCCGCCCCAACCTCGCCACGGCCTATCCTACCGTCGAAGCCCGACGCACGGCGCATGACGAGATCGACCGCGCAATCACCGAATGGACCAAGGCGCGCGGCAAGATCGAGGCGATGGAGACGTTGCAGGCTGCGGGCATTCCCGCCGGCGCGGTTCTCGACGGACGTGACCTGCATCTCGATCCTCAGATCAGATCGCGCGGCCTGCTGGAGGACATGCCCTTCCCGCCCGAGCGCGCCATGGGCAGCCGGCGCCCGGTTATCGGCCGTCCGTGGAAATTCAGCGGCATGGCCCCCAAGGTCGATCAGCCCGGTCCTGTCTTCGGGCAGCACAACACCGAGATCATGCGCGAGACGCTCGGCTATGACGCCGTTCGCATCGCGGAACTGGAGGAGCAGGAGATTGTCACGACACGGCCGCGCTGGAAACGCACGCCCTCGGAGATGAGCCTAGACGAGAGGGTCCGAGTGGGCCGGTTGGCTTACTGGGACCGCGACTACAAGGCCCGCCTCGGAATCGATGACATGAGCGACGGAGACCCACAGTGAACTTTGGTTATAGCCCCGAACAAGAGGCGCTTCGGTCCGAAGTGCAGACTTTCATCCGCGACAATGTGACGGATGAGCTGGTTGAGGAGATGGACATCCACTCCGGCACAGATCGTCCGCGTGGACGCGGCCCGTTGGGACAGGCGCTCTACCGGCAGATCGGAGAACGAGGCTGGCTGGGCATTGCCTATCCCAGTGAGTACGGCGGTCAGGGCGGCAGCCGGATCGACCAGTACATCGTCGAGGAAGAGTTCCTGCGCGCTGGCATTCAGATCTCGATGATCGGCAGCGGCGCTCCCGCGATCCTCGCCGCGGGAACGGAGGAGCAAAAGCGGTACTACATCCCCCGCCTGATCCGGGGTGAGGTGTCCTTCTGCCTCGGCTTTACCGAACCCCATGCCGGGGCCGATCTTGCCAACCTGCGGTGCAGCGCGGTGCGGGATGGCGACGAGTTCGTGATCAACGGCCAGAAGATGTATACGACCAGCGCGCATGTCTCGACCCATATCTACCTGATGGCGCGGACGGATCGGACGGCATCCAAGCACAAGGGCATCTCGATCTTCATCTTCCCGATGGATACGCCCGGCCTGACGGTTCGCCCCCTCTGGACGATCCAGAACAACCCCTCGGCCCCCAAGTTCACCACCTACGGCGCGGCGCGGACCAACGAGGTCTTCTTCGACGATGTTCGCATTCCCGCCTCGGCCCTGCTGGGAGAGGAGAACGATGGCTGGCGCGTCGGATCGATGGGCCTGAATCTGGACAGGGTGGGCGCGGGTCGCTACCTCATCTCGGTTCGGCGCGACGAGGACATCATCAACTTCCTCAAATCCGACGAGGCACTTGGCGCGCGCCTCTCCGAAAGCGAGGTGGTGCGCGACAAGGTGGCCGAACTCTGGACCGAGGCGCAGGTCTGTCGTCTGATGACGATGCGCAGCATGTCGATCGTCGAGCGTGGTGGAGCCTTCAGCTATGAAGGATCGGCCGAGAAGGTCTGGGCGCCCGAGCACGGCGTCCGCATCTCGGAATCGATTATGCAGATGCTCGGCCCGCATGGATCGCTTCTTCGCGGCTCTCCGCACAGTGTTCAGGACGGGCTCTACGCCCATAACGTGATGGGCTCGTTCCAATCGGGCATCAACCACGGAAGCGTTCAGATCATGCGGGATCAAGTAGCGAGGCGGGGCCTCGGGATGCCGTCTTCGCGCGGCAATAAAGCGGCAGGGGTGAAGTGATGGACGTTCTGCTCGACGAAGAAGAAGAGATGATAGCCGAGAGCGCGCGCGGTTATCTCGAGGCGAATTGTGCAACCTCCTTGGTCCGCAAGGTAGAGGCCGATCCGCTGGGCTATGCGCCCGACCTTTGGCGCGGCGCGGCGGAACTCGGCTGGGCCGGGATGTGCCTCCCTGAAGAGCATGGTGGCAGCGAGATGCCGCTGGTCTATCTGGGTCTGGTCATGCGCGAGATCGGGCGAACGGTGGCGCCGCTCCCGCTGTTGCCGAGTGCGGTTGCCAGCATCACGCTGGCCCGTCACGGCGGCGCGGCATTGAAGGACCGCCATCTGCCACAGGTCGCTTCAGGCGAGGCCATTCTTACCTGGGCCTTCTTCGAGACTGACGCACGGCTGCGGCCCGAGACGGTGAAGATGACGGCGCGAGAGGAGGACGACGGCTTCATACTGAACGGCCGCAAATTATTCGTGGACCATTACGCCGCCGCCGATCTCTGTCTGGTGGTTGCGCGGACGGAGGCGGGGCTGTCGCTGTTCTTGGTTGATACCGATGCGCCCGGCATCTCGACCCGTGAGCTCGTGACACTTGCCAAAGACCGGCAGAGCGAAGTGAACTTCGAGAATGTTCGCGTGCCGCGCGAAGCCCTTGTCGGCCAGGCGGGGGATGCCTGGCCGCAGATCGAGGAGATGCTCGACCTCGCCACGATCCTTCTTTGCGCGCAGATGGTGGGGGCGACACGTAAGGACGCCGAGATGGCATTCGATTACGCCAAGGTACGCAGCGCTTTCGGCCAGCCCATCGGAGCCTTCCAGTCGGTGCAGCACATGTGTGCCGACATGCAGATCTGGGCCGATGCGGCCGAGCTTCTGACTTTCGAGGCCCTGTGGCGGCTGGATCAGGGCTTGCCTGCGGCCATGGAAATCTCTCAGGCCAAGTCGTTTTGCAACGACCGTCTGGAGGCTGCGGTGCGCAACTCGCAGATCATCCATGGCGGGATCGGCTTTATGATGGAGTTCGATCTTCATCTCTGGTTCCGTCGTGTTTCTGCCTGGTCGATGCGGATGGGAACCTCGCTGGAACATCGCGCGCGGATCGCGGAATTGCTGCTCGACAGTCCCGGACAGGTGCGGTTGGGGCGCTCGGTCTCGCCCGCTCCCGCTGTGCCGGTGACACCGGAACTGACAGAAGTCTGAGAGGAGGCAGAAATGACGAAATGTCCTGTTTGCGGGGCCGAGGTGGATGTGGCCGCGATCAAAGCTCAGACCGGTACGACCGGCGGCGGCGCACGAGAAATGGACCCGAGGGCGGGCACTCGGCAGTTCCATGATGGGCAGTGGTTCTACTTCGACACGATCGAGTGTCGGAACAACTTCACCATGCAACCCGATCGTTATCTGAGCGGCCAAGGTTGAGGAGCAATATATGGTCGGCTTTCAGATACTCACGCGCCGTCGCAAGATGGCATCGGACCTCGTCGAGAAATTCCGTGAGATCCCCGTCGCCAACGTCAGCGATGTAATGAACCGGATCGTCGCTGGTGGCCCACGCCTGCGGCCCTATCACGGCGGCGGCACGCTATGCGGCATCGCGCTCACGGTACGGACGCGGCCGGGCGACAACCTTATGGCCCATGCAGCCATCACCATGGCCGAGCCGGGCGATGTCATCGTGCTGGATGGCGGTGGCGACCTTACCAATTCGTTGATCGGTGAGCGGATGATGCACCATTCGCGCAAGCGCGGGGTGGAGGGCTGGGTCGTCAACGGCTCGATCCGCGATCTCGGCTGGCTGCGCGAGACGAACTTTCCGGTCTATGCGGCGGGGGTTACCCATCGCGGTCCCTACAAGTCTGGTCCCGGCGAGATCAACGTACGGGTGGCGATCGAAGGCTTGGTGATCGAGCCGGGCGACCTCATCCTCGGCGATGCCGACGGGCTGGTCTCGGTGCCCGTCGATGGGGCCGAGGAAATCTTTGCCAAGGCGCAAGAGAAATTCCAGTTCGAGACCGAGACCTTCGCAGCGCTTGGCACGACAGACCAAGCGGCCGATCGCGAGAAGATGTTCGCGAGCCTGCGCAGCATGGGTTGTTTCATCGAGGGCTGAGGCTGATCCACTTTATCACCTTTGATGTTGACAAAATTGATGACAATTCTGCACCAAGCGTTAAGTTGGGCCGGAAAGGGAGGACTCACCATGATCAACAGGCACTTCGCATGACGGCGAGGGCGATTCGTATTAACCAGCCCGACCTCGTGGCCGGGATCATGTTTCTCGTTGTCGGCTTCATTGCACTATGGGAGCTGCGCGACCTGCATGTAGGGACGTTGCAGGAAATGGGGCCGGCCTATTTTCCTCGCGCGCTCGCTTTTGTGCTTGTTGCCATCGGCCTCTACGTTGGCGCGCGCAGCTTCCGCGGTCCGATGCAGGACTTGGGGCGCTTCAACATTCGCGCGACTGTGCTGATCGTGTCCGCTGTGCTGGTCTTTGCCGTCACGGTCAATCGGATCGGCTATGTCCCCGGTGCCGCTCTTCTCGTCGCCATCTCCAGCTTCGCAGATACCGACGCCCGGATGCGGCAAGTGGCAGTTTCCATCGTTTGCCTCGTCGTCTTCACCGCTGCGATCTTCATCGGCGGGCTGGGCGTCCAGCTACCGCTCATCCGGGGGTTCTGAGATGGAAGTTCTCGACGGTATATTCACCGGCATCATCAGTGCCGGAACACCAATCAACCTGATGCTCTGCCTGGCCGGCGCGCTCCTAGGCACGCTGATCGGAGTTCTGCCAGGCATCGGGCCGACTGCAACGCTGGCGATCCTTCTGCCCGTTACCTATTTCCTGCCGCCGCTCGGTGCACTCATCATGCTTGCCGGGATCTACTACGGCGCGCAGTACGGCGGCTCGACCACAGCGATCCTTGTGAACCTGCCCGGCGAGGCGTCATCGGTCGTTACCGCAATCGACGGATATCAGCTCGCCCGCAAGGGCAGAGCAGGGGCGGCGCTGGCCATCGCGGCGCTGGCTTCCTTCTTCGCCGGCATGGTCAGCAACATCTTCATAGCGGCCACGGGGCCTGCTCTCGCATCCTGGGCTTTGGAGTTCGGGCCTGCCGAGTACTTCTCACTCGCGCTGTTTGGACTGATGTCCGCAACGGTGCTGGCGAGCGGGTCGCCGATCAAGGCGATCGGCATGACGGTTCTGGGTCTCCTCATGGGGCTAATTGGCACGGATGTGAACAGTGGCGGAATGAGAATGACCTTCGGCTCCGTCTACCTGTTCGACGGCATCCCTTTCATCGTCATGGCCGTGGGGTTCTTCGCGATCTCGGAGATCCTCGCCAACCTTGAAAGTCCGGAAACACGCGGTTCCGTACAGGGGAAGGTTCGTGGACTTTGGCCCACGAGAGAAGACTTTCGGCGGTGCGTTGGCCCAGTGCTGCGCGCTACTGGCCTTGGCACGATCATCGGCATCCTGCCCGGCGGTGGCGCGACCCTTTCTTCCTTTGCGTCCTATGCGCTGGAAAAGCGGATATCGAAGCACTCGGCCGAGTTCGGTCATGGAGCGGTTGAGGGGGTGGCAGCGCCGGAGGCCGCGAACAATGCAGGTGCGCAAGCAAACCTGGTTCCGCTGATGGTGCTGGGGATCCCCTCGGGTGCGATCTCGGCGATCATGCTTGGCGCGATGACGATCCATGGCATCGTTCCGGGGCCGCACCTCATTGATCGCAATCCTGATCTCTTCTGGGGCTTCATCGCAAGCATGTGGATCGGGAACATCATGCTGCTGTTCATCAACCTTCCCATGATCGGCCTGTGGGTGCGGCTGTTGCAGGTGCCTTATCGCCTGATGTTCCCTGCGATATTACTGTTCTGCTGCATCGGCATCTACAGCATCAACAACAGCGTCTTCGATGTGGCGATCACGGTGGCCATAGGCGTCATCGGCTGGATCGCTCGCAAAGGAGAGTGCAGCGCGGCACCGCTGATGTTGGGCTTTGTTCTCGCACCGCTGTTGGAAACGAACCTGCGCCGGACGCTGCTTATCTCAGGTGGCGATGCCACCGCCTTCGTGACCCGCCCGATCAGCCTCACCTTCCTGATCGCGACGGCGGTGATGCTCCTCGTCCTGCTGCTGCCAGCAATCCGCCGCCGCCGCGAAGAGGCCTTTAGCGAGGAAAGCTCATGACACAGACCATAGCGCAGGCCGCAAGTTGGGACATCGTCCTCGCAGGCGAATGCATGGCGGCAAGGCCATTCGCGCAAAGCGACGAGCCGGAGTTTCTCGGAGTCGTCGAAATGCTACGCGACGCCGACCTGACGATGGCGCATCTCGAGATGAACCTTGGTAACCCCGGAGAGATCGAACACCCCTCGCGCAACGACTGGGTGGCGAGCTTCATGATCGCCGAAGGGCGTATTGCCGACGACATGAAATGGGCGGGCGTCGACATGCTGTCCCTCGCTCACAATCACAGCTTCGACTGGGGGCCTTCGGGCATCCATTCGACGATGAAGCATGTGCAGCGCGCCGGCATCGCTTGTGCCGGTACGGGCCGTGATCTGGAGGAGGCGCGGAAGCCCGTTTATGTCGAAACGCGGCGGGGCAGGGCGGCGATGATCTCTGTCTCCACCGGTAACAAGAACAATGAATGGGCAGGCCTGCCCAAGGCAACCATCGCTGGGCGGCCCGGCGTCAATCCGCTGCGGGTGACGCTGCGCCATCAGGTCGATGCAGAGGCCGCGCGGCAGCTGCGCCGCATCGCCGACGAGCTGAAGATCAACTACACGAGGTTCGACCGGAAAGACGACGAAATCCGCCTGCAGTTCCCGGCGCAGCACACCAACCGCGACGTGCCCCTGTTTGTCGAAGGCGACGGCTTTGGCATCATCAGCACATGCAACAACAACGATATGCGGGGCAACCTGCGCGCAGTTGACGAGGCGCGGTCGATGGCTGACATGGTCATCGTCTCGCACCATTTCTCGGTGTCCGAAGGAACACGGGGCGATGAGCCGCCGAAGTATGCGTGCGACTTCGCCCGTGCCTGCATCGATGCGGGGGCCGACATCTATGCCGGCCACGGCTGGCACCGGACGCTGGGGATTGAGGTCTACAAGGGTAAACCGATCATCTACGGCCTCGGCAATTTCTTTGCGCAGTCCGAGTTTCTCGATCGTGTGCCGTCCGACAGCTATGAGTCCTGGGGTCACGATCCCGACTTGATGCCCATCCACAACCCTGCGGTCGAACCACTCCACCCCGGCCTGACAGGCTGGATCTGGTGGAGCAGCGTGCTGTTCCGCTTGAAGATGGATGGCCATTCGGTGAAAGAGATCCATCTGCACCCCCTCAACCTGGGCCGTAATCCCAAGGTCGAGGGAGAGATCACCCGCCCTGTCGGAACCGGCTCGCATCCCAAAACGGACGGGCGGCCTTTCCTCGCAACTGAAGAGGATGGTGTCGTAATTCTGGAACGGATGCAGCGCATGTCCGCCGCACTGGGAACCCGGATCGAGATCGAGAACAACGTCGGCATCATCCGCCTCTGAATAAGGACAAAATCAGATGAGCACCACCGAGACCCCGAGCGGCATCTACCGCTACAAGGCCGGCGACGTTGTTGTCACTGCAGTCTGGGACGGGTTCAACCCGCTGGCGCTGAAGGACGGTTTCGTCCGAAACGCGACGCTGCCGGAGATTCAGGACACGCTCGCGTCGCAGTTCCTGCCGCGCGAGACGCTGAACATCACCTTCACGCCGCTTGCACTACAGCATGGCGGCAAGACGGTGTTGATCGACACGGGTTTTGGCAAGGCTGGCCCCGGCACCGCTGGCCGTTTCCTCGCCAATCTCGAGGCGGCTGGCATTGCGGCCGACACGGTAACGGACATCGTCTTCAGTCACTTTCATGGCGATCATGTGAATGGTCTTCGCAATGCCGAGGGCGGGCTGACTTTCGCAAATGCCAAGCTTCATGCACCGCGTCCGGAGTGGGATTTCTGGATGGATGACGCCCGGATGGAGCAGGCGACAGAGGCGCAGCGGAAACCCTTCGAGATGCTGCGCCGTATCTTCGGCGGGGTTCAGGATCAGGTGAACCTCTTCGTCTGGGATGACGAAGTGGTGCCGGGCGTTACCGCGCTGGACGCCAAGGGGCATACTCCTGGCCATACCGCCTTCATGATCGGCTCGGGCGTCGACAGGCTGCTGATGATCTCGGATGTGACGAACCATCCGGCTCTGTTCTTCACCAATCCCGACTGGGCGGCGTCCTTTGACATGGACGCCCACGATGCGCGCAAGACACGACATCGGGTGCTGGACCTGGCTGCTTCGGAACGGTTGCGTATAGCGGGTTATCACCTGCCCTTCCCGGCGACCGGATATGTCGAACGGCAGGGGACTGGTTTCCGCTTCGCGCCGGCACAGTGGCTCTACGGTGCCTAATGCGGGATGATGCGGCAGATGCGGAGGCAGCGGGCGGTGTGATCGACCGGATCGATGCGGGTCTGGAGAAGATCTTCGTCCGCCTTCCCGATGGCCGCAGCATGTGCTGGCGAGCGGCGGGCGAAGGCCCGTCGCTTGTTCTCGTCCATGGTGGAGCTGGTAGTTGGCTGCACTGGATCGCGAATGTCGAAGCGTTGTCGCAGGACTTCCGCGTTATAATTCCCGACCTTCCCGGCTTTGGTGACTCTGATCCCGGGCCGGAACCAGCGACACTGACCGCCCTGGCCGTCGATATGATGGAGGGCTTGCATGGTCTTATTTCGCGCAGACAGCCCATCAATCTCGCAGGCTTCAGCCTTGGCGGAGCCGTCGCCGCACGCTTTGCCGCGATGAGGGGTGAGGTCTCGCGAGTTTGCCTCATCGGGACGGCAGGTACCGGCACCGCGCGGCGTGAAGACGCGCCTCTTCGATCATGGCGCAACGCAGAGGGTGCCGAGAGGCAGCTCGTGTTGCGACGCAACATGCTCGCCCATATGTTGCACCGGGAGGAGAGCGCAGACCGTGTAGGCTTTGAAGCCTACAGTCGTGCCGTGCAGGCCATGACGATCCGGAGCCGCGGGCTGGTGAAGGGGTGGCTCGTCCGCGATCTGGTCGCGATGAATGACAGCCCTTGCTTCTATCTCTGGGGCGATGCCGACGTGACCTGCACCCCCACCGCGCTGCCAGCTGCAGTTGCGCTTCGCCAGCAGGACCGGCTGACCATCCTGCCAGGCATCGGGCATTGGGCGCAGTTCGAAGCGGCGGCGGCGGTCAACCACCATATCCGCGAATGGCTGAACTCATGATCGCCATTCGGGTCATGCCATCAGAAAACGTAGTCTTTGACCTGCAGCGCGGCCACCAGCGCCTCGCGGGCCGAGGCGTGATACTGGCGCATCGCCTCGCTCGCCTTTTCGGCGTCTCCGTCACTCACGTGATCCACCACCTCCGTCAACTGCTGTGCGATGGCATCAGCCCTGCCCGGCATCATCACCGAACGATAGGAGCTGCGGATCAGCTGCGAGTTGATCTGGGTGAGAAACTTCAGCGCCGTTTTGTGGCTCGATATACGCCAGAGTTCCTCTCGGATCTGGCGGCCAATGGTGCCGACACGCATCGGATCGCCATTGTCGCGCGCCTCATAGAGCTTGTTCAGAATCTCGCGCAGGATTGCCTTGTCGGCCTCGGTCGCCAGCTTTGCCGCTTGGCTGACCAGCAACGTCTCCAGAGCACCGCGCACCTCATAGGTCTCGACGGCCTCTTCCGGCGTTACGAGCCGGACGCGCGCGCCTTTGAACGGCTCGATCACGACAAGGCCGTCCTGCTCGAGCCGCGCGAGTGCGCGTCGAATGTTGGCGCGATTGCAGTTGAACATCTGCGCATAGTCCATCTCGACAATGCGCTCGTTGGGCATGATCTTTCCGGTGACGATCATCTTGTAGAGGCGGGAGTACTCGTCCTCGACCTTCGGTTTGGCCGGCATGTTGTTCCCTGTCGCGACTGGCGCCGTGTTGCTGGTTTGTTGACGATACTACCAACTATCTTGTCAGCAGGAAAGTCAACGAATGACACCGTTTCTAGCCGGTATTGAAGACAAGGACAGCACGGCAGAGCTTGTGCCGACAAGAGTTGTCCTCATGCGAGGCGGCACTTCTAAGGGGGTCTTCTTCAACGAAAGTGACCTACCTGCCGACACCGCTCGACGAGAGCAGTTCATTCTGGCGGCGATGGGCAGCCCTGATCCCCGGCAGATCGACGGGATCGGCGGGGCCGATCCGCTGACCAGCAAGGTCTGTATCATCGGTCCCGGTCGCCGTCACGACGCTGACGTCACCTACACCTTCGCGCAGGTCGGGATCGACGAGGCCTTTGTCGCACTTAACGCCAATTGCGGGAACCTTTCGGCCGCAGTCGCCGTCTACGCGATCGAGGCAGGCTTCGTGCTGCCCGTGGAACCCGAGACCACGGTTCGCATCTTCAACACCAACGCGCGCCAGATGCTCGTCGCGCATGTCCCGGTGCGGAACGGCAGGCCAGCGGTTCGGGGCAGTCTTGCAATCGCGGGTGTGCCAGGTTTCGGCGCAGAGATCCGCATGGACTATTCCAGAACACTCGGTGCGATGACCGGGAAGCTTCTGCCGACCGGCAATCTTAAGGACCGACTTTACGTGCCAGAGCTGGGCGGTTCGGTCGAGGTCTCCATCGTCGACGTTGCCAAGGCCACTTGCTTCTTCCGGGCCGAGGAGATCGGGATCACCGGCACCGAAGGGCCGGAGGAGATCAGCGCAGAGGCCATGGCTCGCTTCTGGGCTATCCGGAAGGCGGCGGCGATTGCCTGCGGCTTCGGACCGGATTCTCGCCATCCCCTGCCGGTCGCGGTCAGTCCCGCCACGAGCTACATTAACTACCTGACGAAAGAGACGGTGGTCGCCGAGGACATGAGTTTTGTCGCCCGTCGGATCGTCGGCCCGCCACCTAGGATGCATAAAGCTTTCGCATCTACCGGTGCCGTCTGCACTGGTGCGGCGGCCAACCTAACAGGAACGATAGTCGCCGATGTCACTTCGCCCATCGTGGACGGGCTGGTAAAGATAGGGCATCCGACTGGCGTCTTTCCAGTCCGGGTCCGGTTGAATGAGCAGGGGGAGGTACTCGAGGCCTCTTACTCCCGGACGGCGCGCAGACTGTTCGACGGTGTTCTCTACACTCATCGCGTTTCCAAGTTCGTCCCCCATAGCGGCAGCACGAATGATGAGTTGAAATCTTCCGATGGCCAGATTGGAGATCTTGGATGAAAATCCTTGTCGCTGTGAAGCGGATGATTGACTACAACGTGAAGGTTCGCGTGAAGGGCGACGGGTCGGGTGTCGATCTTGCCAATGTAAAGATGTCGATGACCCTGTTCGATGAGGTCGCGGTGTCCGTGGGCGTGAGCAACCGGCCGAGACGCTGCGCACCGCGCTCACCATGGGCGCCGACCGGGCAGTTCCGGTCGAGGCTGCCTCGGACATGCATCAGGACGTCGAGCCGCTGGCCTTGGCCAAGCGCATCGCCGCCGTGGCGAAGGAAGAGGCTCCGGGCCTGATCCTCGCCGGGAAGCAGGTGATCGACAACGACATGAACGCCACGGTCACGCGGGAGGTCGATGGCGGGCTCCAGACCATCAGCGTCAAGCTGCCGGCCATCGTGACGGTGGACCTGACCTGCCACGGGTTTTTCATCCAGCCACGACCGGAGTCCGGTGGTCATTTACGCCTATTGGCGCGG
>JACSRN010000093.1 GCA_014879735.1 Paracoccaceae bacterium
ATGTATTCGCCGAAGGGCACGAGGTGGTTCTTGTCGTAGTTCGGGCCGATGGTGCCGCCGGGGCCGATCAGCGCCAGGCTGTTCCAGGCCTGCGCGCCGGCGTCGCGCTGATACCCCACGACGATCGCCCGCCCGCCTGCCGCGGCCGAGATTGCCGCGGGCACGGCTTCGCCCGGTGCGATCAGATAGGGCACCGCGGTTTCCGGCCAGATCGTCAGGTCGGGCGCCCCCGGCAGCGCCGTCAGCCGCAACAGCGTGTCGAGATTGGCCTGCGCCGTTGCACGGTCCCATTTCAACGACTGCGGAATGTCGGGCTGCACGATGCGGACAAACGCCGGGCGCGCCGCAGGATCGGGCAGCGACAGGCGATGCCAGGACCAGCCGCCCGCCACCGCCAGCACCAGCGCCGGCACGATCAGCCCCCGCCGCCCCGCGGCCAGCGGCGCGGCCAGCGACAACAGGGTCATCGCCGTCATGCCATAGGCGCCGGTCAGCGAGCCCACCTGCGCCAGCGGCGTCGACAGCCAGAGATGGCCCGGCAATGCCCAGGGAAAGCCCGTCAGCACATGGCCGCGCGCCAGTTCCGCGGCGGTCAGCACCAGCGCCAGCCCGACCGGCCCGCCCCGCAGCCGGCGCGCCAGCCACCCCGCGGCCGCCCAGAACAGCCCCAGCCCGCCGGCCATCCCGACCAGCGCGAAGGGCGCCATCCAGCCATAGATCTCGGGCTCCACGAAGAAGGGCTGCACGATCCAGGACAGGGAGGCGGCAAAATAGCCCGCCCCGGTCCGCCAGCCGCGCAGGAACGCCTCGCGCGGGGTTGCGGCCGCCGCGACGCGCCACAGGACCAGGCCGAAGCCCGTCAGCGCCAGCGGCCACAGGCCAAGCGGGGCCTGACCCGCCGCCGCGAGCATGCCGATGGCAAGATCGACGACCACTGCACGCAGCCAGACCCGGCCGGGAAACCGCAAGCCTCAGCCCGCCCTGCCCGGCGCGCCATCGGCCGCGGCCGGCACCGCCGCCGCAGACCCCGCCGCGGCGGGCCGCGCACTGCCGGGCAACCGCAGGCGTACCCGCTTGATCCGGCGCGGATCGGCATCGACCACCTCGATCTCGGCACCGTTTTCCAGCGCCACCACCTCGCCACGCGCCGGTACCCGGCCGGTGCGCAGGAAGACCAGACCGCCGATCGTGTCGATCTCCTCGTCCTCGTCATCGGTCCGGAAGGTCAGATCCAGGGCCTTTTCCAGCTCGTCCAGCGGCGCGGTGGACTGGGCGAGGATCACGCCCGGCGCGTCCTCCGACCACAGCGCGCCGGTTTCCTCGTCATGCTCGTCCTCGATCTCGCCGATCACGGTCTCGATCAGGTCCTCGATGGTGACAAGCCCATCGACACCGCCGTATTCGTCGATCACCAGCGCCATGTGCACCCGGTCCTTCTGCATCTTCTGCAAGAGAACCCCCGCCGGCATCGACGGCGGCGCAAAGAGGATCGGCCGCAGCAGCCGCTTCAGACCGAACCGCCCGGTCTGGCCAAAGCCGTGCTGCAGCGCCAGATCCTTCAGCAGCACCAGCCCCTGGGGATGGTCCAGCGTCCCCTTGTAGACCGGCAGGCGCGAGAAGCCGTGTTCGCGGAAGACCTCGACCAGCTCGTCCTTGCCGATGTCCAGCGGGACGGCGACGATTTCCGTCTTGGGGATTGCAACATCGTCGACGCGCAGCTTGCGCAGGGCGCCAAGGCCGGTGGCGGGCGCCGGCGCGGCCGCCCGGAGCGGTCCGCCATCGCCATCGCCTGAGGGGGAGAAGGCGGAGAGAAGCCGCCCGAAAAACCCGCGTGCCCCCGATTCCTGCGGAGGCTCTTCGGTCAGACCGGAGGGCGCGTCCTGCGCCGGGGCCGGTCCATCGTTGCTACTGCCCATGGGCCCTTTGTCCAAGAGATACCCGTCCAGCGGGTGCGCGATCAATATGGATCGGAAAGCCCGAGGCTTGCAAGGATGCACACCTCGTGGCCCTCCATCAGTTCGGCGTCTTCGTCCTCGACATGGTCATAACCCAGAAGATGCAACACGCCGTGAACGATCAGATGCGTGACATGCGCCTCGGGCGCCTTGCCCTGCGCCCCGGCCTCGGCCATGCAGGTCTCCCAGGCGATGGCGATGTCGCCCAGCGGTTCGGGGTCCTCCACGGGGCCGGGCTCCGGCGGCTCGGGGTCCTCGCCGGCAAATTCCGACCCGCGTTCCTGCGCCGGCCAGGACAGGACGTTGGTCGGCGTGGGCTTGCCGCGGAATTCGGCATTCAGCACCGCGATGCGCGCGTCGTCGCAGCCCAGAAGCGAGAGGACAAACCCCTCTGGCGCGATGCCAAGGCCCGCCAGGGTCGCCTGCGCCGCACCTTCGGCCAGCCGGTCAAGGCCAAAAGCCTGCCAGCGCGGGTCTTCCAGAACGGTTTCCACCAGCCTATTCATGGCGCGGCCCTAGCCCCCGCCCCGCGCCGGCGCAAGCCGATTTTCGCTTTCCTTCGCGGCTGAATCCCGCTAAGGGCGCGCATCCGCCATGCACCCTTGGAGGATGGCGGTTCATTCAAAGGAGAAGACCATGGCTCGTGAAGCGCAAGACTTCATCGCCGAGGTGCGGACGGGGACAGGCAAGGGGGCCGCTCGTCAAGCTCGTCGTGAGGGCAACGTACCCGGGATCGTTTACGGTGACGGCAAGGATCCGCTGCCGCTGAACATCGATTACAACTACCTGCTGAAGCGCCTGAAGGCCGGCCGCTTCCTGCAAACGCTGTTCAACCTGAAGGTCGAAGGGCAGCCCGACATGCATGTCATCTGCCGCAGCGTGCAGCGCGACGTGGTGAAGGACAAGCCGACCCATGTCGACTTCATGCGCATCCATGACGAATCGCGCATCAACCTGTTCATCCATGTCGATTTCGTGAATGCCGACAAGGCACCGGGCCTGAAGCGTGGCGGCACCCTGACCGTCATCCGGCACGAAGTCGAACTCGAGGTGACGGTGAGCGACATTCCGGACCACATCACCGTGGACCTGGACGGCAAGCTGATCGGCGATGTGATCCACATCAGCGACATCGTGCTGCCCAAGGGCGCAAAGCCGACCGTGGCGCGCAACTTTGCCGTGGCCAACATCACGGCGCCTTCGGGCCTCATCTCGGCCGAAGCGGAAGCCACCGCGGAAGAGTGATCTTCACGCATCGTCAGACGATGGAACGGGGGCTCTGCGGCCCCCGTTTTTCTTTGCCGCGATGCAGGGTTCCGCCGGCCGGACCAATGACGCCGCCGCAAGGGCCGGATCTGCGGTCCCGAAGGTTGAGCGGCGGCGGCTTCGCCGCTATAGGCAGGCCAGGACCTGGCCCGACGGTGTCCGGCGAAAAATGGGGCTTGCGATGAAACTCTTTGTCGGCCTTGGCAATCCGGGCGCGAAATATCGCCACAACCGGCACAACATCGGCTTCATGGCGGTGGATCGGATCGCCGGGGACCACGGCTTTGCCGCCTGGAAGAAGGCGTTTCAGGGACAGGTCAGCGAGGGCCGCCTCGGCGCCGAGAAAGTGGTGCTGCTGAAGCCCGAAACCTTCATGAACCTCTCGGGCCAGTCCGTTCGCGCCGCGGCGGATTTCTACAAGCTGACACCGGCCGACATCATCGTCTTCCACGACGAACTGGATCTTGCACCGGGAAAATGCCGGATGAAGCAGGGCGGCGGCCATGCCGGGCACAACGGGTTGCGCTCGATCCATGCCCACCTGGGCGAGGCCTATGGCCGGGTGCGGCTGGGGATCGGCCACCCCGGACACAAGGATGCGGTCGCAGGCTATGTGCTGCACGATTTTGCCAAGGCGGATCAGGATTGGCTGGACGATCTGCTGCGTGGCATCTCCGACGGGGCAGAGGCGCTTGCCGCCGGGGACGGCGTGCGCTTCATGAATGCGGTCAGCCTGCGCGTGACGCCGCCCCGGTCTGGCGGTGGTGCGGCGAAAGACGAAAAACCCGCCGTGACGGCTGCGTCCCCCGCCGATGGCCGCAGCCCGCTGCAGCGCCTGGTCGACCGCTTCCGCTGACGCCCGCGGCGCGGCAGAGCGACGCCCATACTCCGAAGCCCTGCCCCAGGCCCGCGACGCCGGGATGGCGCGCGTCAGGCGCGTTTCAGCCGGATCACCACCTCGACACGAGCGATCTCGGTGCCTTCGGGCGGGGCCGGCAGATGCGAGATCTCCAGCGCTTCCTTCGGCGCATCGGTCAGCATGCCGCTGTCTTCCCAGTAGAAATGCGGATGATCGTCGATCCGGGTGTCGAAATAGCTTTTGGAACCGTCGACGACCACTTCGTTCACCAGGCCCGCCTGGCAGAAGGCCCGCAGTGTGTTGTAGACGGTGGCAAGGCTGACCCTCTCGCCCGAAGCGCCGGCCATGTCATACAGGCTTTCGGCGGTGACATGACGGTCCTTGCCATCGCCCATCAGCAAGGCTGCCAGCGCCAGCCGCTGCCGCGTCGGACGCAGGCCGCCCTGTTCCAGCCAGGCCGCGGGCCGGTCCAGCCCCGTTCCGGTTTCGGTCGTCAGCGCCATTTCGCCGATCCTTCATGACTTTGCCCGCTCCGGGCCAAGACGTTTGACAAATATAGGATTGTGCCGCCATCGGATTCAACCGGATTCCACCCTCCCGCCCGCGGCACTGCCGCGCCCTTGCCCTTCGCCCTGCCGCTCTGTAACAGAGAGTCAGCAGACCTGAGGGGGGTACACAGGCCCATGGGGCGTTTTCCGACCAGTTTCGACCGGGAGCAATTGCTCGCCTGCGCACGCGGCGAGCTGTTCGGCCCCGGCAATGCCCAGTTGCCCGAACCCCCCATGCTGATGATGGACCGCATCACCGACATTTCGGAAGATGGCGGCGAACACAGCCGCGGCCATGTGGTGGCGGAATTCGACATCACGCCGGATCTGTGGTTCTTCGCCTGCCATTTTCCCGGCAATCCGATCATGCCCGGCTGCCTTGGTCTTGACGGGCTGTGGCAGCTGACCGGCTTCAATCTGGGCTGGCGCGGCTGGCAGGGACGCGGCTATGCGCTGGGCGTGGGCGAGGTAAAGCTGACCGGCATGGTCCGCCCCGACCGCAAGATGCTGCGCTATCATGTCGATTTCACCAAGGCCGTGCAAACCCGTCGGTTGACGATGGGGGTTGCCGATGGCCGGGTGGAAGCCGATGGCGAAACCATCTATCTGGTGAAGGACATGAAGGTCGCGCTGTCGACCTCCTGACCCCTGGCAAAGGAAAGCCCAATGCGTCGTGTCGTCATTACCGGGCTTGGCATCGTCTCGCCCATCGGCAATTCGGTGTCCGAGGTGGAAGCCAGCCTCCGGGCCGGGAAATCCGGGATCGTCTTCGCACCCGATTATGCCGAACGGGGCTTTCGCAGCCAGGTTCACGGCACGGCGAAGATCGTGGTCGAGGACCACATCGACAAGCGCGACCTGCGCTTCATGGGCGATGGCGCGGCCTATAACTTCATCGCCATGAAACAGGCGATCGAGGATTCCGGCCTTGCACCTGCCGAGGTCTCGAACGAGCGGACGGGCATCATCGTCGGCTCTGGTGGACCGTCGACCAAGTCCTTCTTCAAGGCGCATAACATCGTGCGCGAAAACGGAAGTCCCAAGCGGATCGGCCCGTTCGGCGTGACGAAGGGCATGTCGTCGACGACTTCGGCCTGCCTTGCCACGCCGTTCCGGATCAAGGGGGTCAACTATTCGATCACCTCGGCCTGCTCGACCTCGGCGCATTGCATCGGCAATGGCACCGAACTGATCCAGATGGGCAAGCAGGATGTGGTCTTTGCCGGCGGCGGCGAGGAACTGGACTGGACCCTTTCCTGCCTGTTCGACGCGATGGGGGCGATGTCGTCGAAATACAACGACACGCCCGAACTGGCCTCGCGGCCCTATGATGCCAACCGCGACGGTTTCGTCATCGCCGGCGGCGGCGGGGTCGTGGTGCTGGAAGAGTTGAACCATGCCCTGGCCCGGGGCGCGAAAATCTATGGCGAGGTCACGGGGTACGGCGCCACCTCCGACGGCTACGACATGGTGGCGCCCTCGGGCGAGGGCGGCGAACGCTCGATGCGGCTGGCGCTGTCGACCCTGCCCCAGGGCCGCCGGATCGATTATATCAACAGCCACGGCACCTCGACCTTGGTCGGCGACATCACCGAACTCGAAGCGATCCGCCGCGTCTTTGGCGAGGGCAACACACCGCCCATCGCTTCGACCAAGTCGCTGACCGGCCATTCGCTGGGCGCAACCGGGGTGCACGAAGCCATCTATTCGCTGATCATGATGCAGGGCGGTTTCATTGCCGCCTCGGCCAATGTGATCACCCCCGACCCCGCATTGCGCGAGGGCGAGGTGGTCACGACGCTGCGCGAGGGCGTCGAGATCGACGGGGTGCTGTCGAACTCCTTCGGTTTCGGCGGCACCAATGCGACGCTGGCGATGAGCCGATACATCGGCTGAAGACGAGGGAGACGGCCATGGCCGAACTGATGCAGGGGAAACGCGGCCTCGTGATGGGTGTCGCGAACGACCGTTCCATTGCCTGGGGCATTGCCTCGGCACTGCGCGCCGAAGGTGCGGATCTGGCGTTTTCCTATCAGGGCGAGGCTTTCGGCAAACGGGTGGCGCCGCTGGCGGCAGCCGTCGGCTCGGATCTGCTGGTCGATGTCGACGTTACCGACGAGGCCTCGCTGGATGCCTGCTTTGCCCAGCTGGCGGATCGCTGGGGAAAGCTCGATTTCCTGATCCACGCCATCGCCTATTCGGACAAGACCGAACTCACCGGCCGCTTCATCAACACCACGCGGGCGAATTTCCTGAACTCGCTGAACATCTCGTGCTTCAGCTTCATCGATATCGCCCGCCGGGCCGCGGCCCTGATGCCCGATGGCGGCAGCCTGATCACGCTGACCTTCCAGGGCTCGACCCGGATCGCGCCGAACTACAACGTGATGGGCGTGGCCAAGGCCGCGCTGGAATCGGCAACACGCTATCTGGCGAACGACCTGGGGCCGCAGGGCGTGCGGGTGAATGCGATCAGCCCCGGGCCGATGAAAACGCTGGCCGGTTCTGCCATCGGCGGCGCTCGTGCGACATTTCGCCACACCGAGGAAAACGCCCCCCTGCGCGCCAATGCCACGCTGGGCACGATCGGCGGCACGGCGGCCTGGCTCTGCTCGGATTACGGCGCGGCGACGACCGGCGAAGTGGTCCATGTCGATGGCGGCTATCACATCCTGGGATTTCCCCAGCCCGACCGGCTGTAGGCTGAAACTGCCGGCCAGCGCAGCAGGATGCCGGCCCGCGCATCCGTTCCGCCGCGCCATCCCGCACCCGCACCGGGGCGGGACGGCTACGGGCGCCGCACGGTGGAGCGCGGTCGCAGCCCTTGAGGCAGCCCCTTGAGTAGCACGGCGGCGCTTGTACGGGGACGGGCGGCACTGGCACCGGCAAGGCCGGCCTTCGGCCGATGCCGCCAGGACGAAACCGGGATCTGGATGAACGATTGGAGCGGGCGACGGGAATCGAACCCGTGTCTCTAGCTTGGAAGGCTAGGGTCTTACCATTACACAACGCCCGCCCCGGGGCCGGCAGCCCAAGCCGCCTTGGCCACAGATAGACGCTTCGCCCCCGCTGTGCAAGCACCCGGTGCGCGCGGTGGAACTGGCCAATCGGCCCAGGGCCGCGGCAAGGGCGCGGGCGCATCGGCCCGCGCCCCGCAGGATCATTCCTTCACGATGCGGCCATCGGTATAGGGTTTGTAGGGTCCCGCCTTGGCCAGGTATTCGGCCACCACATCGGCCAGATCGGGGCCGAAATCATAGGCTTTGGCCGCATCGACGAACATCTTGAACCCGTCGCCGCCGGTGCGGACATAGTTGTTCGCGACCACCAGATAGCTTGCCGCCGCATCGACCGGCTGCCAACTGCCATCCGCCGCCTGCACCTCGGCGCCGGTGATGCGGCTGCCTGCGGGCAGCGTCGGGTTGAAGCTGTACTTCATCCCCGCCACCTGCAGGAACCGGCCGGCCTTCTCCTCATATTGGCTGACGCCGTTTTCCAGCGCCTCAAGCAGCACCTTGCCCGAGATTTCGAAGGTCGACAGCGTGTTCTGGAACGGCAGCACCGTCAGGACCTCGCCCATGGTCACGGGGCCGGCGTCGATGGAGGCGCGCAACCCGCCCGAGTTCACCAGCGCGATGGCGACACCCTGATCCTTGACCCGGTCCAGCGAGGCATCCGCCACCAGATTGCCCATCGTGCATTCGATCTGGCGGCAGATGTCGCGGTTGCCCTCGATGGCCTCGGCCGATTCGGCGACCACCTTGTTGCGGATCTCGTCCAGCGGCTGGGCCAGTTCGGCGATGCGCCCGACCGTCGCCTCGTCCTCGGCAACGGCCTTGTCCATGATCAGCGGCTCGCCCGAGGCCGAGACGATCTCGCCCTTGTCGTCGAAGGTCACGTCGAGCGCACCGAGGAACTTGCCATAGGCATAGGCCTGGACGATGGCCGTCTTGCCCACCATCGTCGGATAGGGGCCGACGGCATCTTCGCTGACATTCGACAGATAGGTGTTGTCATGGCCGCCGACGATGACATCGACGCCGGTCGTCCCGGCGGCAACCCGCTGATCGACCAGATAGCCGGAATGCGACAGCACGATGATCTTCGTCACCCCCTCGGCCGTCAGCCGGTCGACCTCGGCCTGAACGGCGCCGACCGGATCGGTGAAGATCACGTTCTTGCCGGGGCTGGCGATCTCGGGCGTGTCGATGGGTGTCAGCCCGATCAGACCGATCTTCTCGCCGCCCTTCTCGATCACCGTCGACTTCAGGATCTTGTCCTTCAGCGCCGGCTCCATGCTGATATCGGCATTCGACATCAGCACCGGAAACTCCACCGCGTCGATAAATCCTGCCAGCACCGCGGGGCCATCGTCGAATTCGTGGTTGCCCACCGTCATCGCATCATAGCCGAGGCGGCCCATGAACTCGGCCGTCATCTTGCCCTTGTAATAGGTATAGAACAGCGTCCCCTGGAACTGGTCGCCACCATCGACAAGGATCGAATTGGGCGCCTTGGCCCGTGCTTCGGCCAGCGCCGTCACCAGCCGGGCAGAACCGCCGAAACAATCGCCCTTCTGGTTGTCCTCGGGCGCGCAGGGACCATCGTATTTCGAGATCGGCTCATACCGATCATGGAAGTCGTTGGTATGCAGGATCGTCAGCGTGTAATCGGCCTGTGCCGCGCCGGCCCCCAGGGCCAGTGCCGCAACCGTAGCGAGAAATTTCCGCTGCATCATGATCTCCATGTTGTGATGCGCCAGTCTGGCGCGCGGGCAGGCGGCCTGTCAAAGCCCCATCGCACAAAGGCCTTCGCCCTGCGCATGAAACAGCCATCCCCGCGGCATGCGCGGGCAATCCTTGACCCACGGACGAAAGCGGTGCAATGCACCGGCATGCTGATTTTCAAGATTTTCCGCCGCCCCGAATGGGACGCCTTCCGCGCCGCCGGCGAAACGGCGGGAGCGCCGGTCGATCTGGCCGATGGTTTCATCCATTTCTCCACCGCGGCACAGGTGGCCGAGACCGCCGCGAAATGGTTCGCAACCGAAAGCGACCTTGTCCTCGTCGCCTTCGAGGCCGAGCGGCTGGGCGCCGCGTTGAAATGGGAACCCTCGCGGGGGGGGGCGCTGTTTCCGCATCTCTATCGGCCGCTGCGCCTGGCCGAGGTGGTCTGGGACAAGTCCCTGCCCCTTGGCGCCACCGGCCATATCTTCCCCGAGGGCCTGTGGTGAACCGGATCGAGGCGCTGGGGCTGTCGCTTCTGCATCGGATGGATCCCGAGCGGGCGCATGGCCTGTCGCTGATCGCGCTGCGGGCCGGGCTGGTGCCGCTGCCCGGGCCGGTCACGTCGCCGCGGCTGACCGTCGATCTGGCCGGGCTTGCGCTGCCCAATCCGCTGGGCCTTGCGGCGGGTTATGACAAGAACGCCGTGGCGCTGGGGCCGCTTGCGCGCGCGGGGTTCGGCTTTCTCGAAGTCGGCGCGGCGACCCCCCTGCCCCAGCCCGGCAACCCCAGGCCGCGGCTGTTCCGGCTGGGCGAGGACCGCGCGGCGATCAACCGCTTCGGCTTCAACAACCAGGGTGCCGAGGCGATTGCCACCCGGCTGGCCGCACGCCGCCGCAGCCCGGTGCCCGTCGGGCTGAACCTTGGCGCGAACAAGACCAGCGCGAATCGTGCCGCCGATTTCGCCCGCGTGCTGGCCGTCTGCGGCCCGCATGTCGATTTCGCGACGGTGAATGTCAGCTCGCCCAACACCGAACGCCTGCGCGACCTGCAGGGCGCGGCGGCGCTGTCGGCCTTGCTGGCTGGGGTGATGCAGGCCCGCGCCGCCCTGCCCCGGCCGATTCCGGTGTTTCTGAAGATCGCCCCCGACCTGACGGAGGAAGATCTGGCGCAGATCGCCGAGGTGGCGCTGGCCTCGGGCCTGTCCGGCATCATCGCCACCAACACCACGCTTGCGCGCGAGGGGCTGCGCTCGGCCCAGCGCGGCGAGGCCGGCGGGCTGTCCGGCGCACCGCTGTTCGAACGTTCGACGCGGGTGCTGGCGCGTCTGTCGCAACTGACCGCCGGGCGGCTGCCCTTGATCGGGGTGGGCGGCATATCGTCAGCCGAGGAGGCCTGGGAGAAGATCCGCGCCGGTGCCTCGGCCCTGCAGATCTATACTGCGATGATCTACAATGGCCTGTCGCTGGTCCCCGGAATCCTGCATGGCCTCGATGCGATTCTGGAGCGCGAGGGTCATGCCTCGGTTGCGACGGCAGCGGGCAGCGGCCGCGACCGCTGGCTCTGACCGGCGGGGCCGGCGCCAGATACGGCCTGCGGGAGCCTCCGGCGGGGGTATTTTGATCAAGAGGAAGCGGCACGCCTGTTGCAGCATCGAAACGAGACGTGACAACGCCCGGTCTTTTCCCCGACGCGGCGGCGCGCTAGGGGAGTTTGCGCAAACAGGAGGGGCGAATGACCCGGATCGAGGCAAGGAATGCCCGCTGGGCCGTGGCGGCGACATTCGCGGCGAACGGCTTTGTCACCGGCGCCTGGGCGCCGCAGATTCCGTTGCTGTTGCCGCGGCACGGCATCGGCGAGGCGACGCTGGGCGGGCTGATCATCCTTCTTGGGCTGGGTGCGGTGTCGGCCATGCTGTTCACCGGTCGGCTGATCGCACGCTATGGTTCGCGCCGGGTGCTCGGCGTCTTTGCCCTGACCATCGTGCCGGTGCTGCCGCTGGTGGTTCTGGCCCCCTCGGTCTGGCTGCTGGGGCTGGCGATGGCCTTGTTCGGGGCGATGATCGGCAGCATGGATGTGGCGATGAACGCCAATGCCGTCGAGGTCGAGCGGCGGCTGGGCTATGCGATCATGTCCTCGTCGCACGGGTTCTGGAGCCTTGGCGGCTTTTTCGGCGGCACGGCGGGGGCGTGGGCCATCGCGCATTGGGGCGCCACCGCACAGGCGCTGGCCGTCGCGGCGGTGGCCCTGGCGGTTGTGCTGGCGGCGATGCCGCTGTTGCGCGGCGAGCCGCCGCATCCGGCCGTGACCGAGGCCGGCGTGGCGCCCCGGACCCGGCTGGTCCCGCGCGAGGCGGGAATCTGGCTGCTTGGCGCGATGGCGCTGTTCTCGATGGTGCCCGAGGGTGCCGTTCTGGATTGGGGTGCGCTTTACCTCGGGCAGGAGCTGGGGGCGGGAACCCTGCAGGCGGGCCTGGGTTTCGCGCTGTTTTCCGGAGCGATGGCAACGGTGCGTTTTGCCGGCGATGCGCTGCGCAACCGGTTCGGCGCGGTGCGCACGCTGCGCGTCTCGGGGCTGATCGGGGCGGGCGGGCTGATGCTGGCGGCGCTGGCGCCTGCCGCGCCGGTGGCGATCCTGGGCTTCATGCTGGCGGGTTTCGGCGTGGCGAACATGGTGCCCATCCTGTTCTCGGCAGCCGGGAACTGGCCTGGCCATGCCGCGGGCAGCGCGATCTCGGCGGTGACGATGGTCGGCTATGCCGGCATTCTGGTTGCCCCGGGCAGCATCGGCTTTTTCGCCGAACATGCCGGATTCCGCCCGACCTATGCCGCGCTGGCGCTGCTTCTGGTGCTGGTGGCGGGCCTTGCCGGCCGCGCGCAGGCGGCGGACGGGATCGCCCGGCACGATCAGATGCGCCCGGCGACCTGATCCGCCGTCACCAGCTGCGCGAAATCGGCCCCGAGCAGGGACAGCGTCACTCGCAGTACCGTTTCTGGGTCGATCCGGCCACCGTCATGGGCGGCGATGTCGAAGGCCAGAAGCGCATCGCCCGGCAGGATCACCCCGAAGCCGAGGTCGGCGGCGGCGCGCACCGTCGATGTCACGCAGAAGGCCGCCACCGCGCCGATGACAACCAGCCGGTCGATGCCGGCCTGTCGCAGATGGGCATCAAGCCCGGTGCCCGCGAAGGCGGAGGAGCGCGATTTCCACAGCACCGCCTCGCCCGGCAGGGGAAGCGCGCAGGGCATCGGCGCCCCGGTCGGCATGTCACGGGCGAAGGGCGTTCCAGCTTCGTCGTGGTGAACATGTATGACCGGCAGGCCGCGGGCACGAAACAGCGCCAGCAGCGCCGCGATCCGTACCTCGGCCTGCGGATTGGCCAGCGGGCGGCCCGAGGCGATACGCTCGGCCATCCCCATCTGCATGTCGATGCACAGAAGGCCCGTGGCCATGCCCCTCGCCCCCCTTAAAGCCCCAGGCACCAGCGCAGGATCGCCTTTTGCGCATGAAGGCGATTTTCCGCCTCGTCGAAGATCACCGAATGCGGGCCGTCCATCACCGCGCTGGTCGCCTCGTCGTTGCGATGCGCGGGCAGGCAATGCATGAACAGGCTGTCGGGCTTGGCCCGGCTCATCAGCATCTCGTTCACCTGATAGGGGCGCAACTGGTTGTGGCGGCGTTCCTTGGCGGATTCGGGGTCGTGCATCGAGACCCAGGTGTCCGTCACCACCAGATCGGCGCCTTCGACGGCGGTGAAGGGGTCGCGCTGGATGGTGACTTTCGATCCCTTGTCGCGGGCGAAGGCGACGAAGCGGTCTTCGGGGTCCAGCGTCTCGGGGCCGGTGAAGGTGAAGTCGAAGCCGAACTGGCCGGCGGCGTGCAGGAAGGAGGCGCAGACATTGTTGCCATCGCCGCACCACACCACCTTGCGGCCACCGATCGGGCCGCGGTGTTCCTCATAGGTCATCACATCGGCCATGATCTGGCAGGGATGGGTGCGGTTGGTCAGGCCGTTGATCACCGGCACGGTGGCGTGTTCGGCCATCTCCAGGAGCGTCGCCTCCTCGAAGGTGCGGATCATGATCAGATCGACATAGCGCGACAGCACGCGGGCGGTATCGGCGATGGTCTCGCCATGGCCAAGCTGCATTTCCTTGCCCGACAGCACCATGGTCTGGCCACCCAGCTGCCGCACGCCGACATCGAAACTGACGCGGGTGCGGGTCGAGGGTTTTTCGAAGATCAGCGCGACCATGCGGTCCTTGAGCGGCCGGTCGTCGTCGGGGCTGCCCTTGGGGCGGCCGTTGCGCGCGGCCTTCATGGCAAGCGCAGAGTCGATCATGGTCCGCAGGGCGGCAGGGTCGGTCTTGTGGATATCGAGAAAGTGGTTCATGACGTTTCGCTTTTTGACCGGCGGCCGGGGGGTTCACCCCCCCGGACCCCCGTGGGATATTTTCGGACGGATGAAATCAGGTCGGGGTGACGGCGGTGGCAGCCTGATCCAGCCGTCGCAGCGCCTCGGCGATGTCTTCATCGGGGATGTTGAGGGCGGGCAACAGGCGGACCATGTTGTCGGCCGCACCGACGGTCAGCAATCCGGCAGCATAGCCGGCCCTGACCAGATCGGTGTTGGGGATGCGGCATTTCAGCCCCAGCATCAGCCCTTCGCCCCGCACCTGTTCGAAGACCTTGGGGTGGGCGGCGACCAGCCCTTCCAGCCCCTGGCGCAGCAGCGCACCCTTGCGGCCGACCTCGGCCAGGAAGGCGGGGTCGGACACGATGTCGACAACCCTGGCCCCGACCGCGCAGCCCAGCGGATTGCCGCCATAGGTGGAGCCGTGGGTGCCTGCCGTCATGCCGCTGGCGGCGCGTTCGGTGGCCAGCAGCGCGCCCAGCGGAAAGCCGCCGCCGATGCCCTTGGCCACCATCATGATGTCGGGGGCGACATTGGCCCATTCATGGGCGAAAAGCCGCCCCGTGCGGCCCATGCCGCATTGCACCTCGTCAAAGATCAGCAGCGTGCCGGTCGCATCGCATTTCGCGCGCAGGTCGCGCAGGACCTGATCGGGGACGGGGCGGATGCCGCCCTCGCCCTGGATCGGCTCGACGATCACGGCGCAGATCTCATCGGTGACGGCCGCAAGAAGCGCCTCCCAATCGCCCCAGGGAAGGTGCGAGAACCCCGGCATCAGCGGACCGAACCCCTTGACCATCTTCTCCGACCCGGCAGCGGCAATGGCGCCGGTAGAGCGGCCGTGGAAGGCGCCTTCCAGGGCGACGAAGGCGATACGGCCGGGCTGGCCGTTGTCGGAATGGTATTTCCGCGCCATCTTGATCGCCAGTTCGGCGGTTTCCGTGCCGGAATTGGTGAAGAAGACCGTATCGGCGAAGGTATGGGCCACAAGACGCTCGGCCAGCGCCTCCTGCTCGAGGATCGTATAGACATTCGAGACATGCCAGAGCCGGCCGGCCTGCCGGGTCAGCACCTCGACGAGTTCGGGCGGGCAATGGCCCAGCGCATTGACGGCGATCCCCGAGCCGAGGTCGAGGTATCGCTGCCCGTCCTCCGTGAACAGCCAGCTTCCTTCACCCCTGGCAAAGGCAAGCGGTGCGCGGTTGTAAGTCGGCAGGACGGCAGCAATCATCGGCGAATGACCTTCGGAAACGGGAAGCCCTAGCCGTAAGGCCGGGGCAATGCAGGTGTCAACGGGGATGCCCTGTTCTGGCGGCCGGGCAGGCCGAAACCATCGCCCTATCGGCGTCGTGTGGCAGGGATATGCGGCACGGTCATGGTCATCTGCCCCCGATAGCCGGTTTTTCCGCAGGGGGGAAGCGTTTTTGCGGCGAGCGGTCGCGGTGCGGTGACGCGCCCTTGCGGCCCTGCGGGGTGAACCGCTAGAATGGCGCGATTGATCAGACAGGCGGAGTGACAGATGTCCTGGACGGACGAGCGGGTCGAGACGCTCAAGCACATGTGGGCCGAGGGGCAGTCTGCCAGTCAGATCGCCAAGGAACTGGGCGGCGTCACCCGCAATGCGGTGATCGGCAAGGTCCATCGCCTTGGCCTGTCGAACCGTGTCGGCGGCAAGGACGAGGACGAGGCTGCAGCCCCCGGCACGCCCGCCGCAGCGCCAGCGCGCGCCGAACCCACAGCCGCATCGGCCGAGGCACGGGCAGAGGCATCGACCGCAACGCCGGCCGCGGCGCAGCCCACGGCGGCCCAGGCGCAGCCGCGCCCGACCGAACGGACCGCTGCGCCCGCCGCACCTGCTGCGGCGGCAGCGCCGGCGACCAATGTCACGCCGATGCCGATCCGCAAGCCCATCGTCCCCGCCGGCCAGCCGCTGCCGCCACAACCCAGTCTGAACGAGATCAGCCCCGAGGCGCTGGCCTCGGTGCGCGAGGTGGAGAAGCGGGCGCGCCGGCTGACGCTGATGGAACTGACCGAGCGCACCTGCAAATGGCCGATCGGCGATCCGGCGACCGAGGATTTCTGGTTCTGCGGCCTGCCCTCGCTGCCGGGCAAACCCTATTGCGAGGCGCATGTCGGCGTGGCCTTCCAGCCGATGAGCGCCCGGCGCGACCGCCGCCGCTAGATCTACGGGGCCGGACGGGTTCGGGGCGGCCGGGGCGTGCGCGGGCGGGACAACCGCACGGGTCCCTGCGCGCGCAGAGACCCTGGCGCAGAGACCCTGGGCTTGCAGCCGGCCGTGAGGTGCCGGCGCTGCGGGGTTTCGACGCGCCGGAGGTTTCGACGCGGCCGGCAGGCCGTGCCGGCTTATGGCCGGGGGAATAACAAGCCCGGATCGTCCTCCAAGAGTCGCCACAGGCCGGGCCGGCAATGGTGCTGGCCTATTTGCGGCGCTTGTGCTCTTCTAGGCGCGGGAAGATCTCGACCAGATTGCAGGGCCGGTGCCGGTAGTCGAGTTGCCGGACGAGGATCTCGTCCCAGGCATCGCGGCAGGCGCCCGGGCTGCCTGGAAGGGCAAAGAGATAGGTGCCGCCCGCCACCCCACCACAGGCCCGGCTCTGCATGGCCGAGGTGCCGATCTTCTGCATCGAGACCATGGCGAATACCGTGGCGAAGGCGTCGATCTCCTTTTCGTAGACATCGCGATGGGCCTCGACCGTAACGTCGCGGCCGGTCAGCCCGGTGCCCCCCGTCGACAGGATCACGTCGATCCCGGGATCGGCGACCCAGATCCGCAGCCATGCGGCGATGGCGGCGCGGTCGTCCGGCAGGATATGACGGGCGGCCAGCACATGGCCGGCGCCGGTCAACCGCTCGACCAGCGTGTCGCCGGACCTGTCCTCGGCCAGGCTGCGGCTGTCGGAGACCGTCAGCACCGCGATGCGGACCGGAATGAAATCTCGTTCGGCAGGGGTCATGTCCGCTCCATCAGGGCCAGCCGCAGGGCCAGCAGGGTGAAAATCCCGGCCGACAGCCGGTTCAGCGCCCGTGCCGCCCGGTCCTGTCGCAGGAGCCGGCCCAGCCGGCCGGAGAACAGCGCCACCGCGCCATTGACCAGCAGGCCGCCAGCGCAGAACACCAGCCCGAGAATGGCGAACTGCGGCAGCACCGGGCGTGCGGGCACCACGAATTGCGGCAGGAAGGCCAGGATGAACAGCGCGACCTTGGGGTTCAGGATGTTCACCACCAGCGCCTCTCGGAAGATCCGCCACAGCGGCGCGGGGGTGGCCTGCGCCTCGGCCGGCGGCGGGGCGCGCCAGGATTTCACGGCAAGCCACAACAGATAGAATACCCCGCCCCAGCGTACCGCCTCGAAGGCCGCAGGATAGGCATGCAGCAGCGCCGCCAGCCCCAGCGCCGCCAGGGCGACATGGACCAGGCAACCCGCGGCAATGCCCAGATTTGCCGCCATCCCGGCGCGGGTGCCCCCGCGCAGGCCCTGCGCCAGGACGAACATCAGATCCGCCCCCGGCGTCAGGTTCAATGCAAGGCCGGCAGGGATGAAGGCGGCAAGGGTCAGCGCGTCGACGGGAAACATGGGGCCTCAGAGGCAGGGGTTGGCGGCACAGAGGCGGCATGGGCGGGCGCAATCCTGTTCATTTCGGCGCCCTGAGATGGGCCTGCAGCGCCAGAAGATCGGCCCAGGATTCGCGCTTGGCCGACGGATTGCGCAACAGATAGGCCGGATGCGCCATCGGCAGCAGCGGCCGGCCATGGGTCTGCCGCCAGATGCCCCGCGCCCGCATGATCCCGCGCTGCCCGGTCAGCGCGAAAAGCGGCGTATTGCCCATGGCAACGACGACCTCGGGGTCGACCAGCGCGATATGGCGGTCGATGAACGGTTTCATCATGGCGATTTCGGCCGGTTCGGGGTCGCGGTTGCCGGGCGGGCGCCAGAAGACGACATTCGTGATGTAGAGCGCTCGTTCGGGATCCGGCGCGCTGCGCGACAGGCCGATCGCCGCGAACATCCGGTCCAGCAGCTGCCCGGCGCGGCCGACGAAGGGCCGGCCTTCCAGATCTTCCTCGCGGCCCGGCCCCTCGCCCAGGATCAGGACCCGGGCCTTGGGATTGCCATCGGCAAAGACGGTGTTGCGGGCGCCCTTCTTCAGTTCGCAAAGGTCGAAGCGATGCACCGCCTCGCGCAGATCCTCCAGCGTATGGGCCCGGGCCGCAGCGGCGCGCGCCTCGGCGACCGGATCGGGACCCGGCGGCGGCTCATGCGGCGGCGCGGCCGAGGGCGGCATGGCGGCGGACGGCGCGGCCGCGCCGGGCGGCGGTGCCGCGGGTCGCTCCGGCGCCTCGGCCCGCCGGGTGGCATCGGCCTGGGCCAGCGCATAACGGTCGACCGGCGCTTCGGCCAGCGTCTCGTCGGCGCCGCAGTCAAGCTGCCATTCCAGCGCGGCCAGCGCGGCATCCCAGTCGGCCAGAATTTCGGTGGCGATTCCCATGGCGCGCAGATTAGGCCCTTGCCGTGCGGCCGGCCAGCCCACAGCCGCAGCATCTTCCTGGCCAGTCGGCCGGTCTTGCGTCCGACCTCTGCCGGCGGCGGCCGAAATGCCCGACAGGCCCATCCCCGCTTGCCCCGCGCGCCGGCCTTTGCCATAGAAGACCGAAACCGAAGGGAGCCGCCCATGACCTTCCGCGCCCGCCACCTTCTGGGCATCGAACCGCTCGCCCCGCTGGAAATCACCACGATCCTCGATCTGGCCGAGCGTTATGTCGACCTGAACCGGCGGACGGTGAAATCCTCGGACGCCCTGGCCGGGATGACCCAGATCAACATGTTCTTCGAGAATTCCACCCGCACCCAGGCCAGTTTCGAACTGGCGGGCAAACGGCTGGGCGCCGATGTCATGAACATGGCCGTAGCCCTGTCGAGCGTGAAGAAGGGCGAGACGCTGATCGACACCGCGCTGACGCTGAACGCGATGCACCCCGACCTGCTGGTGGTGCGGCATCCCTCCTCGGGGGCGGTCAACCTGCTGGCATCCAAGGTCAACTGCGCCGTCCTGAACGCCGGCGACGGGCGGCACGAACATCCGACGCAGGCGCTTCTCGATGCGCTGACGATCCGGCGGGCCAAGGGGCGGCTGCAGCGGCTGACCATTGCGATCTGCGGCGATATCGCGCATTCGCGGGTGGCACGGTCGAACCTGATCCTTCTGGGCAAGATGGAAAACCGCCTGCGCCTGATCGGGCCGCCGACGCTGATGCCCCCCGGCTTTGCCGACCTGGGCTGCGAGGTCTATGACGACATGCGCGCAGGCCTGCAGGACGCCGATGTGGTGATGATGCTGCGGCTGCAGCGGGAACGGATGGACGGCGGCTTCGTGCCGTCGATGCGGGAATATTACCACCGCTACGGGCTGGATGCCGACAAGCTTTCGGTTGCGAAGCCCGATGCCATCGTGATGCATCCCGGGCCGATGAATCGCGGCGTCGAGATCGATGGCGAGATCGCCGATGACATCAACCGCAGCGTCATTCAGGATCAGGTGGAAATGGGCGTCGCGGTGCGGATGGCCTGCATGGATCTGCTGGCGCGGAACCTGCGCGCAGAGCGCGGACGCAAACTGGTAGAGGCCGATGTCTAGAAAACCCCCGGCGACGATTGCCCCCGATCCGGTGATGGGACGCCCGGTCGCGGCAGAGGACGGCGAGGCGATCCTTGCCGAGTGGCGGGCCGATCCCGCCATCTACTGGAAGAACAACACCATCCTTGCCGCGGTCTTTGCCGTGCTTGCCTATGGCGTGCTGTGGTACATCGGCAATCCCTTTCCCTGGACCGGCCCGCTGGCCGCGATCCTGGCGGTGGGTATCCGTGCGCTCTACCTGCGATCCGAGGTGATGGGCGACAGCTGGCGGCTGACGAAAACCCGCATTCTCGGCCCCGGAGGGCGGATCGTGCCGCTGTCGACGCTGGCCGGGGTGAAGCTGTTCCTCGGGGATGTCGTGCTGATCACCGGCGCCGGCGACAAGTACCTGATGAAATACCTGGCCCATGGTCCTGACGTCCTGGCCCGGATCGACGCGGCGCGGGTCAGGGCATGACCGGCCCCGAGCGCAAGCCGACGAAGGAAGACATGCGCATGGCTGGCCGGGTGGCAGCGGTGGTGCTGGTCTGCCTTGCCGTTTTCACCGCGCTGTTCGTCTGGATCGGTGGCTGAGATGGCCGATGCCCCCACATCCGTCGGTTGGGAGGGCCTGCTCGGCCCTGGAGAAACCATCCTCTGGCAGGGTCGCCCCGCCGCCGGCATCGACTGGCGCGACCTCTGGGACGGTCGAACGCCGTTTGGCCTGGTCTTCGCCGGTTTCGCGCTGTTCTGGATTGCCATGGCCTATACGATGACCGGCAGCCAAGGCGGTGTCCTGTCCCTGTTTCCGCTGTTCGGACTGCCATTCCTGTTTGTCGGGCTCTACCTCGTATTCGGCCGGCTGCTGTGGGACGCCCATGCCCGCGCCCGCACCCATTACACCCTGACCAACCGGGCAGCCTTCGTCGCAACCGAGCTTTTCGGGCGGCGCAATCTCGAGCGCTACCCGCTTGGCCCCGACATGCGGCTGACGCTGGAGGATGGCATCCCCGGCACGGTCTGGTTCGCGGTGGAGGAACATCTGCACACCTTCCGCAACCCCTCGCCGCGCGACAGCGGCGGCATCGGCATCCCCGACACGGCCGGCGGCATCGCCACCACCGGCATAGGCGGGCGACGCGGCCGGACCCGCAGCTATGTCGAACGCAGGCGCATCGGCTTTGTCCGGATCACCGAGGCGCGGCAGGTCTACGGCATCTTTCGTGAGGCGCTGTCGGCACTGGCCGGACCGGAGCCGAAGGAAACGCCGGAATGAGCGCCCCGCCCGCCGCGCGGACCGTAGACAGCACCGGGCCCGCGCCCTACACCGGCAGCGGCAAGACCCGGATCGAGGACGCATGATCCTGCATTTCATCAACGCCCGCCTGATCGACCCCGAGGCAGGAACCGACGCGCCCGGCAGCCTGACGCTGCGCGATGGCGCCATTGCCGGCCCCGCGGCCAAGCCGCCGAAAGGGGCGACGGTAATCGATTGCGGCGGCAAATGCCTTGCCCCCGGCATCGTCGACTGGGGGGTAAAGATCGGCGAACCCGGCGAGCGCCACCGCGAAAGCTTTCGCTCGGCCGGGCTGGCGGCCGCAGCGGGCGGCGTGACGACGGTGATCGCGCGGCCCGACACGCTGCCCTCGATCGACACGCCCGAGGTGCTGGAATTCGTCACCCGCCGCGCTGCCGGGTCAAGCCCGGTCCGCATCCGCCACATGGCGGCGCTGACCAAGGGGCGCGAGGGACACGAGATGACCGAGATCGGCTTCCTGCTCGATGCGGGGGCCGTCGCCTTCACCGATGTCTTTCAGGTTTCGGCCGATACCAAGGCGCTTAGCCGTGCGCTGATCTATGCCCGCTCCCTTGGTGCGCTGGTCGTCGGCCATCCGCAGGATCCGGGCCTGTCGGCCGGCGCGGCGGCCACCTCGGGCAAGTTCGCCTCGCTGCGCGGCCTGCCCTCGGTTTCGCCGCTGGCCGAACGGATGGGGCTGGACCGCGACCTGGCGCTGGTCGAGGCGACCGGCGCGCGCTACCACGCCGACCAGATCACCGCCGCCCGCAGCCTGCCCGCGCTGCGCCGGGCAAAGGAGGCGGGATTCGACGTCACGGCCGGCACCTCGATCCATCACCTGACGCTGAACGAATTCGATGTCGGCGATTACCGCACCTTCTTCAAGCTGACGCCGCCCTTGCGGTCGGAAGACGACCGGCAGGCGGTGATCGCCGCGCTGGCCGACGGGCTGATCGACGTGATCGCCAGTTTCCACACCCCGGCCGACGAGGAATCGAAGCGGCTGCCCTTCGAAGAGGCGGCGCCCGGCGCGGTGGCGCTGGAGACGATCCTGCCGGCGGCGATGCGGCTATACCACGGCGGGCATCTTTCGTTGCCACAACTGTTCCGGGCGATGGCGCTGAACCCGGCGAACCGCCTCGGCCTGCCGCAGGGCCGGCTGGCCGAAGGGGCTCCGGGCGATCTGGTGCTGTTCGATCCCGACGCCCCCTTCTTGATGGACCGTTTCCGCCTGCGCTCGAAATCGAAGAACACGCCGTTCGACGGCGCGCGGATGGAGGGGCGGGTGCTGGCGACCTGGGTCGGCGGCAACCAGGTCTTTCGAGCGGAGGGGTGATCATGCCGGAACTGGTCACGGGAACCAACACGCTGATCCTGATTGCGGTCCTGTCCTACCTCTTGGGGTCGATCCCCTTTGGCGTGATCCTCACCCGGATGCTGGGCCTGGGCGACCTGCGCAGGATCGGCTCGGGCAATATCGGCGCAACGAACGTGCTGCGCACCGGCAACAAGGCCGCGGCGCTGGCAACGCTGCTGCTGGACGGGGCCAAGGGCGCCGTGGCCGTTCTGGTCGCCCGTGCCATGACCGGGGCCGAGGATGCGGCGCAGGTGGCGGCGCTGGCGGCCTTTCTGGGCCATCTTTTCCCGATCTGGCTGGGCTTTCGCGGCGGCAAGGGCGTGGCGACCTTCCTCGGCACGCTGCTGGCGCTGTCCTGGCCGGTGGGGCTGGCCTGTTGCCTGACCTGGCTTGCCGCAGCCGTGCTGACCCGGATGTCTTCGGCCGCGGCGCTGATTGCCGCGGCCTCGGCCTCGGCATGGCTGGTGGTGTTCCAGGAAGGGCAGATGCTGTTTCTGGTCGTGATCCTGACGGTCCTGGTCTATATCCGCCACGCCGCCAACCTTGCCCGGATCAAGGCGGGGACAGAACCGAAGATCGGCCGGAAGAAAGCCTGATCCCGCCATGGCCGATGGGATCTTGCTGCTTTTGCCGGTGGCGCTTGCCGCAATCCTTCTGGTGCTTCGCGCCTGGCTGCGCCGGCGGCATCGGCCGGCGGTGATCGACGGGTCCAACGTGATGTACTGGAAGACCGGCACCCCCTCGCTGGAGCCGGTGGCCGAGGTCCTTGCCGCATTGCGGGCTGCGGGCTATGAGGCGGGCGTGATATTCGACGCCAATGCGGGCTATCTCCTCGGCGGCAGATACATGCATGGCGATGCCTTGCAGCGGCAACCCGGGCTGCGGGGCGCCCGGGTGACGGTGGTGCCCAAGGGAACGCCGGCCGATCCCTATCTGCTGGATTTCGCGCAGAAATCAGGGGCGGCCATCGTCTCGAACGACCGTTTCCGCGACCGGATCGATGGCTTTCCCGCGCTGCAGACCCCCGGGCGGCGAATCCGTGGCGGCTATCGCGACGGCAGCCTGTGGCTGGATCTGCCGCCAGGGCCAGGCCGGCCGGGCTGACGCCCCTTCCAGCCAGGTCATCCGGGGCTGACGCCCCTTCCGGCCAGGTCATTCTGCGTCTATCCTCGCACCATGACCAACCCATCGCCCGATGCCATCGCCCCCTCGCTCGACTTCATCGAGCAACTGGCCCGCGAGGCCATCGCCACCCTGCCAGAGCCCTGGCGCAACCCCGCGACACAAGTACTGTTGCGGGTTGAGGATTTTCCCACCGACGAGATGGTCGAGGCGCTGGGCCTGGACGATCCATTCGACCTGACCGGGCTCTACGAAGGCATCCCGCTGACCGAAAAATCGGTCAGCGATCAGCCGATCCACCCCGATATGGTCTGGCTGTTCCGCCGGCCGATCCTGGACGAATGGGCCGAACGGGGCGACGTGTCGCTGGCCGATCTGGTGACCCATGTGATGACGCATGAGATGGCGCATCACTTCGGCTGGTCCGACGACGACATCGCTGCCATCGACCCCTGGTGGGAATGACCGGACCAAGGT
>JACSRN010000066.1 GCA_014879735.1 Paracoccaceae bacterium
GCTGTCGAGAAACCCCAGATGATGAAAGGCACGCCCATGCACAGGCGCGCCACCAACAGTGCCACATCTTCCATCGCCAGCCACTCCCCCGCCGTCCGTCCGGCCAGACCAACCATCGGGCGGCGCGGGAAGATTCGCAACTGCCTCGTGATGCGGCCGGGCCTCAGGCCTCTTTCGGCACCACCCGCAGGTTCAGGTCGCGCAACTGCTGCAGCGTCGGGTCAGAGGGCGCGTTCATCAGCAGGTCTTCGGCGCGCTGGTTCATCGGGAACATGATGACCTCGCGGATGCTGGTGGTATCGGCCAAGAGCATCACCAGACGGTCGATGCCTGCCGCGCACCCGCCGTGCGGCGGCGCGCCATATTTGAACGCCTTGACCATGCCGCCGAACCGCTTGTCCACCTCGTCATTCGGATAGCCGGCCAGTTCAAAGGCCTTGTACATGATCTCGGGCTTGTGGTTGCGGATGCCGCCCGAGATGACCTCATAGCCGTTGCAGGCCAGATCATACTGATAGGCATAAACCTGCAAGGGATCGCCCTGCAGCGCCGCCAGCCCCCCTTGCGGCATCGAAAACGGGTTGTGGGAAAAGTCGATCTTGCCGTCGTCGGTCTTCTCGTACATCGGGAAATCGACGATCCAGGCGAAGCGGAAGCTGTCGGTCTCTGTCAGGCCCAACTCGCGGCCGATCTCGTTCCGCGCCTTGCCGGCCACCGCTTCAAACACCTCGGGCTTGCCGCCCAGGAAGAAGGCCGCGTCGCCCAGGCCAAGGCCAAGCTGCTGGCGGATGGCCTCGGTTCGCTCGGGCCCGATGTTCTTGGCCAGCGGGCCGGCCGCTTCCATGCCGCTGCCATCCTCGGCCTCGCGCCAGAAGATATAGCCCATGCCTGGCAGACCCTCTTTCTGGGCGAATGCGTTCATCCGGTCGGCGAACTTGCGGCTGCCGCCCTTCGGCGCGGGAATGGCCCGCACCTCGGTGCCTTCGTTCTTCAAGAGGTTGGCGAAAATGGCGAACCCGGAGTCGCGGAAATGCTCCGACACGTCCTGCATCCTGATCGGGTTGCGCAGATCCGGCTTGTCGGAGCCATACCATTTGAGCGAGTCCCGATAGGCAATCCGCGGCCAGTCGGCATAGACCTTGCGCCCGCCGCCGAATGCCTCGAACAACCCCTGCAACACCGGCTGCACGGCGGCGAAGACATCTTCCTGCTCGACGAAACTCATTTCGATATCAAGCTGGTAGAAGTCGGTCGGGCTGCGGTCGGCGCGCGGGTCCTCGTCGCGGAAGCAGGGCGCGATCTGGAAATAGCGGTCGAACCCCGCCACCATGATCAGCTGCTTGAACTGCTGCGGCGCCTGCGGCAGGGCATAGAACTTGCCCGGATGCAGCCGGCTTGGCACCAGAAAGTCGCGCGCGCCTTCAGGGCTGGAGGCGGTGATGATCGGCGTCTGGAATTCGTTGAACCCCTGATCCCACATCTTGCCCCGCAGCCAGCGCACGACGTTTGACCGCAACATCATGTTGCGGTGCATCCCTTCGCGCCGCAGGTCGAGAAAGCGATAGGTCAGCCGGGTTTCCTCGGGGTAGTCCACCTCGCCGAACACCGGCAGCGGCAATTCCTCGGCCGGCCCCAGCACCTCCAGCCCGGTCACATAGACCTCGATCTCGCCGGTCGGAATCTTGGGGTTCACCAGCGCCGCATCGCGCGCCTTCACCCGGCCGTCGACGCAGATCACCCATTCGCTGCGCACGCCTTCCAGCGCCTTGAACGCCGGGCTGTCGCCATCGCAGAGGATCTGCGTGATGCCGTAATGGTCGCGCAGGTCGATGAACAGCACGCCCCCATGGTCGCGCACCCGGTGGACCCAGCCCGACAGGCGCACCGTTTCGCCGACATCGGCCTTGTTGAGCCCCGCACAGGTATGGCTGCGATAGGCGTGCATCTTCATTCCCCTTCCCGAGGCAAATCCATCCGCGCCGATAGACCCAAGCGCCCGCCCGAAGTCAAGCCCGCGCCAGAACCGCCCCGCCTGCGCCGCACCGGCACCGGCCTGCATCGCCCGGCCGAACAGGGGCGCGGCCGTCCCGCCGGTCAGAAGAAGCTTTGCGGATCGATGTCAATCGTCAGCCGCAACTGGCCCGGCACCTTGACCTGGGCGACCCATTCGGTCAGTGCCGGCTGCAACGCCACCGATTTCGGCGCCTTGACCAGCAGCCGCACGCGGTGACGGCCGCGAACGCGGGCGACGGGTGCCGGCGCCGGGCCGAAGACCTCGGCCCCAGCCCGCAGAAGCGGCCCGCTGCGGCGGGCGAGGTCGTGACCAAGCTCGAAGACCTGCGCCAGGTCGGGACCGGAGAGGATGATGCCCGCCATGCGGCCATAGGGCGGCACGCCGGCCAGCCGGCGCTCTGCCGCCTCGGCCTTCCAGAACGCCTCTTCCTCGCCGCCAAGGATGGCCCGGATCACCGGATGTTCGGGTTGGTGGGTCTGCAGCCAGGCCTCACCCGGGCGTTCGGCACGGCCGGCACGGCCCGCCACCTGCCGCATCAGTTGGAAGGTCCGCTCTGCCGCGCGCAGATCAGAGCCATGCAGCCCGAGGTCGGCGTCGATCACCCCCACCAGCGTCAGCAGCGGGAAGTTGTGCCCCTTGGCCACGATCTGCGTGCCGATCACGATATCGGCGCCGCCGGCCGCAATCGCCTCGATCTGCGTCTTGAGCGCGCGCGCCGATCCGAAGAGATCGCTCGACAGCACCGCCAGCCGCGCCTCGGGGAAGCGTTCCGCCACCTCTTCCGCCAGCCGCTCGACCCCCGGGCCGACGGCATGCATCCTGCCCGCCACCCCGCAGGTGGGGCAGGTTTCGGGAATGGGCTTGGTCTCGCCGCATTGGTGGCACACCAGCCGCTTGAGAAAGCGGTGCTCCACCATCCGCGCGTCGCAATGGTCGCAGCCCACCTGCTCGCCGCAGGCACGGCAGAGCGTGACCGGCGCATAGCCGCGCCGGTTCAGGAACAACAGGCTCTGTTCGCCGGCCGCAAGGCGCGCCTCGACCCCGCGCGCCAGCTTCGGCGAAATCCAGCGGTTCGGCGCCGGGCTTTCCGCCCGCATGTCGATGGCCCGCATTCCCGGCATCTCGGCCGTGCCAAACCGGGCGGACAGGTCGAGGCGGGTGTATTTGCCGGCCTCGGCATTGGCCCAGCTTTCAAGGCTTGGCGTGGCCGAGGCCAGCACCACCGGGCAGCCGACGATCGCCGCGCGCAGCACCGCCATGTCGCGGGCGTTGTAGAGGACGCCTTCCTCCTGCTTGTAGGAGGTGTCGTGTTCCTCATCGACCACGATCAGCCCGAGCGACTGATAGGGCAGGAACAGGGCCGAGCGGGCGCCGACAACCAGCCCGACATCGCCGGTTGCCGCCATTTTCCACAGCCGCCGCCGTTCGGTCTGCGTCACGCCGGAATGCCATTCACCCGGCCTGGCCCCGAAACGGGCCTCGACGCGCGACAGGAAATCGGCGGTCAGCGCGATTTCCGGCAGCAGGACCAGCGCCTGCCGACCCTGCCGCAGCGTCTCGGCCACGGCGTCGAGATAGACCTCGGTCTTGCCCGATCCGGTGACGCCCTTCAGCAGGAAGGCGCGGTAGGCGGCGGCCGACACTGCCTCGACCAGTGCGCGGCCCGCGGCGATCTGGTCGCCTGCCAGCCGCGGCGCGCCGGCCGGGTCGAGCCGCGGATAGGGCAGGTCGCGGGGCGCCTCCTCCTCGGCCAGGACGCCCAGTTTCACCAGGCCCTTGACCACGCCGGTGCCGCAGGCCGCCGCCTCGGCCAGTTCCGAAAGCGTCACGGCCGCACCGCCGAAATCGCGCAGCGCCTCGATCACCCGATGGCGCGCATCGGTCAGCCGGTTCGGAACCGGGCCGGCCAGCCTGTAGACCCGGCGCGTGCCGGGCGGATCGAAAAGCCCGGGCGCGCGGGTGGCCAGCCGCAGCATCGCGGGCAGCGGCGTCAGCGTGTAATCGGCCGCGCGGGCCAGGAAGCTGCGCAGTTCCGCGCGCATCGGTCGGGCGTCCAGCACCCGGGCGATATTGCGCAACCGTGCTGGATCGATCCGCCCCTCGCCCGCGCCCCAGACCACGCCCAGCACCCGGCGCGGGCCAAGCGGCACCTCGACGAAATCCCCGGTGCCGCACCCGCCTTCGGGCGCGCGGTAGTCGAGGAAGGGACCCAGCGGCTCGGTCGTCAGCACCGCCACCGTCTCGCCCGCGCCGAACATCCGCTCTGTCATTGTTAGCGCAAACACCTTTTTGCCCGACCGCCCTTCCGCCGACGGTCTGTTTGCGGTAATACCGCCGGCGACACCCCGTCACCACCCCTGACGTTCCAATGGGAGATGCGCATGAAATTCTTCGTCGATACCGCCGATGTAGATGCAATCCGCGAATTGCACGACCTGGGAATGGTCGACGGCGTGACCACCAACCCCTCGCTGATCCTGAAATCGGGTCGCGACATCCTGGAGGTCACGAAGGAGATCTGTTCCTTCGTCGAGGGCCCCGTCTCGGCCGAAGTCGTGGCGCTGCAGGCCGACGAGATGATCGCCGAAGGCCGCCGGCTGGCCGGGATCGCACCCAATATCGCCGTCAAGGTGCCGCTGACCTGGGACGGGCTGAAGGCCTGCAAGGTGCTGGCCGGCGAAGGCAAGATGGTCAACGTCACCCTGTGCTTCAGCGTGAGCCAGGCGCTGCTGGCGGCCAAGGCCGGCGCGACCTTCATCAGCCCCTTCATCGGCCGGCTCGACGATATCAACATCGAAGGTACCGACCTGATCGCCGACATCCGGCAGGTCTATGACAATTACAGTTTCGACACCCAGATCCTTGCCGCCTCGATCCGCACGATCAACCATGCCGCGCGCTGCGCGCTGATCGGCGCGGATGTGATGACCGCACCGCCTTCGGTCATCAAGGCGATGGCCGGCCATGTGCTGACCGACAAGGGGCTGGAGCAGTTCATGAAGGACTGGGCCAAGACCGGACAGAAGATCGTCTGAGCGCAAAGCGCCCCCCCGGACGGTTGCATCCCTGCCGCACTCCGCCCGCCCGGGTGGGGGCGGCGCCACAAACTCTTCGCCGGCTTGCACAAACCATGATAACTTTTCCCGGTACAGCAAGAACCGACCGGGCCGTCCTTTCATGATCGAACCTGACCTGCGCGATCGCCTGCTTTCCGAGCCGGAGACCATTCTGGACGACCGCGACGTGATGAACGCGCTTGTTGCCGCGAACGAACGGGCGATGGGCGCGAATATCGTCGATCTGCGCGGCATTGCGATGCAGCGGCTGGAACACCGGCTGGACCGGCTGGAAGATACCCACCGCAGCGTGATCGCCGCCGCCTATGAGAACCTGGCCGGCGCCAACCAGATCCATCGCGCGGTGCTGCAGATGCTCGATCCGGTCGGGTTCGAGGATTTCCTGCGCACCCTGTCGCGTGACGTGGCGGCGACGCTGCGGGTCGACTGCGTGCGGCTGGTGCTGGAAACCCGCAGCGAGGGCGAGGATCCGGCAACGAAACGGCTGGGCGACGTCCTTTTCGTGGCCCAGCCCGGATTCGTCGCCGCCTATGCCGGTGGCGGACGGCCTACTCCGGTGCGCCCGGTGACGCTGCGCCAGGTGATGCCCGACAGCGATGCGCTTTACGGCGAGCGGGCCGGCTTTATCCGCTCCGAAGCGCTGTTGCGGCTCGATTTCGGCGAGGGGCGACTGCCCGGCATGCTGGCGCTTGGTGCCGAGGATCCGCATCAGTTCAAGCCGACGCAGGGCACCGATCTCCTGGCCTTCTTCGGCGGGGTGTTCGAACGGGCGATGCGTCGCTGGCTTTCGTGACCGGATCGCTGGCCCTGACGCCGCAACTGCGGGCGGCGCTGGCCGACTGGCTTTCCCGGCTTTCCGCGCTTGATGGCGCATCCGCGCATACGGTGCAGGCCTACCGGCACGATGTGCTGGGCTGGCTGGCGTTCCTGGCCGATCATCGCGGCGGCGCACAGCCGATGCAGGCGGTTCTTGAGACCGATTCGTCGGATCTGCGCGCCTGGATGGCGGCGGAACGCAACCGCGGCGTGGGCGCGCGATCGCTGGCACGGGCGCTGTCGGCGGTAAAGGCCTTCACCCGCTGGGCGGCCGACCGCGAAGGCGTCGAGGCGACCGTGGTCCTGTCGTCGCGCGGCCCGAAATACCGCCGCCCCCTGCCCCGGCCGTTGTCGGAGGACGGCGCCCGCGACATGATGGAAACCGTTGGCCAGCAGGCCCGCAGCGACTGGCAGCAGGCGCGCGACATCGCGGTAGTGACATTGCTTTACGGCTGCGGCCTGCGGATCTCGGAGGCGCTGGGGCTGACCGGCGCCGACCATCCCCTGCCCGAGACGCTGCGGATCACCGGCAAGGGCAGCAAGACCCGGCTGGTTCCTGTCCTGCCCGCCGCGCGGGAGGCGGTGGCGGCCTATGTGCGGCTGTGTCCCTTCGACCTGGCCCCCGCTACGCCGCTGTTTCGCGGCGCGCGCGGCGGCGCGCTCAACCCGCGGCTGATCCAGCGGGCGATGGAGCAGGCACGGCTGCAACTGGGCCTGCCCGCCACCGCCACGCCGCACGCCCTGCGCCATTCCTTCGCGACTCATCTGCTCTCGGCCGGGGGCGATCTGCGTGCCATCCAGGAACTTCTGGGCCATGCCTCGCTGTCGACGACCCAGGCCTATACCGCCGTCGATGCCGCCCGCCTGATGGAGGTCTACGAGGCCGCCCATCCCCGCGCGAGGTCAGGCAATCCGCACGGCTGACGGATTGAATTGCGATAAAAACTGGTTCATTACAGGGGCTATGTCCGATCGTCTGAAGGCCCTGTCCGTTCATCTGATCACTGCCACAGGCGCAGTGCTGGCCATGTTCGCCATGCTGGCCGCGGTTGACGGCAAGTGGAGCCTTATGTTTCTCTGGCTGGTGGTGGCGCTGATCGTCGATGGCATCGACGGGCCGCTGGCGCGCAAGTTCGACACCGCGAAGAACTGGCCCACCTATGACGGCGTCCTGATGGATCTGATCGTCGACTATCTGACCTATGTCTTCATCCCGGCCTTCGCGCTGTTCAACTACGGGCTGCTGTCGGGCTGGACCGGCTGGTTCGCCATCATCGCCATCTGCTACGGCTCGGTCATCTATTTCTCCGACACCCGGATGAAGACCAAGGACAAGAGCTTTGCCGGCTTCCCCGCCTGCTGGAACATGGTCGTCCTTGTCCTTTTCGCCATCGAACCGTCGCAGACCGTGACACTGGCCGTCGTGGTGCTGCTGACCGTCGCGATGTTCACCAACCTCAAGTTCATCCATCCGACCCGGACAAAACGCTGGCGCAACGTCTCGCTGCCGATGTCGGTGGCCTGGGTCGTCTTCGCGGGCTGGGCCGCCTGGGTCGACTTCGCCGAGGGCAGCATCGCCCATTGGGGGCTGATCGTGACCTCGCTCTACCTGGTCTTTGCCGGGATCGCGCAGCAGATCATTCCCGAAACCATCCGCCGCCTGCGCTGACGACCCGCCCGCCGCGCCGCAGCCAATGCCCCGCCGACCCGGCCATCGGCCCGGCCCGCGGCATGGCGCGGCCGCAAGGCCGGGCGAGGTCAGGCCGGATGCCGGGCCCGCAGCGCCTGCCATGCCCCCGAGGCGAATCCGGCCAAGCCGAGCAGCAGGCCGATCCCGAAGGCAATTGCCAGGCCCAGCATGATGAACCCCGCCCGCTCGGGCTGTTCGATGGTGCTTCCGGCCATCCACAGCGCCAGGTTGTCGCCCGTCGCCGGAATGCCCCGGGCGATCAGCGTACCGGCAAGGAAGACCACATTCACGAACAGCGTCAGCAGGATGGCGATGGCCGAGAAGGTCAGCGTCTCGCCCACCGTCGGCAGCCGCTTGGCCATATGGGCAAAGACCCTGCCGCAGGCCATGGCGGCCAGAAGCACGATCAGGAAGTTGACGAAGGCCGGAACCGAGATTTCTGGGTAAATGAAATCAATACCCACCAGCACCGCCTGCGCGATCGCGAGAAGTGCGACGAAAATCAGAATTGGCCGGAACAGCGAGGCGTCCTGCATATTGCACCCGATTGCCCGTAATCCGCAGCATTCTACGCCCGCAGCCGCGGAGGGTAAAGGCAGGGAAACCTCACGTTCATATGAGCAGGCCAGCGGCGCCTTCGTGCCGCAGGAGCGCGACCTTGGTCTCCACCCCACCGGGGGCGGAGAATCCGCCAAGTGTCCTGGCACCCAGAACCCGGTGGCAGGGAATCAGGATCGGCACCGGATTGGCGCCGCAGGCCTGCCCCACCGCCTGCGCCGGCGCGTCAAGTGCACGGGCGATCTCGCCATAGGTGCGGGTCTCGCCGAAGGGGATGGCGGCCATGGCGCGGCGAACCGCGCCGTTCAACCCCTCGCCCCAGCCGAGGGGCAGGTCGAAGACCTGGCGCTCGCCGGCGAAATAGCCCGCCAATTGTCGCAATCCCTCGGCTTCGACGGCGGTTGCCTCAGCCTCGGCGGCGTACCAGTCCAATGCGACGATCACGCCGTCCCGCGCCCGCAGCGAGACCGGGCCGAAGGGGGTGGCGAGGGCATTCTTCATCGCCGCAGCCCCCGCAGTCGCATCGGCACCGCACGGGCCGCATCCCGACAGCCCCGGGCGCCGGCCATCGCCAAGGCATCCGGCGACCCCGGCAAGAAACCGCTGATGCGGGGCCGCCGGTCACGGGCGCGGGCCATCGCGACCCTCCTGTCCATGGCGCGCGGAATCGCCGGCCAGCCCGCCCAGCGGCAGGAAGGCATCGCGCAGCATCGCCGCCATGCCCGCGATCGCCGGCGAGCTGCCGCGCGGATTGCGTCGCAGCACGACGCGCGCCGAATCGACGATGGGAAAGCCGTCCTCGGCCGTCAACTCGCGACAGCCCGGTGGGATGGTGCTGCGCGACAGCGGCGCAATGGCAATGCCGCTTGTCACCGAGACGCGCATGCCGCCGGCCAGGTCGCAGCCCCAGGCCGGACGCCAGACGATGCCCTGGCGGTTGAGCGAATCCTCGGCAAAGTCCCGGCACCAGTCCGAGCGGAAGAAATAGGCGACCGGCACGGGTTGGCGCAGATGCTGCTGATGGGTGATCGATGTGACCCAGACCGTGGGATCGATGCAGAGGATTTCGCCCTCGGCGACGTAGGACCAGTCGTAGATCACCGCAAGATCAAGCTCGTCGCTGGCCAGCGCATCCATCTGGCCTTGCGAATGATCGCAGCGGATCGAGACCTCGACGCCCTCGTGCCGCTCGTCGAAGGCCGCCAGCGCCCGCGGCAGCACCGTGCCGGAATATTCGTCGGGAATGCCCACCCGGACCGGACCGGTCAGCGGCTTTTCCCGCAGGGCGACGGCGGCCTCGTCCAGCAGCGCCACGACCCGGCGGGCATAGGGCACAAGCTGTTCGCCCCGTGCCGTCAGCGCCACGCCGCGCGGCAGACGGGTGAACAGCGGCTGGCCGATGCTGTCCTCCAGCCGGCGGATCTGCAGCGAGACCGCCGATTGGGTGCGGCCCACCCGGCCGGCGGCGGCCGTGACCGCGCCGGTGTCGACCACCGCCAGAAAGCTGCGCATCAGATCGGATTCGAGCGGCGTGGTCATCGCGTTCCCAATCGCGTTCCCATGAGATTCTCAAATGATACCCATGAAACCTATTCGTTTGTCAAATGCCGTTTGCCAACCCATATCTCAGACCAGCAAATGGAGGCCCGACATGTTCACCCGTCTTCTTACCCTCGTGCAGATGCGCCGCTCGACCGCGTTCCTGCTGCGGCGCGCGGATGACAGGTTGCTGGACGATATTGGCCTGTCGCGCGCCGATCTGAATGCGATGCATCTGGGGCTGCCGGCTGCACGCGCAACCGGACCGATGGGTCCGGCACCGTTCCTTGGCCCGGCGCTTCCGGCCTGATCCCTGTCGGGCCGGGCAGTGGGGCCCCGGGCAGACTGGCGCCGGGGGCAGGCCTCCGGCGCTTTTTCGTGTTGGCGCCGGGGGCAAGCCTCCGGCGCTTTCGTGATCGGGTTCAGCCCAGCGCGGCGTTGCAGCGCGCGCAGGTGCCGGGATGCCGGTGGGTTCCCACATCGGGCAGGATCTGCCAGCAGCGCTGGCATTTCTGCCCTTCGGCCCTTTCGAAGACCACGCCCACGCCCGGCACCTCGGGCAGGCGGAAGGCCTCCTGCGGCTCGGGATCGGCGGTCAGTTGCAGGCCGCTGGTGATGCAGACCTCGGCGAATTCCACCGATTTCAGCGCCGCCAGAATCGCGGTATCGGCCACATGCACCACCGGCGCCGCCTCAAGGCTGGCGCCGATCACCTTGGCAGTGCGCTGCACCTCCAGCGCGCCCGTCACCACACGGCGCACGGTGCGGATCCCGTCCCATTTGGCGGCAAGCCCGGCATCGCGCCAGCTGGCGGGCGTCGGGGCAAAGTCCTGCAGATGCACCGACGATTCCGCTCCGGGGAAGCGCGAAAGCCAGACGTCTTCCATGGTGAAGGGCAGGATCGGCGCAAGCCAGGTGGTCAGCCGGTGGAACAGGAGATCCATCACCGTGCGCGCAGCGCGGCGGCGGTGCGACGCGGGGGCGTCGCAGTAGAGCGAATCCTTGCGGATGTCGAACCAGAAGGCCGAAAGGTCGATGGTGGCGAAGTTGAACAGCGTCTGGAACACGCCCGAGAAATCGAAGGCGCGGTACCGGCTGCGGATCTCTTCGTCCAGTTCCGACAGGCGGTGCAGGATCAGCCGTTCCAGTTCCGGCATCTCCTCGGCGGGCAGCCGCTCGGCCTCGGCAAAACCGGCCAGCGCGCCCAGCATGTAGCGCAGCGTGTTGCGCAGCCGGCGGTAGCTGTCGGCAGTGCCCTTCAGGATCTCGGGCCCGATCCGCTGGTCGGCGGTGTAATCGGTCTGCGCCACCCACAGCCGCAGGATATCGGCGCCGTATTGCCGGATCACCGCCTCGGGCACGATGGTATTGCCGAGCGACTTGGACATCTTCATGCCCTTCTCGTCCAGCGTGAACCCATGCGTCACCACATTGCGATAGGGCGCCCGGCCCTTGGTCGCACAGCCCTGCAGCAAAGAGGAATGGAACCAGCCGCGATGCTGGTCGGTGCCCTCCATATAGACATCGGCGATGCCGTCGGGCGTTCCATCGGTGCGGTCGCGCAGCACGAAGGCATGGGTCGATCCCGAGTCGAACCAGACATCGAGCACATCGAAGACCTGTTCATAATCCTGCGGATCGACGATGCCGGAAAGCATCCGCTCCTTGAATCCTTGCACATACCAGACATCGGCGCCTTCCAGCTCGAAGGCGGCGACAATGCGATCGTTCACGCGCGGATCGCGCAGCAGGAAGCCGTCGTCGGTCGGCTTCGCCCCTTTCCTGACAAAGCAGGTCAGCGGCACCCCCCAGGCGCGCTGGCGCGACAGCACCCAGTCCGGGCGGTTCTCGATCATGGCATGCAGGCGGTTCCGGCCCGAGGGCGGCGTGAACTTCACCAATTCGCGGATCGAGGTCAGCGCGCGTTCGCGGATGGTGCGCCCGTAGCTGTTCATGTCATCGGCCAGCGCCACGTCGATGGCGGCGAACCATTGCGGCGTGTTGCGGAAGATCAGCGGCGCCTTGGACCGCCAGGAATGCGGGTAGCTGTGCTTGAGCTTGCCCTTGGCGAGAAGCGCGCCGGCATAGGCCAGCTGCTTGATGTTCGAGACATTGGCCGGGCCTTCCTTGCCGTTCTGGTCCAGGATGGCCTGCCCGCCGAAGATCGGCAGATCGGCACGATAGCTGCCGTCTTCCATGACGTTATAGGTCATCGGCAGCCTGTAGCGGATGCCAAGCTGATAGTCGTCGTCGCCATGGCTGGGCGCGGTATGGACAAAGCCGGTGCCGGCCTCGTCGGTGACATGTTCGCCGGGCAGCATGGGCACGTCATAGTCCCATTCGCCTTGCGCGCCCTCGGCGCCGGCATAGGGGTGGCGCAGGATCGCGCCCTCGAACTCGACCGCGGCGACGTCGCGCAGGCGGGTCCAGCCCTCGATCTTTGCCGCGGTCTTCACGCTCTCCGCCAGCCGGTCCGCCAGCACGAGCGTCTCGCCGACCCGGGCGGTGGATTTTTCGTCGACGGCATCGACACTGTAGAGCCCATAGGCGATGGCCGGGTTATAGGCCACGGCCCGGTTCTGCGGGATGGTCCAGGGCGTCGTCGTCCAGATCACCACCGAGGCCTGCAGCAGTTGGGTGTCCATGCAGCTGTCGAGCTCGGGGAAATATGTGACCGAGGCGACCGGGAAGCGCACCCAGATCGTATGGCTGGTGTGATCGTGGTATTCGACCTCGGCCTCGGCCAGCGCGGTCTTTTCCACCGGGCTCCACATGACCGGCTTCGAACCCTGATAGAGGCTGCCGTCCATCAGCAGCTTCATGAATTCGTCGGCGATAACCGCCTCGGCGTGGAAATCCATCGTCAGATAGGGATCGGCCCAGTTGCCGATGACGCCCAGCCGCTTGAACTCTTCACGCTGGATGTCGACCCAACCCTCGGCAAATCGCCGGCATTCTTGACGAAATGCAACAACGTCGACGTCGTCCTTGTTCAGCCCCTTTGCGCGGTACTGTTCCTCGATCTTCCATTCGATCGGCAGGCCGTGGCAATCCCAGCCGGGGACATAGCGGCTGTCGTGGCCCATCATCTGGTGGCTGCGGACAATGATGTCCTTGATCGTCTTGTTCAGCGCATGGCCGATGTGCAGATGGCCGTTGGCATAGGGCGGGCCATCGTGCAGCACGAACAGCGGCCGGCCCGGCTTTTCGCGCAGCCGGTCGTAGATGCCGATCCGGTCCCAGCGTGCCAGCCATTCGGGTTCGCGGTTCGGCAGATCGCCGCGCATGGGAAAGCCGGTTTCCGGCAGGAAGACGGTGTCGCGGTAGTCGACGGTGGTTTCAGGCGTATCGGCGCACATCGGATGCGATCCCTGGGAAAGTGCTGGGGGGATGGGGCACCGGGCCCCGGCCATGCAGAATCACCCGGCGGGCTGAAGGCTCAGCGCGCCGGGCCGGTAATTCGGCCCGGGCCGCGGGCAAGGATCGCAGGGCGATAGGGCATGGCGGGCGTTATAGGCGGGGCGGCCGCGGCGGTCCAGAGGCGGCGCGGGGGAAATCGTCGCTGCAGGCCCCCGGCCATGGCCAGGGCCATCAGGCGGCCGGCCCCTCGCCGGCCAGAAACGCCGCAACACGCGCCACGGCACAGCCCGGCGCGGGGGCCCGGGCCGACCACAGCCGCAGCCCCTGCGCCAGCGGCACCCGCAGCCCGAAGGGCGCGACAAGCCGGCCTTGCGCCAGGTGGTGGGCGACAAGCGGCCCGTGGCCGATCAGCACACCGGCGCCATTCGCCGCCTCCTCCACCGCCAATGCGTAAAGCGAAAAGACCGGGCCGCGCACCGTCACCTTCGCCGCCGCCGCCGCCAGCCACATCGGCCAATCCCCCGGCCAGCTGGCATCGGACAGGCAGGGAAACCCGGCCAGTTCCTCGGGGCGGTGCAACCGCGCGGCCAGAACCGGCGCACAGACCGGGAAGATCTCGTCCGCCGCCACCAGCCGCCCGCCGCGGGCCGCGGGAAACAGGCTCAGGTCATAGGGCGCGCGCTTGAGGTTCGGCGGGGCCTCCAGCGCGGTGATGGAAACGGCAATCTCGGGCGCCGCCGCCCGCAGCGCCGGCAGCCTGGGCGACAGCCAGAGCTGGGCGATGGCCGGCAGCGTTGCCACATGCACCACGGCCGGGGCCGAGCGGCGGCACAGCCCGGCCGAGGCCTGGGCCAGCGCATCGAAGGCCGCCGTCAGCCCCGGCAGGGACGAGGCGCCGAGCGCCGTCAGCCGCACGCCGCGGGGATGGCGTTCGAACAGGGCCGCACCCAGATCGGCCTCCAGCGCCTTGACATGGGCCGTCACCGCCCCGGGCGTGACACCAAGTTCTGCCGCCGCGGCCGTGAACCCGCCCAGCCGCGCCGCCGCCTCGAAGGCGCGCAGGGCCGTCAGCGGCAGGGATTTCGGCGGTGGCGGCGCGACGGGCATGATGGGGATGACGGGAATGACGGGGATGACTCAGTTTTTCTGAGCCTAATATTTCGCAGAACTGATTTGCGCACAAGCACCGCCATCGGGCAGGTTTGCCACAAAGGAGACCCGCCATGCCCCATCTTTCGCGCCGCCCCTGGGTGCCCGCCGCCTGTGAAACCCTGATCCAGCGCCTCGCCGCGGAAACCGCTGCGCCCTCGACCCAGGTTGCCGCGCGGATCGAGACGCTGATCGAAAAGAACGCGGCAATTCACGACCGGGAATGTTTCAACCTGAACCCCGCGACCAATGTGATGAATCCCCGCGCCGAGGCGGCGCTGGCCCGCGGCCTCGGCTCGCGCCCGTCGCTGGGCTATCCGGGCGACAAATACGAGATGGGGCTGGAGGCGATCGAGGAGATCGAAGTGATCGCCGCCGAACTTGCGGCCGAGATCTTTGCGGCAAGATATGCCGAGATCCGGGTTGGATCGGGCGCGCTGGCAAACCTGTACGGTTTCATGGCGCTGGCGAAGCCGGGCGATGCCATCATCGCGCCGCCGCCGGCGATGGGCGGCCATGTCACCCATCATGCGGCGGGATGTGCCGGGTTGTACGGGCTGGTGACGCATGCCGCCCCGGTCGATGCCGATGGCTATACGGTCGATCTGCCGGCGTTGCGCGCGCTGGCACTTGCGGTGAAGCCGCGGATCATCACCATCGGCGGCAGCCTGAACCTGTTTCCCCATCCGGTGCGGGAAATCCGCGCGATTGCCGACGAGGTCGGGGCGCATGTCCTGTTCGACGCCGCGCATCAATGCGGGATCATCGCGGGCGGCGCCTGGACCAATCCGCTGCGCGAAGGCGCCCATCTGATGACGATGAGCACGTACAAATCGCTGGGCGGCCCAGCCGGCGGGCTGATCGTGACCGATGAGGCGGCGATTGCCGAACGGCTGGACCACATCGCCTTTCCCGGTCTGACGGCGAATTTCGATGCGGCGAAATCGGCGGCGCTGGCGCTGACGCTGCTGGACTGGCGCGACCACGGCAGGGCCTATGCGCAGGCAATGATCGAACTGTCCCAGGCGCTGGCCGCGGCGCTGCTGGCCGAGGGACTGCCGGTCTTCGCCGCCGACCGCGGCATCACCCGCTCGCATCAGTTCGCCATCGAGGCGGCCGGGTTCGGCGGCGGCCAGGCCGCGTCCAAGACGCTGCGCAAGGCCGGTTTCCTGGCCTGCGGTATCGGCCTGCCCATTGCCGAGGTGGCTGGCGACATGAACGGGCTGCGGATCGGCACCCCGGAACTTGTCCGCCGCGGGGTGACGCCGGCCGATGCCCCGGCGCTGGCGGCGCTGATCGCCGAGGGGCTGCGCTCCAACGCGCCCGAGGCCATCGCACCCCGCACCGCCGCCCTGCGGGCAAGGTTCCAGGGGCTGCACTACATGACCGTCTGACGGTCGCCCGGCAGGGCAACGCCGGATCCCGCGCGGGCGGGGTCCGGCAGTCAGCCGGGGGCGGTGCGGGCCGTGTGATCGGCACCCGCGGGTCCCCCGGTGCTGGGTTTAGCAGGACCGACCCCGGATCCCAACTCATCAGCGCGAGGGTCCCCCTTCGGGGGGGCGGCAGATTCGCCAAGTTCACCGCCTCGGCCCTCGTGCTGGGTCCCCCCTTCCGGGGCGGGCGGCACCCCTGGGGGGCGCTATCGGTTGAACACGCGCGAAGGGTGCAGCTCTCCGCCGAGGTAGCGCCCCAGCGCGATGGCGCGGCCGTTCAGGCTTGCCCAGGCTTCTTCGCCATAGGGCAGATGGCCCAGCACCTGCCCCGGATTGCCGTTGCGCAGCCGCACCGCGCCTTCGGGCGTGGCCGTCAGTTCGGGCAGATCGGCCAGGCCCAGTTCCAGCGGCAGCAGAAGCCGGTCGATCTCCTCGCTGCGGGCGAGCGCCTCGATCTCGGCCATCTGCACGCTGCGATCCGCATCGAACGGCCCCGACCATTCCCGGCGCAGCCATGCGACATGGCCCAGGCAGCCGAGCACGCGCCCAAGATCGCGGGCGATGGCGCGGACATAGCCGCCCTTGCCGCAGACCATCTCGAATTCGGCATGATCGGCGTCGGGCCGCGCCAGCATGTCCAGCCGCTCCACCCAGAGAGGACGCGGCGCGAGATCCATCTCCACCCCCTCGCGGGCCAGGTCATAGGCGCGCTCACCCTCGACCTTCACCGCGGAAACCTGCGGCGGCACCTGTTCGATCTGGCCGCGAAATGCGGTAAGCGCGGCCTCGATCCCGGCCGTGTCGGGCCGCAGGGCCGAGGTGGCGATCACCGCGCCCGTGGCATCATCGCTGGCGGTGGCGGCGCCGAAGGTCACGCGGAAGCGGTAGCATTTCAGCGCATCCGCAATCACCGGCACGCATTTCGTCGCCTCGCCCAGCGCCACGGCCAGAACCCCCGTCGCATCGGGATCAAGCGTGCCGGCATGCCCGGCCTTCTGCGCCTGGAACGCCCAGCGGACCTTGTTCACCACATCGGTCGAGCCAAGCCCCGCCGGCTTGTCGACGATCACCCAGCCATCGACCGGGCGGCCCTTGCGTGTCTTTGCCATGGATCAGCCTTTCGGAACGACGACGCCGACGATCGGTCCCATGGGAAAGCCGATGTCATTGCGCCCCAATGCCGGCGCATAGAGGCGCGAGATGCTGCCGTCGAGATAAAGCGCCTCGGGCAAGCCGAGACGGTCGCGGAAATAGCGGCCGAAGCGGTGGAAGTTGACCGCGTCGCCGGAAATGACAAAGACGGCGCGGCGGCCGTCCCGGCTGACGCCCACGCCGTTGCGGATATGCAGCGAATCGCTGTCGGGCAGAAAACGGGGATGCAAGGCCCCGCCGATCACCAGCATCGGGCCGGATTGGGTGGCAAAGCGGCAGTCGGGCGCCGTGGCGCGGAAGGTGCGGCTCTCGACGATGCGGAACCGCCCGTCGCCCCAGCAGAACACCCCGTTCGGCAGCAGGCCGAAGTTTCCCGGCCCTTCGCGGGTGACAAGGCGGGCGGCCTCGCGCCCCTCGGCGACGAACAGACCCACGGGCGACAGGTCGCGGTGATACATCCCCGCGTTCATCGCGAAGGCCAGCGTTCCGCCCTCGGCCGCCAGCGCGTCGTTTACGGCGGCAAAGCTGCCATAGGGTCCGTCGGCGCCGTTCAGGAACAGCCGCAGATCCTCGCCCGCCTCCACCTCGCACAGGGTGAAGGCCGCGCCCTCGAAACTGTCGTTGCGGCAGGCCACCGCCCCCGCCGCCTGCGGCAGCAGCAACGCCAGCAAAAGCGCCAGCACCTGCCTCACCGGGCGCCCTCGTCGTGATCCCCGCGGCCGTCGGTGTCGCTGCCCGCATCGCCATCGTCGCCCGCGATGTCGCGCTGCACCGTCGGGTCGGAGAACAGCCGCCGCGTCTCGTCCAGCCGGTCATAGGTCTCGTCGGGGCGGAAGCGCAGGTCGGGGGCGTATTTCAGCGTCATCCCCTCGGCGATGCGGTGGCGCAATTCGCCCTTGTGCTTTGCCAGCAGCGCAACGGCCTTCTCGACCGGCGCCGTCCCCAGAAGCGGCATGACATAGACCGTCGCCACCTTCAGATCGGGCGAACAGGATACTTCGCCCACCGTGATCGGCATGGCATTCAGCTCCGGGTCGTGGATCTCTCCCCGGTTGAGGATATCGGAAAGGGTGCGGCGGATCAGTTCTCCCACACGCAGCTGCCGCTGCGACGGGCCCTGTCCGGAAGGGGTGCGTTTGGCCATGCCCCGCATCTAAGCGGAATCGGCGCGGCCCGCAACGGCAGGGTTTCACCGCCGGCGCCAAGACGCTAGAGGGAACCACGAGACAGGGAGGCGCGGATGAGCGAGTTGCCGGGGCTGGTGATCACGGGCGTGTCAGGCCGGATGGGCCGGATGCTGGTCAGAATCGTGGGCGAAAGCGGCAAGGCCCGCCTCGTCGCGGGACTGGAGCGCGAGGGCCATCCCTGGATCGGCCGCGACCTGGGCGAATGCCTGGGCGGCCCCGCCCTCGGCGTTCCCGTAACCGACGACCCGGTCGGTGCCTTCGCCGGCGCGCAGGGCGTGATCGACTTCACCACCCCCGCGGCCACGGTGGAATTCGCGGCCCTGGCCGCGCAGGCCCGCGCGGTCCATGTGATCGGCACCACCGGGCTGGACCCCGACGATCTGGCGCGGATCGCGGCGGCGGCCCGCCATGCCGTCATCGTGCGTGCCGGGAACATGAGCCTGGGCGTCAACCTTCTGGTCCGGCTGACGCAGAAGGTGGCGCAGGCGCTCGACGCCGACTGGGATGTGGAAATCGTCGAGGCGCATCACCGCATGAAGGTCGACGCGCCCTCGGGCACCGCGCTGATGCTGGGCGAGGCGGCGGCGCTGGGCCGTGGCGTGACGCTGGACGAAGCCCGCGTCAGCGGCCGCGACGGTGTCACCGGCGCGCGCGAACGCGGCACCATCGGCTTTTCTGCCATCCGTGGCGGCGACATGGTGGGCGAACATGACGTGATCTTCGCCGCCGATGGCGAGCGCGTGGTGCTGCGCCACATTGCCACCGACCGCGCGATCTTCGCCCGCGGCGCATTGCGCGCGGCACTCTGGGGACAGGGCCGGAAGCCGGGCCAATACGACATGATGGACGTCCTGGGCCTCTGACACCCCCCCGAGACCTGCCGGAGGCCCGCCGCGGCGGCAGTCAGAAGTCGACCGCAAGCCCCTTCTTCTCCCAGTCGCCGTAGCGCACGGGTTCCAGCCCGCGCGGGCCGCCGTATTCCTTCGGCTTCACCGCCGCCTCGCCGGCTGCCCGACGCCGGTCCTCGGCCTCGGCCAGCGCGCGCCGCGCTTCGGGGGGCAGGTCGCGCTTCTCATCCGACATCGCTCTGTTCCTTGTGCCGCCTTTCCGCCAGATATAGGCGCGGCAGGCGGCAAGCGCAAAGGAGCAGGGCATGGCGACGGGTATGGCGGCAGGTGTGGCAGCGCGGTCTGCTGCGGTTTCCATGCTGAACGCAGTCCTGGGCGAGCGGCAGATGCTGTCCGACCTGCCCGAACCCGATCTCGCCCCGCCCGAGCGCGCGCGGGCGCTGCGGCTGGCCGAAGAGGTGCTGCGCCGGGTAGAGCCGGCGGACCGCCTGCTCGGCGCGCATCTGCGCAAGCCGCCGCCGCTCCCGGTGCTGAACGCGCTGCGGCTGGCGGTGGTCGAGATGGCCCTCGGCGCGGCGCCGCATGGCGCGGTCAATGCCGCGGTGGCGGTGGTGCGGCAGTCCGGCCGGACGACCGGCCACCTTGCCGGCCTTGCCAATGCCGTCCTGCGCCGGATCGATCCCGCGGCGCTGGCGGCGCAGCCGGTGCAGAAACTCCCCCGCTGGCTGCGCCAGCCGATGGTCCATGCCTTCGGCCGCGAGACGGTGGCGGCGATCGAGACCGTCCAGTCGGTGGCGCCGCCGCTCGACCTGACCCTGCGCCAAGGTGCCGCCGCCCCCGCGGGCGAAGTCCTGCCCACCGGCAGCCTGCGGCTGACCCATCCCGGCCAGATCTCGGCGCTGCCCGGCTATGCCGAAGGCGGCTGGTGGGTGCAGGATGCGGCAGCCGCCCTGCCCGCGCGCCTCATCGCCCCGCTTCCCGGCGAGCGCATCCTCGACCTCTGCGCCGCGCCGGGCGGCAAGACGATGCAACTGGCCGCCGCCGGCGCCGAAGTGACCGCGCTCGACATCTCCGGCCCCCGGATGGCACGGCTGCAGGACAACCTTGCCCGCACCGGCCTCGCCGCCACGCTGATCACCGCCGATGCGCTCGCATGGGCGCCCGCGGCCCCCTTCGATGCCATCCTGCTTGACGCCCCCTGTTCGGCCACCGGCACGATCCGTCGCCACCCCGACCTGCCCTTCGTCAAGGACGGCAGCGAGATCGCGCCGCTTGTCGCGCTGCAGGCCCGGCTCATCGACCGCGCACTCGGCTGGCTGAAACCCGGCGGGCGCCTGGTCTTCGCCACCTGCTCACTGCTGCCCGAGGAGGGCGAAGCCCAACTCGCGGCGGCCCTGGACCGCCACCCCGGACTGCGCGCCGAACCGGCCGACCTGCCCGGTCTGCCCCTAGGCACCCGGACCGAGGGCCAAGGGCTGCGCCTGCGCCCCGACCTCTGGGCCGACCGCGGCGGCATGGACGGCTTCTTCCTGGCCCGGCTGCGCAAGACTGCCTGAGGCCGCGGCTTCCTCTTGACCGAAATACCCCCGCCGGAGGCACCGACGGCAAGGGCAAAACCCGTCGCCGCACGAAAACGCAAGATCTTGGGGATAAGCGCCCCGCATCTGCCATATCCGGGGTGCACCGATTGACACACCCTCCGGCCCACACAATCATGCCCGACCAACGACTCAGGGAAAGGTGGCGTGCGGTTCACGAAACTGCGTCTCAACGGCTTCAAGAGCTTTGTCGACCCCACGGATCTGGTGATCCATGAGGGGCTGACCGGCGTCGTCGGCCCGAACGGCTGCGGCAAGTCGAACCTGCTCGAAGCCCTGCGCTGGGTCATGGGCGAGAACCGCCCGACCGCGATGCGCGGCGGCGGCATGGAGGACGTGATCTTCAATGGCGCGGCCACCCGCACCGCGCGCAATTTCGCCGAAGTGGCGCTGGTTCTCGACAATGCCGACCGCCTCGCCCCCTCGGGGTTCAACGACAGCGACACGATCGAGATCGTCCGCCGCATCACCCGCGACGCCGGCTCGGCCTATCGGGCGAATTCCCGGGAAATCCGGGCGCGCGACGTGCAGATGCTGTTCGCCGATGCCTCGACGGGCGCGCATAGTCCCGCCCTGGTGCGGCAGGGGCAGATCGCCGAGCTGATCAACGCCAAGCCCAAGGCCCGGCGCCGGGTGCTGGAAGAGGCGGCGGGCATCTCGGGCCTCTATGCCCGCCGCCACGAGGCAGAGCTGAAACTGTCGGGTACCGACCAGAACCTGACCCGTGTCGACGATGTGCTGGAACAGCTGGCCCAGCAACTTTCGGTGCTGACGCGCCAGGCCAAGCAGGCCGCGCGCTATCGCGAGATATCCGAGGATCTGCGCCGCACCGAAGGCACGCTGCTCTACCGCCGCTGGCGCGAGGCCGACGAGGCGCGGCGGATCGCCGAAGCCACGCTGCGCGAGCGGCTGGTCGAGGCGGCCCGATGCGAAGCCGCCGCCCGTGCCGCCGCCGCCGCGCGCGATGCGACAGAGGCCGCGCTGCCGCCGCTGCGCGAGGAGGAGGCGGTGGCCGGCGCGATCCTGCAGCGGCTGACCCTGCAGCGCGAGGCGCTGGGCGATCAGGACAGCCGCGCCCGGGCCCTGATCGAGACGCTGCGCAGCCGCATCGCCCAGCTCTCTGCCGATCTGGAGCGCGAATCGGGTCTCAACCGCGATGCCGGCGAGACGATTGCGCGGCTCGACTGGGAAATCGCCCAGATCCTTCGCGCGCATGACGGCTACGACGACCGCCTGGCCGAGGCCGCCGAGGCCGCACGGGAAGCCTCGGTCATCCTGTCAGACCGCGAGATGCGGCTCTCCGAGGCGACCGAGGACGCAGCACGGCTTTCCGCCCGCCACCAGTCGGCCGCCCGGCTGCTGGCCGAAAGCCGCGATGCGCTCGACCGGGCCGAGGCCGGCGCGCTGCGGGCGCGCGAGGCGGCGGCCGGGGCGGCGGCGGCCGTCGACGGCGCCGAGGAGATCTTTGCCAGCGCCGCGGAGGCACGCGAGGCTGCTGCCGAAGCCGCGGAGACCGCCGAGACCGGCCTCGACGCCGCCGAAGCCGCCCGGAGCGCGGCGCAATTGCAGGAGGCCGAGGCCCGCGCCACCCGTTCGGCGGCCGAGGGCGAAGCCAAGGCGCTGGCGGCCGAGGTTGCGGCGCTGGCGCGGCTTGTCGAGCGCGAGGCGCAGGCCGGCGTGCAGATCCTTGACCGGATCGAGGTCGAGCCGGGCTACGAGCAGGCACTCGGCGCCGCGCTTGACGACGACCTCCGCGCGCCCGAAGCGGCCGAGGGCGACAGGACCGGCTGGCGGGTGCTGCCGGCCTGGGACAGGCCGCAGCCCCTGCCGGCGGGGGTGGAGCCGCTGGCCCCCCGGCTGCGCGCGCCGGCGGCGCTGGGCCGCCGCCTGTCGCAGATTGGCCTGGTCCCGCGCGACGGCGGCGCGGCGCTGCAGGCCGCCCTTCTGCCCGGCCAGCGGCTGGTCAGTCCCGAGGGCGATCTCTGGCGCTGGGACGGCTTCTGCGCCGCGGCGGAAGATGCGCCCTCGGCGGCGGCGCTGCGGCTGCAGCAGTTGAACCGGCTGCACCGGCTGCGCAGCGATCTTGACGCGGCCGCGGAGACGGCCGAGGGGGCCGTCGGGGCGCATGAGGCGCGGCTGACGCGGCTGGGCGATCTGACGCGGGCCGACCAGCTTGCCCGCGATGCCCGCCGCGCTGCCGGCCAGCGGCTGGCCGAGGCAGACCGTAGCCTGTCGCGCGCCGAGGCCGAGCATACCCTTGCCCTGGGCCGGCGCGAGGCCGCGCATCAGTCGGTCGGCCGGTTCGAGGACGAGGCCCGCGCCGCCCGCGGCCTGCTGGCCGGGGCCGAGGACGGTCTGCGCGACCTGCCCGATCTCGACGCCGCCCGCACCGCGGTCGAGGCCGCCCGCATTGCCGTCGAGGCCGCACGGATCGCCATGATGACCCGGCGCAGCGGTCATGACGAAGTGCGCCGCGAGGGCGAGGCCCGGATCCGCCGCCGGCAGGAGGCGCAAAAGGAACTGTCGGGCTGGAGGCATCGCCTCGAAACCGCCGAACGCCGCGGCGCGGAACTGGCAGAGCGGCGGGCCGGCGCCGAGGCAGAGCTGGACGAAGCCCGCGCCGCGCCCGAGGAAATCGCCGCGAAGCGCGAGGAACTGACCGAGGCGATCGACGCGGCCGAGGACCGCCGCCGCAGCGCGGCCGAGGCCCTTGCCGCGGCCGAGGCGGCGCTGCGCACGGCACAGGCGGCCGAGCGCGAGGCCGAGCGCGCCGCGGGCGAGGCACGCGAGATCCGTGCCGGCGGCGAGGCCCGGCTGGAGGCCGCGCGCGAGGCGGTCTCGCAGGCGGCCGAGCGCATCGCCGAAGAGCATGATCGCACGCCGCAGGATCTGCTGGCGCTTTTGCGGACCGACCCCGAGCGCATGCCCCCGGCCGAACAGCTGGAACACGATGTTGCGCGGCTGAAACGCCAGCGCGAGGCGCTGGGCGCGGTGAACCTGCGTGCCGAGGAGGATGCGCGGACGGTCGAGGCGGAATATGACACGCTCGCCAGGGAGAAGGCCGATCTGGAAGAGGCGGTGCGCAAGCTGCGCGCCGGCATTGCCGGGCTGAACAAGGAGGGGCGGGAGCGGCTGTTGACCGCTTTCGAACAGGTGAACACCAATTTCGCGGCGCTGTTCACCCATCTGTTCGGCGGCGGCGAGGC
>JACSRN010000036.1 GCA_014879735.1 Paracoccaceae bacterium
CGCGCCGAGAATCTGATGATCGTCGACCTGCTGCGCAACGACATCGGTCGCATCGCCCGCCTGGGCAGCGTGAAGGTGCCGCGGCTTTATGCTGTCGAACATTACGCCACGGTCCACCAGATGACCTCCACCGTCACCGGCGACCTTGCCGCCCCCGCGACCCTGCCGGCGCTGCTGCAGGCGCTCTTTCCCTGCGGTTCCGTCACCGGCGCGCCGAAGATCCGCGCGATGGAAATCATCCGCGAGGTGGAGGCCACCGCCCGCGGCGCCTATTGCGGCGCGATCGGCTGGATGGCGCCGGACGGGGCTGCCGATTTCTCGGTGGCGATCCGGACCCTGGCCCTTGCCGGCGACCGCATCACGCTGAATGTGGGCGGCGGCGTGGTGCAGGATTCCACCCCGCTTGGCGAATGGGAGGAGGCGCTGTGGAAGACGCGCTTCGTGAAGGCGGCCGTCAGCCAGGGCTGAGGCTGATCGAGACGGTGCTCTGGACCGGCGCGGATGCGCCGCGCTGGCCGCTGCATCGCGCCCGGATCACCCGGTCGGCCGCGGCCCTGGGCTGGCCCGCGCCCGACCTTCCGCCGCCGCCCGCGCCGCCCGCGCCCGCCCGCCTGCGCCTGACGCTCGAGGCGTCCGGCGCCACCCGGTGGGAGATCCATCCCCTGCCGGCGGCACGGCCGCTCTGGACCCTGGCCCTCGCCCCCGTCCGGCTCTGCTCCGCCGACCCCTGGCTGCGGCACAAGACCAGCCGCCGCGACCTCTACGACCGGACCCGCGCCGCGCTGCCGGCCGGCATCGACGAAATCGTCTTCCGCAACGAACGCGACGAGATCTGCGAGGGCACGATCACCAACCTCTTCTTCGACCTCGGCCGGGGCCTGCGCACGCCGCCCCTTGCCTGCGGCCTCCTGCCCGGCGTGCTGCGCAGCGAAATCGGCTGCCCCGAGGAAATCCTGCCCGCCGCCGAGCTGCCCCGCGCCCGCCTCTGGCTTGGCAATGCGCTGCGCGGCCTGATCCCCGCGCGCCATGTCCCGGATCCGGCCTGATCTTCCTCTTGACGGCAATACCCCGGGGGAGTCCGGGCAGGGCCCGGACGGGGGCAGCGCCCCCACCTCTGCGTCGCGCATCGCTTGACCCGGTGCCCCCCCGCGTCTAGGACCCTCGGCAGATCCCGATGGAGGCCCCGATGCCCACCTATACCGCGCTGACCACGCTGACCGGCGAAGCGACGGCCCGCGCCCTGGGCGAGGCGCTGGAACGGATCGAGCCCGAACCCTATGGCATCGGCGTCTTCGAGGTCGAGGACGGTTCGGGCATCTGGGAGGTCGGCGCCTATTTCACCGAGCCGCCGGACGGGATCGCGCTGGAAATCATGGCCGCCGCCTTCGGGGCCAAGAGCTTTCTCGTCTCGGAACTGCCCGAGGTCGACTGGGTTGCCAAGGTCCAGCGCGAATTGCATCCGGTCGAGGCCGGGCGCTTCTTCGTCTATGGCAGCCACGATGCCGACAAGGTGCCCGAGGGTCGCATCGCGCTGCAGATCGAGGCGACCATGGCCTTCGGCACCGGCCATCACGGCACCACGCTGGGCTGCCTTCTGGCCTTCGACCGGATGTATGATCAGGGCTTTCGCCCGGTGAATGTCGCCGATATCGGCGCGGGTACCGCCGTCCTGGCCATGGCCGCGGCGCGGATGCTGCCCGGCGCGCAGGTGATCGCCTCCGACATCGATCCTGTCGCGGTCGAGGTGGCGAAGGCCAATGTCGCGATCAACGGGCTGGATGGCCGCATCGACTGCGTCGAGGCCGCCGGCTTCGATCATCGCCGCCTGCGCGCCGCGGCGCCCTTCGATCTGGTCTTTGCCAATATCCTGAAAGGCCCGCTGGTCGAGCTTGCCCCCGCCATGGCCGGCCATATCGCCTCTGGCGGGCGGGTGATTCTGTCCGGCCTTCTGGTGGTCCAGGCCGAAGCGGTGATCGCGGCCTATCTTGCCACCGGCTTCCGTCTTCTGGATCGAAACGATTTGGGCGAATGGTCCGCACTGGTGCTGGAGCGGAACTAAAATACTGATAGATTGAAGAAATTTATCAGGATACCTCTCCAACCCGCCGGGCTTGCCGCATTTTCGACACATTGCGGACGCATCCCGAACATCTGGCGGGGGCCGACAGGACGTGGTTGCGAGATGTGGGCGGACCCGAATCTCAGGGACTTTCATAAACGCCTCCGGCGCATCGAAAAGGCGCGTGCGCGCGGCTTTGGATTCGAGGCGCCCGGCACGCTGGGCCGGTCGGCACGATGGGGCCGCCGCAACCCGCTGAAGACGCTGCTCGTCCGGTTGATCGTGCTTGTCGGCCTGGCCTTCCTGACCAAGGGCGCGCTCTATTTCCATGTCGGTGCGGAAACCTATGACGCGCGGGTCGCGGGCCTGGCGGCCGGCACCGGCTTTGATCCGATGGCCGCGCAGGTCATGGCGGCCGATCCGGTGACGAAAACCATCGCGGCGCTTCTGGCACAGGTGTTTCCGCAGGCGGCGTGACGTCGGCGGCATGACGTCTCGGTGCCGCAGGCCCCCCGCGCGCCAGGATTGCGGCTCAGGGCAGCGGTCGGGGGCACAGGCCCCCGGGGGTTGCAGGCGTCGGGGCGCGGGCATTCGGCGCAGAAATCTGGTGGCAGAAATTCGGCGGCAGGAATTCGGGCTGACAAAAGGAAAGGCCGCCCGCGAGCATCGCTCTCGCAGCGGCCTTCTTACATCCAGGGACCGGTCGGTCAGGGGCGTTTAGCGCCCCAGCATCTCGATGTCACCACGGCACAGGCCGATATCGTCCAGCTCGCGGTCCGAGAGCTTCGACAGGGCCTTGCGGGTGATCCGCGTATCGTTCCACACCTTGAACGTCGCAAGGGCGTTGGTGAAGGCGTTGACAGTACGGTACGTCGCGATGGCGCCGAACGGTGCCGGGCGGCTCGTCTCGATGGCGGCCATGGGGGTATTCCTTTTGCAAACTGCGGGTATCGAGGGCTCTCTGCCTCTCGATGCAGCAGATAATACGGCTGCAGAATTCCCACAAGGCGCGATGCTGCAATGCAGAAATGCGTGGGCTGCATGACTTCGGCCACAATTCTGCCACGGTGTCGCGGGCAGGGCGGGCGGCATGTCGCGCCCGTGCACCGGCGGGTCGTTTTTTGCTAGGACGGCCCGTCCAGGCCTGCAAGCGAAAACTTCGGGATTGGCGGGTGTTCCCGGTTCGTGCTAGCTCTGGTGCAAAGAAAAGGGGCAGGCATGCGGGTAATCGGTATCGATCCTGGCTTGAGGAACCTCGGCTGGGGGGTGATCGACGTCATGGGCGCGCGGATCGCTCATGTCGCCAATGGCATCTGCCGCACCGAAAGCGGCGGGGCCGAACTCGCGCAACGGCTGGCAAGCCTGCATGCGCAGCTGACCGAGGTCTTCCTGGCGCATGTACCCGAGACGGCCGCGGTGGAACACACCTTCGTCAACAAGGATGCGGTGGCGACGCTGAAACTTGGCCAGGCCCGGGGCATTGCGCTGCTGGTTCCGGCGCAGTTCGGCCTGGTGGTCGGCGAATATGCCCCGAATGCGGTTAAAAAGACGGTGGTTGGTGTCGGTCATGCCGCCAAGGTGCAGGTCGACCACATGGTCCGGCTGCATCTGCCCGGGGTCCAGATCGCCGGCGCCGATGCGGCCGATGCGCTGGCCATCGCGATCTGCCATGCCCATCATGTGCAAAGCGCCAGCCGCCTGCGCGATGCGCTGCGGAGGGCGGCGGGATGATCGGCAAGATTTCCGGCCGGCTGGACTGGAAGGGCCAGGGCGAGGTGCTGATCGATTGCCGCGGCGTGGGCTATATCGTTCATGTCAACGACCGCACGCTGGCTGCGATGCCGCCGGTGGGCGAGGCGGTGGCCCTGTTCACCGACCTGCTTGTCCGCGAGGATCTGCTGCAGCTGTTCGGTTTTCCCACCATGGTGGACAAGGAATGGCATCGCCTGCTGACGACGGTGCAGGGGGTGGGCGCAAAGGCCGCGATGGCGATCCTCGGCACGCTGGGGGCAGAGGGCGTGGCGCGGGCGATCACCCTGGGCGATGCGCGCGCCGTGCAGGCCGCCCCCGGGGTGGGGCCGAAGCTGGCGCAGCGGGTGATCCTGGAGTTGAAGGCCAAGGCGCCCTCGGTCATGGCGATGGGCGCCCGGTTGCAGGATGCCGCGCTGGTGATCGAGCCGGTCGAGCCACCGGCCGGGCCTGCCGCCAGACGGTCCGGCGGGAAGACCGCGCCGCCGCCCGCCGCACCCTCTGCCGCGCAGATGCGGGCCGGTTATGCCGCCGATGCGCTCTCGGCGCTGATGAACCTTGGCTATGGGCAGGGCGATGCCGCCGAGGCGGTGGCCATCGCGGGTGGAGAGGCGCCCGAGGCCGATACCGCGGCGCTGATCCTGCTGGCGTTGAAGCGGCTGGCCCCGCGCTGATCTCCCCCCGGGGCCGGGCATCCCCATCCTGCCGCGAAAGGCAGGAATGACATGGGAAATATCCGGACCTTCGCCCTGGTTGCGGCGCCGGCGGCTTGTTCATGGTGGCCGGTGCGGCCCGTCGGCGGCACAGGCGGCACCCGGCTGGCGCCGCGGATCGGCCGTGCGATGACCATCTTCGTGATCCGGAATTCGGGCAAGGCCATGCTGCACCGGACCGGCGCCCGCGATGGGCAAAGGCCGCCGCCGGACCTGGGCCGGCATGGTGCGCCGGCTGGCCGACCAGATTGGCCGACCGGGCCGGCCTGCCGCTTTCGAGCGCCTGTCTGACCGACATCGACCAGCCCAGATCTGCGCCACCGGGCGCAACCCCGAAAATGCCGCCATCGCCGCAACGACCGGCCTGCGGCACCGGCTGCCGGTGCAGGCGGTGGCGGGTGATGGCGCAGAAGCCGGCCGACATCCGCCCCGCGGCAGGCTGATGAGGACGGCTACGGTCAAGCTGGCCGGCGTGAAGGCGATGCAGGCGAATTCGCACCGACCTTTGCTAGGCCCGACGACAGCCGCCCGATCCGTCCGACTGGCCCGCCCGACTGGCCCGCCCGACTGGACCGTCCGACTGGCGGTGACGATCCTCGCGCCGCTGGCGGCGGGCTGGTGCAGATGCCGATCTCGCGCAGCCGCGAACGGGAGGCGAACGGCCCGGGCGCCGCGATCGGTG
>JACSRN010000020.1 GCA_014879735.1 Paracoccaceae bacterium
CCTCCTCTGTGGATCCTCGCAGACCCACCCTGGCACATCGATGCCGTCGGGGGGGCGGTCACATCATCAAAGCCAGGCTGATCGGCCGATCCGAGCCCGACGCTCAGCCACCACGCGGGACCAGCCCTGCCAGCGCCCGGCTGACCAGCCCCGAGACCGACGGCCGAGATGCCGCCCGGAATGGCAGCGGGCGGCAAAGGTCCATCGCGGCCACCCCCACCCGCGCGGTCAGCGCGCCGTTGACCACGCCCTCGCCAAAGCGGCGCGACAGTTTCGACAGGACCCCGCCCCCCGCGACCGAGCCGACAAGATCATCGGCCAGCGCCACGGCCCCGGTCGCCAGCAACGACGAGAACACCTTGCGCAAGAGGCTGAGGCTGCCCAGCGTTCCCGACCGGCCGCCGTAGATTTCGGCGATGCGGCGGATCATCCACATGTTGGAGTAGAGCGCCGCAGCCACATCGGCCAGCGCCAGCGGGACGATGGCGGTGACGGTGGCCACGCGCCGGGCCGCAGCCTCGACCTCGGCGCGCGCGCGGGCATCGAGCGGAAGGAGAATTTCGGCCTCCGCCAGCAGCAGAACGGCATCGGCATCCATCACCTCGGCCCGCGCCTCGTCAAAGCGCTTCAAGCCCCAGGCGGTATCGGCGCGACCGGCATAAAGCCTGGTCAGCCCTGCCGCCACCTCGCGCGCGGCCTTCAGGTCGGCGGTGCGATGCGCCGCCTCGGCCCGGCTGCGCAGATGGTCAAGCCGGGACAGCCGGGCAAAACCCGCCGCCTCGCGCAGGGCAAGAAGCAGCGCAAAGGCCACGGCGACCACCACCAGAACCAGCGCCACCGTGCCGAGAAGGCGGTTTTCCGCCAGCAGGCCGGCGACGAAATGCCAGGCCGAAACCGACAGGACAAAGGAAAAGAGCGCGCCGAAAGCCCAGAGCGCCCCCCGCATCAGCGGCGAGGGCCGGGCGGCGGCCACCACGGCGGCGGCCCGCATCGCCCGGCCTTCCGGGCTTTCGGGATCGACCTCGTCCAGCACCGGCGGCGCCGCGGCCGGATCGGCCACTTCCTCGACCTCGCGGACGAAGGGCCGCGGGGCCGGGCGAGAATCGGGGGTGTCCTCGTTCATGCCTTGCACCTCCAGATCATGCGCACATCGGGCAGGCCCTCTTCATTGCCTGCACCATCGGTTCGTTCGATTTCGACAAATCCCTCCCGCAAGTAGAAGGCGATGGCGGCGGAATTTGCCTGAAAAGTCCAGAGCACCAGGCGCGGCTCTCTGGCCTTGGCGGCATCGAGCAATGCCTTCCCAAGCCCCCTGCCGCGATGCCCATCGGCCACATGCAGGGCCACGATGTCGCATAACCGCACCGCAATGAAGCCAAGCGGTGCGCCCCCCGCTTCGCTGCGGGCGACCAGCACGCAATTCCCCGCGATCAGCCGGGCGATGAAGGCGCGGTCGTCCTCGCGGCTGTGCAGAACGGGCATCCACCCGGTGCTGCGCACCCAGTCGCCCAGGATATGGGCCAGCGCCGGCATGTCCTCTGGCACCGCGGCGGACAGGACGGGCCGGGCTGCCCGGGCGGTCACAGCCGGTCCCCGATCAGGAACTCGGCGGCGCGGTCAAGGCGGATATGCGGCGGCCCCTCGCCCGGCTTCAGGCTGACGCGCGCCGGGGCAAAGGACATCAGCCCGTATTCGGCATCGAGCCAGCGCTCGGCCCCCGACCGTGCGGGAGACAGGATGCGGGCGGGATCCGTGGGCAGGGCACCTGGATACATCACCGCCTGCCGGCCGGTTTCCAAGAGCCGGCCCCGCACCGCGGGCAACAGCGCACCGCGCTGGTCGACCATTTCCTCGACCGTGGCGCGCAACCCGGCCAGCGACATCGCCGCCACCTCGGCGCCGGCATAATGTGCGCGACCCTTCGCTTCGGCGACCAGCGCCTCGGTGATCGCGGTCAGTGCGGCATGCTGCTCATGATGCAGGTGATCGGCCTTGGTCGCGGCGAACAGGATGCGCTCCACCCTGCGCGCGCCCAGCAGCGAGGCAATCCAGCCGGTCTGCCCGACGCGGAAGGCCTGCAGGATTTCCGCCATAACCCGGCGCAGATCCTCTACCGCTTGCGGCCCCTGATGGATGGCGCCCAGAACGTCGATCAGCACGACCTGGCGGTCGATCCGGGCAAAATGCTCGCGGAAGAACGGTGTCACGACCTTGGCCTTGTAGGCGTCGAACCGCCGCTCCATCTCGCGCCAGAGACTGCCACGCGGGGTTTCGGCCGGGCGCGGCAGCGGGGCAAAGGTCAGGACCGGGCTGCCGGCCAGATCGCCGGGTAACAGGAAGCGCCCCGGGGTCAGGTCGGAATAGCCCGCCCCGCGTGCCTCCTGCAGATAGGCGGTAAAGCTCTGGGCGAGATGCTGCACCTGTGCCTCGGTCAGCGGCAATGCCGCATCGGCCGCCCGTGCCGTGGCCAGGTAATCTCGCGCCACCGGGCGGCGGCCAAGCCGGGCCAGCGTTTCCTCTGACCAGTCGGAATAGGACTTTTCCATCAGCGAAAGGTCCAGAAGCCATTCGCCGGGGTAGTCGACTATATCGAGATGCAACACCCGAGGGCCGCGCAGCCCGCCGAACCAGCCCGAGGGCCGGGTGCGGAACGACAGCCGCAGTTCCGAAATCGAACGGGTCGACTCCGGCCAGTGCGGGTCATCTCCGGTCAATGCTGCCATGTGGCCTTCGTAGTCGAACCGCGGCAACGTATCGTCGGGCTGCGGTTGCAGATAGACCGTCTCGATCCGCCCCTCGCGCTGTGCGGAAAGCTGCGGCATTCGGCCCCGGTTCAGCAGGTTCGCCACCAGCGAGGTGATGAACACGGTCTTGCCTGCACGCGACAGGCCGGTCACGCCCAGCCGGAGGACCGGCTCGAACAGCATTTCGCTGACGCCGGACTGCACGCCTTCGATGCTGCGGGCGATGCTGTCGGTGATGCCGGTCAGAGCCACGTGGTCCCCCCTGTTGCGCGAAAGGAAGATAGGCGCGGCGCAAAGGATTGGAAAGGTGGACGGCGGGGGGCGGTTGCGCTAAGGCGCGGGAATGCCCCGCTTTGCCCTGAAGATCGAATATGATGGTGGCCCGTTCCATGGCTGGCAGCGGCAGGCCGGCGGCCAGGCATCGGTACAGCAGGCCGTGGAGGAGGCGCTGGCGCGGCTGGAGCCGGGGCCGCACCGGATTGCCGCCGCCGGGCGGACGGATGCCGGTGTGCATGCCACCGGCCAGGTCGCACATTGCGATCTGGCCAGGGACTGGGCGCCCTTCCGCCTGTCCGAGGCGCTGAACTGGCATCTAAAGCCGCAGCCTGTCGCGATCACGGCCTGCGTACCGGTGGCCGGGGATTTCCATGCCCGCTTCTCGGCGGTCGAGCGGCGCTATCTGTTCCGCATGGTTGCCCGCCGCGCGCCCATGGTTCACGACCGTGGGCTTGTCTGGCAGGTGCTGCACCGCCCCGACGCCGCCCGGATGCGCGAGGCGGCAGCCTTTCTGGTCGGGCGGCACGATTTCACCACCTTCCGCTCGGTCCTGTGCCAATCGAACAGCCCGGTAAAGACCCTGGACGAGATCAGCATCGAGGAATGCGGCTATCCCGGCGGGGTGGAACTGCGCTTCACCCTGCGCGCGCGCAGCTTCCTGCACAACCAGGTGCGGTCGATCGTCGGCACGCTGGAGCGGGTGGGCGCCGGCGCCTGGGCACCCGAAGACCTGCATCGTGCGCTGGACGCGCGCAGCCGCGCGGCGTGCGGTCCGGTTGCCCCGCCGCAAGGGCTGTATCTGACCGGCGTCACCTATCCGGCCGACCCTTTCGCCGCCTGACCTCGTCGCGCCGCGGCAATGGGCGCGGCAATGGACCGCGGGCTCCGGATCGCCTATCAGAAGGCCGTCCTTCCCTCGGAGTTCCCCATGCCCATGAGTCAGATCCTGCTGGACCAGTTGACCGATCCGTTCCGCATCGTGCTGCTCTTCGGTCTTGTCTATACCATGTACCGCACCCGGCCCCAGACCGGCACCGCGATCCCGCTGGCCGCCGGCATCGTCTTTGTCGCCGCCATCATCCCGATGACCCTGGGCCAGGGGGCCGGGTCGGACCGGTTCCTGACCGAGTTCGGCGTCGGGCTGCTGGCAAATGCGGTGATCGTGGCGATCGTCTTCGGGCTGTGGCAGATCGTGCGGCACCTGCGCCGCTGAGCCGGCGCGCAAACGGAAAAAGGGCCGGGATATCCCCGGCCCCTTCCCTTGATCCTTGCATCCCGGCCGACGATCAGTCGTCGGTGAAGATGTCCTTCTTCTGGGTGCCGCCGGGCACGAAGATCGTCCCGATCACCACGGTCATCAGCGCGATGATGATCGCATACCACAGACCGGAGTAGATATTGCCGGTCTGCGCCGAGATGGCGAGCGCGGTCGCCGGCAGCAGGCCGCCGAACCAGCCGTTGCCGATGTGATAGGGCAGCGACATCCCCGAGTAGCGGATGCGGGTCGGGAAGAGTTCCACCAGCATCGCGGCGATCGGGCCGTAGACCATCGTCACCAGGACGATGAGATAGGTCAGGATGGCGATGATCGTCAGGTTCTGCGCATTGAAGATGCTGCCGAAGCTTGTGACCTTGGCAAGACCTTCGGCCTTGTCGGCCGAAACCGGGTAGCCGGCGGCGGTCAGCGCGTCGGACAGCGACTTGTCGAAGGTCGCCTTCACCGCATTGGCGTCATCCAGCGCCTTCTGGGCGGCGTCGGTCGCGGCCTGATCGGTGCCGGCCTTTGCCGTCTCCAGCGCGGCCTTGGCTTCGGCGATCGCCTTGGTATTGGCCGAGGCGTCGTAGGACTGCACCACGGTATCGCCGATCTTGACGCTGGCGATGGTGCCGGCGGGGGCGTCGACCGTGGTCGTGTTGGCCGATGCCTTGTTCAGCGCCGCCTTGAGCACGTCGCAGGAGCGGGTGAACTTCGCAGTGCCGACCGGGTTGAACTGGAACGAGCAGTCGGCCGGATCGGCGGTCACGACGATCGAGGTTTCCTGCGCCGCATAGAGGGCAGGGTTCGCGGTCTTGGTCAGGAAGTGGAACACCGGAAAGTAGGTGATCGCCGCGATCAGGCAGCCGGCAAGGATGATCGGCTTGCGGCCGATCCGGTCGGACAGCCGGCCAAAGAAGATGAAGCCATAGGTACCGAGGATCAGCGAGGCCGCAACGAAGACGTTGGCCGAGAAGCTGTCGACCTTGATGACCGACTGCAGGAAGAACAGTGCGTAGAACTGGCCCGAATACCACACCACGGCTTGTCCGGCGGTCAGGCCGAAAAGGGCGATCAGCGCGTATTTGGCATTTTTCCACTGGCCAAAGGCTTCACGCAGCGGGGCTTTCGAGGCCGCACCCTCTTCCTTCATCTTCTTGAAGGCCGGGCTCTCGTTCATGGTGATACGGATGTAGAGCGAAATCCCCAGCAGGAAGATCGAGCCAAGGAACGGAATCCGCCAGCCCCAGGCTTTCCACGGCTCCAGCAGCACCTGCTCGCCGGTCTTGGCGTCAAGGATCGGGTTGCCGTCCAGGCCGAACTGCGGAACGGGCGCGTAGTTGCCGTTCACATAGTGCTGGAAGATCAGGATGACGACCAGCGACAGCAGCAGGCCCAGCGTCGCGGTGGTCTGGATGAACGAGGTGAAATAGCCGCGCTGGTTCTGCGGCGCATGCTCGGCCACATAGGTCGCGGCGCCGCCGTATTCACCGCCCAGCGCCAGGCCCTGCAGCATGCGCAGCGCGATCAGGATATAGGGCGCGACAATGCCCCAGCTCTGATAGCCTGGCAGCAGACCCACAAGGAAGGTCGACAGGCCCATGATCAGGATGGTGGCAAGGAAGGTGTATTTCCGGCCGATCAGGTCGCCCAGAGAGCCGAACACCAGCGCGCCGAACGGGCGCACGAGAAAGCCGGCGGCGAAGGCAAGAAGCGCAAAGATGTTGCGCGTGGCTTCGGGGAAGGGCGTGAAGAACTGCGCGCCGATGATCGCCGCGAGCGAGCCGTAGAGATAGAAATCGTACCATTCGAAAATAGTACCGGCCGAGGAGGCGATGATCACCTTCCTCTCTTCGGCCGTCATGGGACGCGAGCGGTCGCGCACGTCCGTGCTGGACATTGCCATGTGTATCCTCCTTGCGAGGCCCGCCGTAAGCGGGCCGGTCCCTGGTTCCCGACTTTTGTCCTGTCCTCTCCGGGACAAGCAGACACTGTCGGTCTGGGCGGCATTCCCCGCCCCGACCGTTTTTTCCGGCTCCGCATCCGTTTCGCGGAGCTAATCCTTCCGAGCTCTTCCGCGCCTCTCCCGTCCTCCGTCGGGCCGGGCGCGTTTGTCTTCTCAGGCCGCCACCCGCCCCGCGATGGCCGCAAGCGCCGCACGTACCCCCGCGATGGAACCCATCGCGTCGATGCGTTCGAGAACGCCCCTGTGCTGATAATAGGCGATCAGCGGCGCCGTCTGGGCGTGATAGGCCTTCAGCCTTTCGCGCACCGTTTCGGCAGTGTCGTCGGCGCGGCGCCGGAACGCCGTGCCGCCGCATTTGTCGCAGAAGTCCGCCACGGCAGGCAGTTTGAACCTGTCGTGATAGCCCTCGCCGCAGCCGGCGCAGGTGTAGCGGCCCGAAACCCGGTCAACCATCGCCTCGTCATCCACATCAAGGCTGACCACCGCCGTCACGCGCTGGCCGCTGCCAGCCAGAAGCGCATCCAGCGCCGCCGCCTGGCCATCGGTGCGGGGAAAGCCGTCGAGGATGATGCCCTGGCCGGTATCGGGCTCGGCCAGCCGGTCCTGCAACACGGCCAGCACGATCTCGTCGCTGACCAGCCCGCCCGCCGCCATCACCGCCCGGGCGGCGCGACCGGCTTCGGTGCCCCGGGCCACCGCCGCGCGCAGCAGATCGCCGGTGGAAAGCTGCACCAGGCCGAAATCCGCTTCCAGCATCCGGGCCTGGGTGCCCTTGCCGGCGCCCGGAGGGCCGAGCAGGATCAGGACGGGGGCCCCGGCCATCGGTTCAGCCCCGGTTCATGCGGTTGGCGATCAGATCGTCGACCACCGAAGGATCGGCCAGCGTCGAGGTATCGCCCAGCGCGCCGAAATCGTTCTCGGCAATCTTGCGAAGGATCCGCCGCATGATCTTGCCCGACCGGGTCTTGGGCAGGCCCGGCGCGAACTGGATCAGGTCGGGCTTGGCGATCGGGCCGATTTCGTGGCGGACGAAGGCTTCCAGCTCCTTGCGCAGCGCCGGCGTGGCCTCGACCCCCTTCATCAGGGTGACATAGGCATAGATGCCCTGGCCCTTGATGTCGTGCGGGTAGCCCACCACAGCGGCCTCGGCCACCTTCTCATGTGCCACCAGCGCCGATTCCACTTCGGCCGTGCCCATGCGGTGGCCCGAGACGTTGATCACGTCATCGACGCGGCCGGTGATCCAGTAATAGCCGTCGGCATCGCGGCGGCAGCCGTCGCCGGTGAAGTAATAGCCCTTGTACTGGCCGAAATAGGTCTGCTCGAAGCGTTCGTGATCGCCCCAGACCGTGCGCATCTGGCCGGGCCAGCTGTCGGCGACGCAGAGAACGCCCTCGGCCACGGTCGCGTTTTCAAGCTGGCCGGTCGCCGGATCCAGCACCACCGGATTGATCCCGAAGAAGGGCTTGGTGGCCGAGCCGGGCTTGGTCGGGATGGCGCCGGGCAGCGGGGTCAGCATGTGGCCGCCGGTTTCGGTCTGCCAGAAGGTGTCGACGATGGGCAGCGCGCCCTTGCCGACATGGGTATTGTACCAGTTCCAGGCCTCGGGATTGATCGGTTCGCCCACCGTTCCCAGCAGCTTCAGCGACGACAGGTCGTATTTCTCGATCCAGTCCGGCCCCAGGCTCATCAGGCTGCGGATCGCCGTGGGTGCGGTGTAGAACTGGTTGACCCCGTGCTTTTCGCAGACCGCCCAGAAGCGGCCGGCATCGGGATAGGTCGGCACGCCCTCGAACATCAGCGTGGTGGCACCATTCGCCAGCGGGCCATAGACGATGTAGCTGTGACCCGTGACCCAGCCCACATCGGCCGTGCACCAGAACACGTCGCCGTCATGGTAGTCGAAGGTCAGCTCATGGGTGATCGAGGCAAAGACCAGATAGCCGCCCGAGGTGTGAACCACACCCTTCGGCTTGCCGGTCGAGCCCGAGGTATAAAGGATGAACAGCGGATCCTCGGCGTTCATCTCGACATAGGGGCAGTAGGGCCTGGCCCGGGCCATTTCGGCCAGAAGGTCGAAATCGCGTCCGTCGACCAGATGGCATTCATCGCCGGTGCGCCGGACGACCAGGCATTTCACCCGGTCCGAACAATGCAGCAGCGCCTTGTCGGTATTGTCCTTCAGCGCGGTCTTCCGGCCGCCGCGGGGGGCGTAATCGGCGGTGATAACCACCCGCGCGTCCGAATCGTTGATGCGATTCGCCAGCGCGTCGGGCGAGAAGCCGCCGAAAACCACGGAATGGATCGCGCCGATCCTTGCGCAGGCCAGCATGGCAAAGGCCGCCTCGGGGATCATCGGCAGATAGAGGACGACGCGATCGCCCTTTGTCACCCCATGCGCCTTGAGCACATTCGCCATCCGGCTGACCTGTTCGAGCAGCTCACGATAGGTGATGTGGCGGGCCGGTTCGTTGGGATCATCGGGTTCAAAGATGATCGCGGTCTGATCGGCGCGGTCGATCAGATGGCGGTCGATGCAATTCGCGCTGACGTTCAGCGTGCCGTCCTCGAACCATTTGATGTCGATGTTTCCCGGCTCGAAACTGGTATTCTTCACGCGGTGGTAGGGACGAATCCAGTCGATGCGCAACCCTTCGCGGGCCCAGAATGCCGAAGGATTCTTGGACGATTCCTCATACAGCCGGTTATACTGCCCGGCGTCGACATGGGCCTTCGCAACGAAGGCCTCGGACGCCGGATACATTCCGTGCTCGTCGGGCTGGTTCGTCATGGTTTCCTCCACCTTTGTCGGACGTGCCGGGCACCCCCGCAGCCTTGCTGCATTCGCGACCGCATCCGCAGCGGAAACGGCCTCTCGCGGCGCCACAATAGCACCAAGTCAATTTTTCGGTAAACCCTTTTAACGCAATCACTTTCCTGTAAATTTCTTAACTCACATTGTGTCAATCAGGTAAATTCCTTGAAAAGCACCACAGGTTTGACGCGCCTTTTCAAGGCTCTGCCGCTTCACAGCCGGGCCGCACCGCGCCGGCCGCCCTGCGCAGCCCCACGGCACGGGCCGCACCCGCCGGCGCAGCCGGGCAAGGGTCCGGCGCAGATGATTCGCCTCAGGCCGGAACATCCGACAGGCTGGCGACATAATGTACCTGCGGCGCGCGCAGGCCCTGGGCCAGCAGCACGCGGCGCACATCGGCCCGGGCGCCGAGAATGTAGAACGTGCCGCCCTGACGGGCGATGCGCTGGGCCAGCAGCTCGAAGCTGCGGGCGCCGGAACTGTCGATCAGCGGCACATCGGTGAAGTCGATGACAAAGGCACTCGGCCGGTCGGCGATCCGGTCCAGCACGGCACCGATCTGCGCCGCAGCCCCAAAGAAGAATGGGCCGTGCAGGCGATAGATCACCCGGCCGCCGCGGGTCTCGCTGCCTTCGGGCGGCAGGTCTTCACCCGGGGCCAGCGCGGTGGTGTCCGACATGCGCTTGATGAAAACCAGGCCGGCGATGGCAAAGCCGACGACGATCCCCTCGGTCAGGTCGCGGAAGACGACAAGCAGGAATGTCGTCAACACGATCAGCGCATCCCCGCGCGAGGCGCGAACCAGCGCCCATAGCTCGCGCTTCTCGATCATGCCCCAGCTGACCACCGCCAGCACGCCGGCCAGAGCCGCCAGCGGGATATAGGCCGCCAGCGGCGCCGCGACCGCCATGAAGACCAGCAGGAACAGCGCATGCAGCATGCCAGAGACCGGGCCGCGGCTGCCGGCGCGCACATTCGTGGCGGTGCGGGCGATGGTGCCGGTCACGCAGAAGCCGCCAAACAGCGCCGAGCCGATGTTCGCCACGCCCTGCCCCAGCAGTTCGGCATTCGATCGGTGGCGTGCGCCCGACATGCCATCGGCCACGACGGCGGACAGCAGGGATTCGATGGCGCCCAGAAGCGCGAAGGACAGCGCGAAGGGAATGGCGGCCGTCAGCGTCGCCCGGTCAAGGGCGGGCAGCGCCGGCACCGGCGGCAGATGCGGCAATTCGCCAAAGCGGCTGCCGATGGTATCGACCGGCAGCGCAAGCCCCGCAGCCAGGGCCGAGGCCAGGATCACGGCGATCAGCATGCCCGGCCAGCGCGGTCGCAACCGGCGCAGGCCCAGGATCGTCGCCACCGAAACCGCGGCAATCGCCACCGCCGCCCAGGTGACGGTGCCGCGCGCGGCCCAGAGCGCCTCGAGCTTCGCCACGAATTCGGCCGGTTCGCCGCCCGCAAGATGCAGGCCGAACAGCTCTCTGATCTGGCTGGCGAAGATGATCACCCCGATCCCCGTCGTGAAGGCCACCGTGACGGGATAGGGGATGAAGCGGATATAGGTGCCCAGCCGCAGCATGCCGGCGGCAATCAGGACGAAGCCCGACAGGAAGGTCGCGGTGATCAGCCCGGTCAGCCCCGTCGCCATGACGCAGGCCGAGACGAGCACGATGAATGCCCCCGCGGGCCCGCCGATCTGATAGCGGCTGCCGCCGAAGGCAGAGACGAGAAAGCCGCCAATGATCGAGGTGTAGAGCCCGCGCTCCGGCCCCACGCCGCTGGCGATGGCGATGGCCATCGACAGTGGCAGCGCGACAATGGCGACGGTCAGCCCCGCCAGCGCATCGGCCCTGAATGCGGCGAGATCATAGCCTTCGCGCCAGACGGTCACGATCTTCGGAAGGAACTCTCCCGAGATATTGCGGTCGGTCGTCGTGTCCGTCATCATCTGCACAGCCAAGGGAACATGCCGGAAATGGCCGGCTTCGTCGGTTCGCCCATCGGGTTCGTCATCGAATGACATCACCTGACTCCCCAGCCGATCCCCTGTCAACACCTCCGATGGATAGCCCATGACCCTTTCTGCCGCCGCCCCCCGCCGCCGCGACCCCGTGGCCGATGCTACCGCCCCCGAACGCGCCGAGGCGCTTGCGCTGCTGACCGGCGCGCGGCACGCGGCGCTGGCCTTCGCCGATCCGAAGGACGGCACGCCTGGCATCAGCCGCATCGCCTTTGCCTTCGATCCCGAGGCCGGCATGCTGACGCTGGTCGCAGGGCTTGCAGCGCATGAACCCGCGCTGCGCGCAGAGCCCGCCTGCGCGGTGATGCTGGGCGAGGTCGGGGCCAAGGGCGACCCGATGACCCATCCGCGGCTGATGGTGAAGGCCCGGGCCGAGTTCGTGCCGGCAGAGGCCGCCGAGCGGCCGGGCCTGCGCGCGCGCTGGCTGGCGCGCAACCCCAAGGCCAAGGTCTATATCGACCTGCCGGATTTCAGCTTTGTCCGGCTGCATCCCGTCTCGGGCGTGCTGAACGGCGGCTTCGCCCGCGCCTTCCGGCTGACGGGCGAAGATCTGATGCCCTGACCCCGCGCTCTAGCCCAGCGCCGCTGCCAGCGCCATTTCCACCATGGCACCAAAGCTCCGCTCGCGGTCTTCGGCCGGCAGCGCCTCGCCCGTCAGGATGTGGTCGGAAACGGTCAGCACCGCCAGCGCACGCGCGCCATGGCGCGCGGCCAGCGTGTAAAGCTCGGCCGCCTCCATCTCGACGGCCAGGCAGCCATGGCGCTGCAGTTCGTCGCTCAGATCCTGGCGCTCGTCATAGAAGGTATCGGAGGAATAGATCATCCCGACATGGGTCGTGGCCCGGCCGGAAGCGGCGGCATGGGCCCGGCTCAGAAGGCCGAAATCCGCCGTGGGCGCAAAGTTCAACTCGCGAAAGATCGTGCGTGACGGGCTGCCTGCGGTCGAGGCCGACATCGCCAGCACCACGTCGCGCAGCTTGACCTGCGGCTGCAGGGCGCCCGCGCTGCCGATGCGGATCAGCGTCCTTGCGCCATAGTCGCGGATCAGTTCGTTCGCATAGATCGACAGCGACGGCATGCCCATGCCGGTGCCGTGGATGGTGACGCGCTGGCCGTTCCATGTGCCGGTATAGCCCAGCATGCCGCGAACTTCGTTCACCAGAACCGGGTTTTCCAGGTATTTCTGTGCCGCCCAGCGGGCACGGTAGGGATCGCCCGGCAGCAACACGGTTTCCGCGATCTCGCCCGGACGGGCACCGATATGGAATGTCATCTGTCCTCTCTCAGGCCCCTCGGGCCGGTTTCATCCGCCATTATCTCGCCGGGCCGCCCCTGCGGGCACAACCGCCGGGCCGCCTTGCGGGCAAAGGGGCCGTCAATCCGCGGCCGGCTGGGTGTTCCACCTGCCGTCGCCCCAGACCAGGGCGCGGACGCAGCGTTCGTATTGCGCCAGGCCACAGTCAACACCGCCATTGAACGACAGCACCACCGGGCCGGCCTGGGTCTGCACCAGTTGCCAGCCATGGCCGAAAACCTCGGTCAGGGTCCCCGCGACGAGGAAGACCGTGGTGCAGCCGCCCGAGCCACAGAAATAGCTCGCCGAGGTCGAGCATTGCAGTCGGCTTTCATCAAGCGCCCAGTCGGGCGCGCCATCGCCGTCCAGGTCGGGGCGCGACACCGCCTCGGGCGCGACGCTCAACATGCCGTTGTCCAGCCCCTTGCAATCGGCTGCTGCCGTGTCGAGCCGGTCCTGCAGCAGTTTCGGCAAGGGATCGTCTGCAAGCGCGGCCAGGGGGGCAAACGCGGCCAGGCTGCAGGCGATCAGACTGCAGGCAATCAGATTGGGCAGGCAAAGGAGGCGCATCGCAGGCTCCGCATCGGGACCGGATGTCCGGCCAATTGGCGCCGATCCTGCCCGAAGGCTGCCGCGCCGTCCATGGCCGGCGCTAGCCGCGTGGCACCCTCAGGCAATCCCTCGGCTCCTGTCCCACGGCCAGATCGCATTCCGCCCCGCAGGCCGCACAACGCCAATGCCCCGGCGCCGTCGCCCGATCCAGCCGCCAGCGGCAGTCCCGCGTCAGGGTGGAGTTCCGCTGCGTCAGCCACAGGAAGACCACCACCCCCGCAAGCAGAAGGATCAGCAGGACCGGCATGACCCCGGCCCGCCGGCAAGCCGGACATCCACCCCGATCACACGATCCGCTCGACCATCATCTTCTTGATCTCGGCAATCGCCTTGGCCGGGTTCAGCCCTTTCGGGCAGGTCTTGGTGCAGTTCATGATCGTGTGGCAGCGATAAAGCTTGAAGGGATCCTCCAGCCCGTCCAGCCGCTCGCCCGTGGCCTCGTCCCGGCTGTCGACGATCCAGCGGTAGGCATGCAGCAGCGCCGCCGGGCCAAGGTAGCGATCCGAGTTCCACCAGTAGCTTGGGCAGGAGGTCGAGCAGGACGCACACATGACGCATTCGTAAAGCCCGTCCAGCTTGGCCCGGTCCTCGATCGACTGCAGCCATTCCTTCTGCGGCGTATTGGTCTTGGTTTCCAGCCAGGGCATGATGCTGGCATGCTGGGCGTAGAAATGCGTCAGATCGGGGATCAGATCCTTGATCACCGCCATATGCGGCAGCGGGAAGATCCGGACGTCACCCTTGATTTCGTCAAGGCCGTAGATGCAGGCCAGCGTGTTGATCCCGTCGATGTTCATCGCGCAGGATCCGCAGATGCCCTCGCGGCAGGATCGCCGGAAGGTCAGCGTCGGGTCGATCTCGTTCTTGATCTTGATCAGCGCGTCCAGCACCATCGGGCCGGTCTTGTCCATATCCAGGAAATAGGCATCGACGCGCGGGTTCTGACCATCGTCGGGGTTCCAGCGATAGATCAGGAACTTGCGCACGTTCGTCGCGCCTTCGGGGCGCGGCCAGGTCTTGCCGGTGCGGACCTGCGAGTTCTTCGGCAGCGAGAACTGGACCATTTGGGTTTCAGCCTTTCCAGTCGGGTCTCATGTAAAGCGGGCGCCGGGGCGCCTCGCCGGATTTGGCCATGACACAGGTTTCGTAGACGGCCGCGGGATCTCGCCCTGCCAGCCAGTCGGACGAAACGGTCAGATCGAGATCGGCCACGGCACCGCCGGTCGAGGCACCGACCGCGATCTCGCCCCGCGGCTTTGCCGCCAGTCGGGCACGTTCGAAACAGGCGCGCTCTGCCTGTTCGACCGTCATCGGCCCGCAGGACGACAGGATCAGCAGGACGCCGACAGGGGCGAAGACGGATCTCATGCCCGCCCCCCCGCCGCCGCGGCAAGGCCGGGCACCTCGGCCACCAGATGCTCCAGCCCCAGCCCGCGCATTTCCGCCGCGACGGCAACTGCCGAGGCCGCTTGGTCGATCGGCTGCTTTGCGGCGAAGCGTTGTGTCATCCAGTTGCGGATATCGTCGTCGCGTTCCTGTTCGTAGACGCGCTGGTCCCACCGGCCGCGCAGATCGACGTCGATCATGTCGAAGGCGCCAAGCAGCGTGTCGACATCATAGACCGATTTCGCACGCACGATCCAGGGCCGGCCATTCGGCCAGAGCACCGACAGGCTGCCGTTGCTGGTCTCGACATAGGTAAGCGAGGTGCAGCGTGGCCGCAGGGCATTCGTCGCAATGCGCTGGCCGCGGCGGCGGTTCAGCACCACGATGTGCTGGTTAAGCCGGCCGAGAAGCTGGCGCCCATGCATGGCCGAACCTTCGGCGAAGACCAGCACCCGCGCACCCTTGTAGATTGCAAGCTGTTCGCTCAGCGGCAGGGCCTCGGGGCGCATGACCCGCACGTTCAGCGTCTGCAGCAGGCGACAGAGATAGGCCTCGCCGGCATTGTTGCCCTCGCCACGGTTTCCCATTCCGTCGCGTGCGACATAGACCACCTCATCCTGGCCCGGCGCCAGGGCAAGGTTCGTCGGCAGCGCATCGAGCCGGTCGAGATGGGCCGCCTCGACCGGAGCGCCCGACCATTGCTCGGCCATGGGAACGGCATGCAGCGTCTCCACCCGCAGCGGATGCGTGACGAAACGGGCCTGTTCGGGCGGCAATCCAAGCCAGCGGGTGATCTGCCAGAAAAAGGCGGGAACGTCGGTGTTGCGGGCACGGGGCGGCAGCGTGAAGAGCAGCGGCAGATCGGGAAAGGCCGAGAGCGTGGGCAAGACCCGGTTGACATGTTCGGCGATGAAATGGCCGAAATGTGCCGCCGCAAACCCGCCCCAGCCATATGCGCCGGCCAGGGGCTCCAGCCGCTCGGGCACCGCCGGCCGCGCATCCACGACATTCAGGTTGCGCTGATGGCGCAGGGCGATTGCCGCGTCCCAGTCGGGCCAGACCGGCCCGCCGTCCGTCACCATCGCCGTCTCGCTCTGGACGGGCACGACCGGGATCGCGCTGAAGGTGTAATGCCCCTGCCCTTCCGGGCCGTAATACTGGACGCGCGGCGACATGGGTGCTGCATCGACCTCCCTGAGACGAATCTCGGTGCCCTCGGCCGACAATCCGGCCATGGCCTTGCGGCGCAGGTGTCGGCTGGCCGGCCATCTCATGGCGACATCCCGTTCGGTCCGGCACCGGGGTGGATCCTTGCCATCATATCACCGGCGGGACGCCGCGGGTGGCGAAGCAGGACTGGGCGGCCGGGCGCAGTGCGATGTTGCGGATATTTTCCTTGGTCTGGCTTCCGGCCTCGACGCCATAGTCGCGGGCGAGCCCGCGGATTTCCGGCATCGACGCGGCATCGAGGATGCATTCGGCCGCAGCCCCGGCCGCAGCGGCCGGCAGATCGCGCGAGACCACCGGCAGCACCACGTCGCGCGCCAGGTTGCGCGTCGTCTTGTCGGCCAGCGCCTGCGGATCGCAGGCCGCGGCCAGCATCACCATTGCAAGCAGAGGCAGCACACGGTTCATTCAGGCGCCCCCAGAATCATGCCCCGAAGGACCGGCCCGGCATCGCCATGCATGGCCGGCCCGGCATCGCCATGCATGGCCGGCCGCGGCCGCGCCGCGACAAGGGCAAGGACCCGCGTCATGCAGCACCTCCATATTCGAAATGCATGTTGCGCGCGTTGCGGAATACCTCGCGATAGCCGTGCGCGCGGAGTTCCGCCACCGTGTCGCGCTGCCAGTACTTGTGATGGCAGACCTCGATCAGGATGTAACGCGGCCAGCTTTCGGACGGCATCGTATCGAGATAGGGCAGAAGCGCGCGGTCCTCGAAGCCCTCGATATCGATCTTCAGCATGCCGATCCGTCCGATGCCGAGACCGGCCAGCGCATCGGCCAGCGGCAGGGTGGGCACCTTCAGTTCGACCCAGTCGTCGAAGCGCTTGTTCGCACTGGTGCAGCCGATGTTATGCGCCGGCTGCCAGATCGACATTTCGCCTTTTTCCGGAGAGACCGCCGCCTCGATCACCACAACGCGATCGGCGGCGTTGAGCGCGAGGTGCATCTTCAGGCGCTGCGCGGTCCGGGGGTCGGGTTCGAATGCAACGATCGGACGGCCCTCGGGCAGGGCGCGGGCGGCGACCAGGCTGTAGAGCCCGATGTTGGCGCCGATGTCGATGAAGTTCTCGTAAGTGGCCGCATGTGCCGCGACGCGCGCGAATTCATCCTCTTCACCATGGATGCCGTTCAGCACGATGGCCTCGTCGCCGGCATTGGACGCAGGGTGCAGCCGCAGCCGGAACCCCATGAAGACGATGTCGAAGATCCGCCCGGTCTTGCGCAGCCAGGCCTTGCCGATCTTGCGCCGCAGCGGCCAGGCCCGGCGCGGCCGGTCGGCATTGCGCTTGCCCAACACGAAGCGGGCCCAGCGGTCCGGGGCAAAGGTCCCGAACGGCGCGTCGACTTCTGTGGGCAAGCCGATCATCAGAACTTGCGCTCCGCCGGTGCGATCTTCTTCAGGCTGATGCCGCCCTCGGCCTCGGTCGTCAGCGGGTCGACATGGACGGGTCGGTAGCCGAGCCTGACGTGATCGCCGTCAACCCAGGCCAGCGAATGCTTGCGCCAGTGAAGATCGTCGCGGGTCGGGTGATCCTCATGCGCATGGGCGCCGCGGCTTTCGGTACGGGCATGGGCCGCGTAGATCGTGGCCAGTGCATTGGGCATCAGATTGGTCAGTTCCAGCGTCTCCATCAGGTCGCTGTTCCACACCAGACTGCGGTCCGTCACCTTCAGATCGGCCATTCTGGCGGCGATGGCTGTCATCTTCGTCTCGCCGTCGGCCAGCGTCTTTTCCGTGCGGAACACCGCGGCATCGGCCTGCATGGTGCGCTGCATGTCCAGCCGCAGTTCCGCCGTCGGGGTATGGCCCTCGGCGTGGCGCAGCCCATCGAACCGCGCCAGCGCCTTGTCGACCTCGACCCGGTTCGTGGCGGGAACGGCGGCAGCCTTGTCGACGATCTCTCCTGCGCGGATCGCCGCGGCGCGGCCGAAGACCACAAGGTCGATCAACGAGTTCGAGCCCAGCCGGTTCGCACCATGGACCGAAGCGCAGCCCGCCTCGCCGACCGCCATCAACCCCGGGAAGACCGCATCGGGCGATTCCACCGTGGGGTTCAGCGCTTCGCCCCAGAAGTTGGTCGGGATGCCGCCCATGTTGTAATGCACCGTCGGTAGCACCGGGATCGGTTCCTTGTGCAGGTCGACGCCGGCGAAGATCCGTGCCGATTCGGTGATGCCGGGCAGCCGGATATCCAGCGTTTCGCGCGGCAGGTGGTCGAGGTGCAGGTTGATATGGTCCTTGTGCGCCCCCACGCCACGGCCTTCGCGGATCTCCATCGTCATGCAGCGGGAAACATAGTCGCGCGGCGCCAGATCCTTGTAATGCGGCGCATAGCGCTCCATGAACCGCTCGCCTTCGCTGTTGGTCAGATAGCCGCCCTCGCCGCGCGCGCCTTCGGTGATCAGGCAGCCCGAGCCATAGATGCCGGTGGGGTGGAACTGCACGAATTCCATGTCCTGCAACGGCAGGCCCGCCCGGGCGACCATGCCGCCGCCGTCGCCGGTGCAGGTATGGGCGGAGGTGGCGCTGAAATAGGCCCGGCCATAGCCGCCGGTCGCCAGCACCGTCATCTTGGCGTTGAAGACATGGATCGTGCCGTCTTCCAGCCGCCAGGCCACCACGCCGGTGCAGGCGCCGTCGGTGATGATCAGGTCGATCGCAAAATATTCGACGAAGAATTCGGCCTTCTGCTTCAACGACTGACCGTAGAGCGTGTGCAGGATAGCATGGCCGGTACGGTCGGCGGCGGCGCAGGTGCGCTGCACCGGCGGGCCTTCGCCGAATTCGGTGGTGTGGCCGCCGAAGGGGCGCTGGTAGATCTTGCCCTCTTCGGTGCGCGAAAAGGGCACGCCGTAATGTTCCAGCTCGTAGACGGCCTTGGGGGCCTCGCGCGCCAGATATTCCATGGCATCGGTGTCGCCCAGCCAGTCCGACCCCTTGACGGTGTCGTACATGTGCCACTGCCAGTTGTCGGGGCCCATGTTGCCCAGCGAGGCGGCGATGCCGCCCTGTGCCGCAACGGTGTGGCTGCGGGTGGGGAACACCTTGGTCACGCAGGCGGTGCGCAGGCCCTGTTCGGCCATGCCCAGCGTGGCGCGCAGACCCGCACCGCCCGCACCGACGACGACCACGTCGTAATCATGCACTTCGTAGGGATAAGCAGTCATGGTCGGTCCTCAGAGCGCGATTTTCAGCAGCGCGAAGATGCCGGTGGCGCCGATCACCCAGGCAAGGGAGACGACGAAGACCACGGCCATCTTGCGGGTGGTGCCGCGGGTGTAATCCTCGATCATCGTCGTGGCGCCCATGGCGAAATGGCGCATGCCGATCACCAGGACAAGGCCGGTGACGATGGCGGGGAACGGGCGGGAGAAGGTGTCCAGCACCTCTTCGCGGCCCTGGCCCAGCGTCTTGCCAAAGATGTAGAGCCAGACGGGAACCAGGAAGGCAAGGCCGGCCGAGGACAGGGTCATCGACCAGTGATGATGGGCGCCGGTATGCGACGGGCCCCGGCCTTCGGCGCGTTTGCGGTCAGTCAGGTAACGCATCGGATCCTCACTGCACCAGAACGATTGTGATCACGGTCAGCACGACCGAGCCTGCGACGCAGATCCAGCCCAGCCTCTCGGCCGTCCGGATGTCGAGCCCCTTGCCGGCATCGTAGTAAAGGTGCCGCAGCCCGGCGAGATAGTGATACCACACCGCCCAGAGCGAGCCGGTGAAGACCAGATCGCCGAACCACGAGGTCGCCACCGCATTGGCCACCGCAAAATGGCTGTCGCCGGCGGCTGCGGCCAGCAGCCACCACACCGCCAGAAGCACCCCCGCCACCAGCGCATGGCCGGTGATCCGCGTCAGCAGCGAACTGGCCGACGTCATCTGCAGACGGTAGTATTTCCCGAACATGAATGGGGAAAGGGGCCGTTCGACCCGTTTCTGTGCAGTCATGGGTTCATCCCTTCGTCGCTGGCTTGCCCCGCCGGCGAGGCCTTCGGACCTGCCCGACCGGGCGCGGCACGCTTCGATACTGCCTTGTCATAGCGGATTTTCCGCGCCTGTCACGCCCCTGCTATGCCGCGAGGCGGCGCCGTTTTCGCTAACGGCGGCTATTTTGCGGAATTTTGTGATCACACGTCCGAAATCTGTGATCACACATCCGGTCACACCGGCATCAGCGCCCAGTAGTCAAGATCGAGCAAGACTTCGGGCCGGTATTTCCCGTCTTCGTCCTTCAGCGCGAAGGCCGGGGCGCCCTGTTTCACCGCGACCAACCGCAACCGGATGGCCCCGACGCCCGGCGCGGCCGTGGGCGCCTTGTCCAGAACCTCGCTCCAGGCCTTCACGGTATCGCCGGCAAAGCAGGGGTTGGCATGGGCCCCGCCGTTCAGCGCCACCAGCATCTGCGCATTCGCCAGGCCGTTGAACGACAGCGCCCGCGCCAGGCTGATCACATGGCCACCATAGATCAACCGCCGGCCATCCTCGCGGAAGGTGGCGTCGAAATGGACCTTGGCCGTGTTCTGCCACAGCCGGGTGGCCAGCATATGCTCGGCCTCCTCGATGGTCACGCCATCGACATGGTCGATCCGCTCGCCGGGCGCATAATCGCCCCAGCGGTGCGGCTCGCCCGCCAGCGTGAAATCGTATCTGGAGAAATCCAACCCTTCGGGGATCACCAACTCGCTTGCGGCCACGGTTTTTTTCAGTTCCGGAACAACCGGCTCTGGCGCGGGGGTTGTGCGGTTCTTGCGCACCATGACCCAGCGCACATATTCCAGCACCGTCTCGTCATGCTGGTTCAGCCCCCGGGTCCGGACATAGACCACGCCCGACTTGCCGTTGGAGTTTTCCTTGAGCCCAATCACCGTCGATTCCGACCGCAGCGTATCGCCCGGCCAGACCGGCCGCAGCCAGCGGCCCTCGGCATAGCCAAGATTCGCCACGGCGTTCAGGCTGATGTCGGGCACGGTCTTGCCGAAAACGACATGGAAGGTGATCAGGTCGTCCAGCGGGCTGGAGGGCAGGCCGCTGGACTGCGCGAACTGATCCGAGGAATGCAGCGCATGCCGGGCCGGATATAGCCCGTGATACATCGCCCGCTCGCCCATCGTCACGGTGCGCGGCACGGCATGGGCAATCACCTCGCCAAGGCGGTAGTCCTCGAAGAAGCGGCCGGGATTGGTCTTCACGCTCATTGCTCGCCCAGTTTGATGTCTGGCGCGTAGGTGCCGGGGGTTTCCTTCACCACCGCCTGCCCGCAGCGCATCACGCCGCGTGCCGCATCGAAGGCATAGGTCGGGCCGCCATACAGATCCCAACCCTTGGCCAGCGCGGCCGAAACCTTGTGGCAGAATGCCGATGTGTCGTCATCGCTCAGGAATCGGTACAGTCTCATCCGTAGGTCCCCAGGAAGGGATTGTGGCCCAGAAGGGTGTGAATCCAGCCGATCAGACCGTAAAGCACCAGCGTTCCGGCCAGGTTCATCAGATCGCCCTTGATGCCACGCCCGCCGGCAGGGCGCATCCAGGGACCGGCGGCATTGATCACCGCCATCTGGATCAGCCCCCACAGCCCAAGGCCGCCGAACAGGACCACGCTGGCCAGATCGCCGTTGACCAGAAGATGCGCCACCGCCCAGACCACGATGCCCCAGAGCATGGGGTGGCGCATGCGCGGGTAGAGCGTACCCTTGGTGCCGCCCACTCCGAACAGGAAGATCGACACCAGCATCAGCATGTTGTTGGCATGACCCATGCCGGGCAGCGGCGTGTAGACCGGCACGAAACTGGCGCTGCGGTAGCCGATCACCATCAGCACCACCGACAGCACGACGGCAACTGCCACCGCCGCCCTGCCGCCATTGCCCATCCGGGCCCGTGGACCCGGCAGCAGGCGTTTGAAAAGATGGGCCGCGCCCCAAAGGACCACGCCCAGGATGAGAAGCGTCATGTCTTGCCTCCTGGCAGGTTAGATGTCCCCAGCCATAGCCTATCCCTGCAGCGCCGCAATGGCCTCGGCCTTCTGCAACAGCGCAAGGGCCGTCACGACATGCAGGTTTTCCACGATACGGCCATCGACCACCGCCACGCCCTGACCGGCGGCCCTGGCGGCATCGAACGCCTCGATCTGGCGACGGGCCAGCGCCAGTTCTGCCTCGCCCGGCGCGAATGCGGCATTTGCGATGTCCAGTTGTGCCGGATGAATCAGCGTCTTGCCGTCAAAGCCCAGGTCGCGGCCCTGTTCGCATTCGGCACGCAGGCCGGCCTCGTCCTTGAAGGCGTTGTAGACGCCATCGACGATCACCTTGCCGCTGGCCCGGGCCGCCAGCAGGCAGAGGCCGAGGCCGGTTTGCAGCGGCAGGCGGTCGGGCCGGAAGCGCGCGCCAAGTTCGCGGGCCAGATCGTTGGTCCCCATCACCAGGCCCTTCAGCCGCGGATGCGCCGCGATGGCCGCGGCGTTCAGCATCCCCGCACAGGTTTCCATCATCGCCCAGAGATCGGCATTCGGCACCGCGCGGGCCACGCTGTCCAGATCATCCGGCCCGTTCACCTTGGGGACAAGGACCGCATCGATCCGCGCGCCAGCGGCGATGGCGCCGGAGACGGCCGCGGCATCCTCGGCACCCCATTCGGTATCCAGCCCGTTGATCCGCACGATCCGCGCCCGATGGCCAAAGTCGAAATCGCGAAGGGCCCGGGCCAGCAGGTCACGCGCCGCAGGCTTTTCGTCGGGGGCCACGGCATCCTCGAGGTCGAAGATGATCGCATCGGCGGCAAGGCCCGTCGCCTTCTCCAACGCCCGCTCTTTCGAGCCAGGGATGTAGAGAACCGAACGATAGGGACGGGATACCTGGCTCATGGCTTGCTCCATTGAAACAATCTTGCGTGTCAAAGCACAGGATTGGCACATTCGGCAAGTGTTGATCTGCCGCAGTGCAGAATGTTTTTCACCGCGGCCGGAACCGTCCGCATGTTGCCGGCGTTATCCCTGTACAGACACAAACGTTCCGGTTGATCCGGTCATCAGGAGGTTTTGCGATGAGCAGCAGGTCCGACAAGATCAAGGGTGCGGCCAACGAGGCCGTGGGCAATGTCAAGCAGGCCGTCGGCAAGGCCACCGGCAATGTCGAGTTGCAGGCAGAGGGCCTGCTGCAGGAGCGCAAGGGCGAGGCCCAACAGGCGTTGGGCAAGGCGAAAGACGCCATAAAGGAGGCGGCCGATTCCATGAAGAAGGCCGTCGACCGCGCCTGAGGCGCGGGCGGGCTGCGCGCAGCCGACCGATCCTCGTCCCTCGTCGTCCGGCCAAATCGTCCGGCGGAGCGAAGCCTTGCCCTGCATCCCGGGATGGCGGTTCCCTTCTTCTCGTATCCCTTCGTGTCGCCCTGCAGTGCCGGCTGTCGCACCTCGCCCGATCTCAATCCGCCGGCTTCTTTTCGCCGGCGCGGATGGCGAAGGGCAGCACGTTGCCGGGCGGCGGCAGCGGGCAGACGGCGAAGTCGGTAAAGGCACAGGGCGGGTTGAATGCCTTGTTGAAGTCGAGCACCACCTGATCGCCCTGGACCTCGCCGATCAGAAAGCGCGCGGCGCCGTAGGTCTCGGTCCCCGAGGTGCGGTCGCGGATCACGAACATCGGCGCCCCGGCCTTTTCATGGGTGGGCAGAAGCACGATCTCATCCACGGCCTGCACCTGCCCGCCGCCTTGCCGCGCCCCGTCTTGCCC
>JACSRN010000166.1 GCA_014879735.1 Paracoccaceae bacterium
TAGCGCGGCGTCAGGCTTTTCGGTCTGGCGTCGTTTCCCTTTTCGGGTTCGGTGCACAGTCTCCGGTGCAAGGTGGGTCGGAGGCGGGCCTGCGTGATGCAGGCCCGGCCGGGTTCAGTAGCGGACTTCTTCGAAGCCGTAGTTGCCTTCATGATCGCGCCAGTCGACGAAGACCGAGCGGTAACTCACCCAGTTGCAGTGTCCGGTATTGGGCAGATCGGAGGCGGGCGGCACCTGGGCGACGCTGGACCGGGTCCAGTGATAGTCGCCTTGGACCCCATAGGAGCCGAGGCGCGTGGAGTCCGAGGTGATGCAGTCGCCGTCTCGGTTCCGGCGCTGGTTGAACTGGATGTGAAACACGCGGATGCTGCGGACGAAATCGAAGGCATCACTCGAGATGTCGATGTCAGCGCGCTCGTCAGACTGGATTTGGACAAGCGGCAGGGGATCTTGGATGGTGCTGACCTGAGGCGCATCCCGGAAGGCGATGCCGTATAGCCGCTCCATCGGCGACAGCGGGGCAGGGGCGTTGAACGACGCCCCCATCGGGCAGCGCCAGATCTGCAAGGGAGGTTCGATCGGCCAAGGCGTGATCCGACGGATGAAGACCGCGCGTGCATGGGCACAGGGTGCGGATGCCGGCCAGCCACCTGCCAGGCAAAGCAAGATGGCGCAGTCGACCTGATAGGCCTGCGCCGACTCGACCGATCCGACAAGGCTAGATACGGTGATGGCCGCGGCTGCCGCCGCGGTCCGGACGCTGTGCTTCATGACGCTGACTCCCACTATAATGGTTCGGCGATACAAAACAACATGAACGATAGCAAGGCAATTTCAGCGCGTCGGCTGCGATGTTATCCCCAGACGGTGGCGCAGATGCCCGCCCAAAACCTGATTTCGCTTCGACGTACCGATTGGGCACTTACATCCACGATCCGCGCGTAAGCGGCCATTAAACCGGCCAAGTCACCGGGCGCGTTCTCCATATCTTGTCACGCAATACTATGATAAGAAGCATTTTTGATGGAAGTTCGCACGGCCAGTGAAGCGGCCAAGGAGAAGGTCATTCGATGGTTCGCGACGATGGAGAGACGGTAGGCTTGTTCGAGCCACTCATGGTCTCGGAGGGCTCTCCCGCCCGCGCAGGCTTGAATGATCTTGTACTCGAGTTGGCGGAGAAGTCCGCCGCATTCCGCAGCAGCTTGCCCGCTTCAATTGCAGAGCCGCTTGCTGATCTCGTGCGGGCGATGAACTGCTACTACAGCAACCTCATCGAGGGGCATGACACCCATCCCATCGACATCGAACGCGCCATGCGGAACGATTACAGCGCCGATCCAAAAAAGCGAAACCTTCAGCTTGAAGCCAAGGCGCATGTCGCCGTTCAGAAATGGATCGACGAAGATAGCATGGTGGAACCACCGACCGCGCCAGCGTCAATCATCGAACTGCATCGCCGGTTTTGTGAACTCTTGCCGCCCGAGCTTCTCTTCGTCGAGAACCCAAAGACAGGCGAGAAAATCCCGGTTGTGCCCGGGGAACTGCGCACACGATACGTTGAAGTCGGCCGGCATATCGCCGTCAGCCCTGGTGCCGTCCCCCGCTTCCTCGACCGAATGCACAAAGCCTATAGCCTTCCCGGCAGGATCGAACCGATCCTTGCCGCGGCTTGCGCCCATCACCGGCTTCTCTGGGTGCACCCCTTCCTTGATGGGAATGGGCGCGTTGCACGTCTCATGTCCTACGCCATGCTGCGCAAGACCCTGGACACGCGCGGCCTTTGGTCAGTGGCGCGCGGGCTGGCGCGGCAGGAGGCAGCCTACAAGGAACACCTCGCCGCCTGTGATGGGCCGCGCCGTGGCGACCGTGACGGCCGCGGCACGCTCAGCGAGGCTGCGCTCGCCTCGTTCGCGCAGTTCTTTCTGCGCATTTGCATCGACCAAGTGGAGTTCATGGCAGGGCTCATGCGGCCAGACCGGTTGCGGGACCGCATTTTGATCTGGGCGGAAGAGGAAATACGTGCCGGATCCCTGCCTGTGAAATCCGATACTGTTCTGAAAGCTGTTCTTTATCAGGGACAGATCGAGCGGGGCGAGGTCGAGTCCATCCTGGGTACGAGCGACCGTACGGCGCGACGTGTGACCTCCGCGCTTCTCGAGGCTGGCGCGCTATCCTCAGTATCGACACGTGCCCCCCTAAAGCTGGCGTTCCCTGCCAAATATGCAGGTCGATGGATGCCGGGGCTCTTTCCTGACCGGGAAGACTGAGGACTGAAAGCTCGCTTGAAACAGGCAGTGCATGAGCTGGTACTCCGTTTCTGGGTTACAAGACCGGGCGGGGGCCACTACTCCACTGCGTCGAGAAACCGTCCGTACTCTTCGCTCACTTCCCTCGCTTCGATAAAGGCCCGCGCGCGTTCCTCATCGAGGCAGCGGAAGTACTCCTGCACATCGGCGATGTAAGCCTCGAAATCCCCCCGGATCAGATCCGCAAAGGCGCGCATGTCTTCGCGTGATGTGGGTAGGAACGGCCGCTCCGGCGGGGTGCAGGCATGGACCGGGCATGCTGCCACGAGTACGGTGATCAGCAGCGCTAGAGTGATGTTGCGCGCACAGGTCATGTGCAGGGCAAAACTCCTTTGCCGCCTTTAAGATCACGACTTTGTCAGCTATCACCGTTATCGGAGCAAGGCAATCTGCGTCAAGTCGTTTAAATTGTCTTGCTATCGTTCATGTTGTCTTGTATCGCCCGCGGTGTTGCGACCCCGTGGGCCCGAGACTGCACCTAAGGCAGAAAAAAGGACCCAGGGAAGGCCATGATAGAAGAAGCACCGAATGTGGTTACAGAAGACGGGCTGCGCGGCCTCCTTGCCGAAGGCTATCTCATCGAGGTGGTCTGCAAGGAAGGCGCCGAGAAGCGCCACAACAGCTGGTACGGCGCCTGGGTCATCCGGGCGGTTGCCCCGGATGGGGGGGACGACAAGATGCTCGTCACCAGCCGCAGCGTCCTCAAGCTGCGCGATTTCAAGACCATCGTTGGCCTCGTCAGCTTCCTTGCCGACATGGGCTGCACAACAGCCAGCATCCCGCTCGTCGAAGGCGCCCGTGAGCGCCACGCAGCCCCCGGACGCACGTCCGAGCCACGGACCGGTCCGGTTCTGGTCAAGGACAACTGACTGCGCGTTTGCGCTCGTCGTTGCATTGGGTACAGGCGTTTGTTCCGCGCCCCTGGCCCTGGCCGACGGTTTCATCTTCCAAGTCAGTCCCGATGGTCGACTGATCAACACAACTGACACCACGAGCAACTTGCGCTCGTTCACCGGTGACGACGACACCCAGAATGGGCCCCTTCCAGATCGTCTCTTTCTCTTTGCAGCACCGCAGTCCCGTGGGAATGATGCTCCCCTGAGCGATGTGACAGCTGCCGCGGCGATCGCCCCGCGCGCCGTCCGCGCCTCCCCCGAAATCCTCCACGCCATCGAAACAACCGCGCTCCGCTATGGCAGCCATGACGCCCTGCGTCAGGCGGGCCTGTCGGTCACCGATTGGGCGCTCTTCTACCGCGCCAATATCGAGGTCGAGAGCGCCTATAACCCTGGCGCATTGAGCCCTGTAGGTGCGATTGGGCTCGGTCAGTTGATGCCGGGCACGGCCAATGATCTTGGTGTCGATCCCCACGACATTTCGCAAAACCTCGACGGCTCGGCCCGGTACCTACTGATGATGCTCGAGCAATTCGGCGATCCTGCGCTGGCGCTCGCGGCCTACAATGCAGGCCCCCATGCGGTCACCCGCCATGGCGGCATTCCCCCCTTTCGAGAAACCCAAGGCCATGTGGCCCGTGTGACAGCCGTGTTCCAGCGGCTGAGAGGAGACCTTTCGTGACGTCCAAATCTTCCTTTGTCGCGCTCGGTGCGATGGCCCTTATCGTGATGGCAGGCCCTGCGCTGGCCCAAAGCATTGACCTGTCACCCGTGCAGACGCTGCTGCAAGGCATCGTCGACGCGATCACCGGCCCCTTGGGCATCGTGATCGGCACGCTCGCGCTGATCGGCGTGTTCCTCTCCTGGCTCTTCGGAATCCTCGATTTCCGTCAGGCGCTTTGGGTCGTGGTCGCGATCGCAGGCATCGCCGCGGCGCCCACCATCGTCGCCGCCATCTGGACGACCTGAGCAAAACCGATGTCCGACCAGTCCCGCGTGTTCATTGGCCTTCTCAGGCCGCCCAAGCTGATGGGCTTGCCGATCATGTACGCCATGGTCTGGCTCTTCGGCTCGACGCTTCTGTTCCTCTGGGTGCAGAGCTGGGTGGTGGCCGTCTTCGCGGGGCTGGCCTGGCCGGCGCTCTGGAAGGCGGCGGACTGGGATCCGAACTTTCTCGATGTCCTGGTGATCACCTTGCAGGAAACCCCGCCCACGGCGAACCGCAAGCTCCATGGGGGCGACAGCTATGCCCCGTGATGGACTTGGCCATGATGAGGCCGACGCCCTCGACCCGCTGACCGCTCTGCCTGCATGGGTCAAGGGCGAGAAGCGGCTCTCGTCGATGCTGCCCTATGTGAGCCTCGTGACCGACCGGACGATCCGGACACGCGGCAACGAACTGATGCAATGCATCCGGCTGGAAGGGGTGAACAGCACCACGAGCGAGGATGCGCATCTCGACCGGATCGGCGGGCTTCTCGCCGGGATCATCACGCAAGTGGGGACCGAGTTTTCCTTCTACCTGCACAAGGTGTCTAAAGCGGTCGACGTGACCCTGCCGCCCATCCCGGGCGAGGGGTTTGCGGCCGCCGTGGACCAGCGCTGGCGCGCGCATCTGGGTCAATCGGGTCTGCGCGACAAGACGCTGACCCTGACGGTCCTGAAGCGCCCAGAGACCGGCAGCCGCTTGCCGTTCGGTCTGGGGGCATCCCGCGCGCGGCATGCGGCCGACACGACCCGGCGCTTGCGCAAGCTGGACGAGGTCGTGGGCTTTCTGATGTCGTCCTTCGATGAGCTGAAGCCTCGCCTGCTTGCGGCAAGCACCGGTGAGCTTTTGGGTTTCCTCGGCTCGCTCAACACCGGCGAGGAGCACCCGCT
>JACSRN010000062.1 GCA_014879735.1 Paracoccaceae bacterium
GTGCGGCCCCGGGAAAGCGGCCGGGCGGGGGGGCGGTGGTCTTGCAGGCCCGTCTCCCGGGCAGTTTCCGGCGGTCTTGGCCGGGCCGGTGATGGCTGGGATCCTGCGCGATCGGGATGGCGCAAGCGCCGGGTGATCCGGTCCGCAAAACGCATCAAGGCTTTGGGTCCGCGGGTCTCAGCCGAGGGTGCCGCCGCCCACATTCAGTGCCGGAAGATGCTCCAGAAACGAAGCGCGGGCGTCGATGATATGGCGTTCCGTCAGCTCGGCTGCCAGTTCGGCGTCTCCGGATTCGCAGGCCTGAAGGATCGCCATGTGTTCGCGGGCGGCCAGCGACATGCCGTCGCTCAGCACCAGCTGCGCGCGCAGGTAGCGGTCGATCCGGTCCAGGGCATTGTCCAGTGCCTCGAGGTGATAGGTCATCCCGCTGGATTGGTACAGCGAGGTGTGGAACGCCCGGTTCAGATCACCCCATTCCATCGGATTGGTCGAGGCAGCGAAGGTCAGGCAGAACCCCCGGGCCCGGCCGAGATCCTCGGGCGTGATGGACGGTACCGCCCGCCGGATGAGGGCGGGTTCGATCAGGGTGCGAAAATCGAAAATCTCCACCGCTTCTTCGGCGGCAAGGCCGGACACCACGGCGCCCTTGTAGCGCTGCGTCCGCACCAGACCCAGTTCCTCAAGCCGCATCAGGGCTTCACGCACCGGAATCCGACTGGCGTTGAACTGCCGGGCAATCTCTTCCTGGCGCAGCGGCTGGCCCACGCCCAGTTGCCCCTCGATGATCGCGCGGCGAAGCGCGTCGAAGATCACCGAAGAGGCCGAGGCCGTCTGCGAAATATCGACCGATCTGATCTTCATCATGTCCAACTCTCGCCCCCCTCTAACCGTTTGCCCTTGTCGGGCAAAGCGAAACTTATATTGCATATTGGATACAATCGTGGCAGAACAAGGCCAAGGCATGGCCGCGAGCAGGGGGAAGCGCGATGGAGCCAATTGCATGATCCGGGTCATCGACAGCCATACCGAGGGAGAGCCGACCCGCGTCGTCATCGCGGGCGGGCCGGACCTGGGGTCGGGGCCGCTGGCGGACCGCGCCAGGCGCCTGAACGAAGATCACGGCGACTTTTGCGCCGCCTTGCTGCGCGAACCGCGTGGGGTGGTGGCGATGGTGGGTGCGCTGCTGGTGCCGCCCGCAGCACCGGGTTGCGAGACCGGCGTCATCTATTTCAATGCCGCCGGCAACCTTGGCATGTGCGGCCATGCCACCATCGGCCTGGCCGTCACGCTGGCCCATCTTGGCCGTATCACCGTGGGCAACCATCGGTTCGAGACGCCGGTGGGCGTGGTCGAGGCCGATCTGGTCGATGCCAATACCGTGACCGTGGTCAATGTCGAAAGCTATCGTTTTCGCAAGGATGTGGCGGTCGAGGTGCCCGGCCTTGGCACCGTCACCGGAGATATCGCCTGGGGCGGCAACTGGTTCTTCCTGACGGGGGACAATCCCGTGCCGCTGACGCCGGACTGCACCGCACCGCTGACCGAGGCGGCGCTGGCCATCCGCCGCGCCCTGCATGCCGCCGGCATGACCGGCCGGGACGGCGCACCGATCGATCATGTGGAGTTCAACGGCCCGCCCGACGGTCGCGATGCGCAGGGGCGGAACTTCGTCCTTTGCCCCGACGACGCCTATGACCGCTCGCCTTGCGGCACCGGGACCTCGGCCAAGGTCGCCTGCCTTGCTGCCGACGGAAAGCTGGCGCCGGGTGCGCCATGGGTGCAGGAAAGCATCATCGGCAGCCGCTACAGTCTGACTTACCGCCCGGGCGCCACGGGCGGCGTGATCGCCTCGATCACCGGCCGCGCCTTTGTCACCGCCGAGGCGACGCTGCTTCGGGCACCTTCCGATCCTTACCGCAACGGCATTTCGGCCTGAAAGGGCGAGTTTCATGCGCAGCAGCCGGACCATCCATGTAATTTCCTGCCATGCCGAGGGCGAGGTCGGCGATGTGATCGTCGGCGGCGTGTCGCCGCCCCCCGGAAACACGCTCTGGGACCAGCGCGCATTCATTGCCAATGACGGTGCCCTGCGGGCCTTCGTCCTGAACGAGCCGCGCGGCGGCGTCTTCCGGCATGTGAATCTGCTGGTGCCGCCAAAGCACCCCGAGGCCGATGCCGCCTTCATCATCATGGAGCCGGAAGATACCCCGCCGATGTCGGGCTCGAACTCGATCTGCGTGGCCACCGTTCTGCTGGAAAGCGGCATCGTGCCGATGACAGAGCCGGAGACGACGCTGGTCCTGGAGGCCCCGGGCGGCCTGGTGCGGGTGCGCGCCCGGTGCCGGAACGGCAAGGCGGAGCTGATCTCGGTCGAGAACCTGCCCAGCTTTGCCGACCGGCTGGATGTTGCACTTGAGGTTGAGGGGCTGGGCACGCTGACCGTTGACACGGCCTTTGGCGGTGACAGTTTCGTCATGGTGGATGCGACAGCCCTTGGCCTGTCGCTGGTGGCGGATGAGGCGGCCGATATCGCCCGGCTGGGCGTGCGCATCACCGATGCCGCGAACCGCCAGCTTGGCTTTGCCCATCCCGAACGGCCAGACTGGGATCATATCTCGTTCTGCGCCTTTACCGGCCCGCTGGCCGCCACGGCCGAAGGCTGGGAAACACGTTCGGCCGTGGCGATCCAGCCCGGCAAGGTTGATCGTTCGCCCACGGGCACGGCGGTTTCGGCGCGGATGGCGGTGCTGGCCGCCCGCAAGCAGATGCAGGTCGGGCAGAAGCTGCTGGCCCGCTCGATCATCGACTCCTGCTTTACCGGCGCCATACTGGGCGAAACGACAGTTGCCGGCCGCCCCGCGATTCGCCCGCAGGTCAGCGGCCAGGCTTGGATCACCGGCATCCACCAGCACATGCTGGATCCGACAGACCCCTGGCCGGGCGGCTATCGGCTTGGCGACACCTGGGGGGTACGCTGACGGATCGACCGCCCTTTGCCGGCCCCGTGCCGGGTTTCGAAACGTTTGATGAAAGCCGCCAGCAGCAGCGGTGACGATTTTCGATCACGACGACAAGGAGGAGGACAAGAATGGAACGACCCATGATCAAGGCCGCGCTGGGCGCGGTTGCATTGACGCTGGCCGCGGTGCCGGTGCTGGCGCAGGATCCACAGACAGGAGGCACCCTGCGCATTCTGGCCACCGGCGAGCCCGACCATCTGGACCCGACGACGGGTGCCATGGTGAACACCAACAACTTTCTCCGCGCCGTGTCGCGCCAGCTGATCAGCTATGAATCGTCGAACGACGAGACGGTTGCGCTGGCGCCGGTCGGCGATCTGGCGACCGAAGTGCCCCTGCCCACCGACGACGGGCTGACCTATACCTTCACCCTGCGGCAGGGTGCGATGTGGGATGCGCCCTCGGGGCCGCGCCAGATCACCGCCGCCGATGTCGAACGCGGCATGATGCGCAACTGCAACCCCGTGCTGGGGTCGTTCTCGCTCAGCTATTACACCATGCTGATCGACGGCATGGCCGAGTTCTGCGATGGCTTTGCCAAGGTGGAACCCACCGCCGAGGCGATGAAAGCCTATATGGAGGCCAACGACATCTCGGGCATCGAGACCCCCGATGACATGACCGTGGTCTTCCACCTGAAGGAAAAGGCGGGTGACTTCATCTACATGCTGTCGCTGGCCAATACCGCCGCGGCGCCGGTCGAGGTGATGGACTATATCCCCGACAGCCCGGAATACCGCGAGAACTTCATCGCCAGCGGGCCCTATACCATCGGCGAATACGTGCCCGACACGCTGCTTCGGCTGGTGCGCAACCCGGCCTGGGATCCCGCCAGCGATCCGCTGCGCGCAGCCTATGTCGACGAGATCGAGATCACCATGGGCATGCAGGCCGATGCGATCATGCAGCAGCTGCAGTCGGGCGATGCCGATCTGGCCTATGACATCAACATTCCGCCGGCGATCCTGGCCATGCTGACCGCGGCTGGCGATGAAAAGCTGGTGGCGATTTCGGCCGGCAACACCAACTTCCTGTTCATCAACACCGTCTCGGGGAACAACAACGGTGCGCTGAAGGATCTGCGCGTCCGCCAGGCGCTGCAATATGCGGTCGACAAGGCCGCCATCGTGCAGCAATGGGGCGGGCCGACCGTCGCCGAGCCGGTGAACGGAATCTTCGGCCTGGGCGTGCTCGGGCACCACGCCTTTGATCTCTATCCCTCGGCCGAGGCCAAGGGCGACCCGGAGAAGGCCAAGGCGCTGCTGGCCGAGGCCGGCTTCCCCGACGGCATCACCCTGAAGATGCCCTATCGCAACAAGGATCTGGAAGTGGCCACCGCCCAGACCCTGCAGGCAAGCCTGGCCCGTGCCGGCATCACGCTGGAACTGATTCCGGTGACGGCGGCGGATTACTATTCCAAGTTCATGACCAACCCGGCCAACACCAAGGACGGCGTCTGGGATATCGCGCCGGTCGGCTGGACGCCCGACTGGGTGGGCGGCGCCGCGCGCTCGGTCTTCCAGCCGCAATTCACCTATGACGGCACCAATCACCAGACCTACAATTACACCGACTACAACAACGATGCGGCCAATGCCCTGGCGGCCGAGGCGATCAACGCCACCACGCCGGAAGAAACCGCAACGCTCTGGGGTCAGGTCGACGAGATGGTGATGGCGGATGCGCCGGTGGTGCCGCTGATTGCCAACAAGAACCCGCGCTATCATGGCGAGGCGGTGCAGAACTATCGCATCTACGCGCTGGGCGTCGAAGGCGACTGGACCAACATCTGGCTGGATCGCTGATACCGAAGCCCTGCGCCGGCCGACCGGCCGGCGCAGCCCCCCGCGTTCCCGAACCGCGAGGTTTTGCCATGCCCATCCTGCAAGTCGACGGCCTGACCGTCGAAATCCCCACCGAGGACGGCACCGTGCATGCCGTCCGCGATGTCTCCTTCTCTATCCGCCAGGGCGAGCTGTTCGGCATCGCCGGTGAATCCGGCTCGGGGAAAAGCGTGCTGACCCAGGCCATTCTCGGCCTGCTGCCCACCGCTGAAATCTCGGGCAAGGTGCTGTTTGACGGGCGCGATCTGATCGGCCTGCCGCAGGACGAGTTGCGCCGGCTGCGCGGCAAGGACATCGGCATGATCTTTCAGGATCCGCTGTCCAGCCTGCATCCTTTCTATACCATCGGCGCCCAGATCGCCGAGGTGCTGCACACGCATGAGACCATCAGCCGCCAGGATGCCCGCGCCCGCGTTGTCGAGATGCTGGGCAAGGTCGGCATCCCCGACGCCGCCAGCCGTTACGACGATTACCCGCATCAGTTTTCCGGCGGCATGCGCCAGCGGGTGATGATCGCCATGGCGTTGATCATGCGCCCGGCACTGCTGATCGCCGACGAGCCGACAACCGCGCTGGACGTGACGGTGCAAGAGCAGATCGTCGCGCTGATCGACGAGATGCGCCGTGAATTCGGCACCACCGTGATCCTGATCACCCATGATCTGGGCCTGCTGGCCTCGGTCGCCGACGATGTGATGGTCATGTATGCCGGGCATCGCATGGAATATGGCCCCGCCGCGAACCTGTTCCGCGCGCCGGCCCATCCCTATACGGCCGGGTTGCTGCGGTCGTCCCCGGCGAATTATTCCCCGGGGGCCGATCTGCAGCCGATCACCGGCCGCCCGCCCAGCCTGCTGGAACTGCGCAACGCCTGCGTCTTTGCGCCGCGCTGCGCCGAGGCCCTGCCGGCCTGCGCCAGCGCCACGCCGCCGCTGCGCGTTTTCGACGACAAGACGCAATCGCTGTGCTGGTTGCCGGACGGCGCCCGCCGGCAGCCGGCCACGGAGCCGGCCGCCCGGGTTCATGCCGCGGCCGCGGCCACCGTCGCTGCGCCGGTTGTCGAGGCAAGGGATGTGCGGCTGACCTATACGATCGGCAGCTTTCTCGGCCACAAGCGCCAGCACGAGGTGCTGAAGGGTATCGACCTGACCGTGCACCGCGGCGAAACCGTTGGTCTTGTTGGCGAAAGCGGCTGTGGCAAATCGACCCTTGCCCGCGTGATCGCCGGTCTGGCCCCGGCGACGGGCGGCACGGTCAGCCTGCTGGGCCGCGATCTGACCTCGCTTGACCGGGCGGAATGGCGGCAGATGCGCCGCGAGGTCCAACTGGTGTTTCAGGATCCGTTCGGCAGCCTGAACCCGCGACGCCGCGTCGGCTCGATCATCGGCGATCCGTTCCGCCTGCACGGGGTGGCGGCGGGCGATGCGCGCAAGGACAAGGTCCGGCAGCTGATGGAACTGGTCGGGCTGAACCCCGAACACTACAACCGCTTTCCTTCGGAATTTTCCGGCGGTCAGCGCCAGCGGATCGGCATAGCACGGGCGCTGGCGCTGAACCCCTCGCTGATCATCTGCGACGAACCCGTCTCGGCGCTGGATGTGTCGATCCAGGCGCAGGTGTTGAATCTGTTGCGCGGCCTGCAGCGCGACCTTGGCCTGACCTATCTGTTCATCTCGCATGACCTTTCGGTTGTCCGCCATGTCTGCAACCGCATTGCGGTGATGCAGGGCGGCAAGATCGTGGAACTGGCCGATTCCGAGACGCTGTTTGCACATCCGCAGCATCCCTACACCCGCACGCTGCTGGCGGCTGGCAAGACGCCGCCGCAGATGACGGGTGAACGGGTGCGCAACCTGATGCCGACAACGGAGGTGGGGCCATGACCGGAACAGGGGCACCGACGGGCGAGGAGGACGGCGCGGTTGTCCAGCGTGGATCGCTGGATTTGACGCTGCGCCGGCTGACGCGCGACAGGGCGGCGATGGTGGCGCTGGCCGTGATCGTGCTGGTCGTTGCCATGGCGATCTTCGCGCCGGTTTTTGCCAGCCTGACTGGCCATTCCCCGATCACCCAGTTTCGCGATACCGGATTGTCGCCGATGGGCATTCCGGTCGGCCCGAATGCCGAATTCTGGCTGGGCGCCGACCAGTTGGGTCGCGATGTCCTGGTGCGGCTGGCCTATGGCGCCCGCGTGTCCTTGCTGGTCGGTGTGCTGGCCGCCTGCTGTGCCTCGGCCATTGCGGTGATTGTTGGCACCACGGCCGGATTTTTCGGCGGCTGGGTCGACCTGGCGCTGAGCCGGCTGATCGACCTGGTCATGTCGGTGCCCTTCCTTCTCTGCGCACTGGCGCTGGTCTCTGTGCTGGGGCCCAGCCTGATGCTGTCGGTTTCGGTGATCGTGTTCTTTTCCTGGGCCGCCATGGCGCGGGTGATCCGTGGGCAGGTGATCTCGCTGTCGCGGCAGGAATTCGTGCAGGCCAGCAGGTCGCTGGGCGCCGGCCCGCTGTCGATCATGGTGGTCGACATCCTGCCCAACCTGACCGTTCCGATCATCGTCTACACCACGATGATGATCCCCAGCGCCATCGTCTTCGAGGCGACGCTGTCCTTCCTGGGCATGGGCATCGTGCCGCCGACGCCCAGCTGGGGCGGGATGCTGGCTGATGCCTCGTCGAACTCGCTCTATCTGGTGGCCTGGTGGATGGTCTTCTTCCCCGGCACTGCGCTTTTGATGACGACGCTGGCCTTCAACATCTTTGGTGACAGCCTGCGCGATGCGCTGGACCCGAAAAGCCTTCGGACCGCGCGGCGGCTGAAGCGCGACAGGAAAGGGGCTGCAAAATGACCCGCTTCATTCTGCAGCGGCTGGCCTTCGGCGCGGTGGTGCTGCTTGTTCTGTCGTCCTTCGTCTTCTTCCTGTTCTTTGTCGCGCCCGGCGATCCGGCGCGGATGATCGCCGGCGACAAGGCGACCGAGGCGCAGTTGCAGCAGATCCGCACCAATCTTGGCGTCGACCGCCCGATGATCGAGCAATATGCAACCTTCATCGGCCGTGCCGTACAGGGCGACCTGGGCTATTCCTATCGCAACCGCCAGCCGGTTGCCGAGATCATCGTGCGCCGCATTCCGGCCACGCTCTCGCTGGTGATCGGTGCTGTGGTGCTGTGGCTCGCGATCGGCATCCCCATCGGGCTGATGTCGGCCCGCCACCCGGGGTCGCTGCGCGACAGGCTGGGGCAGGCCTTCATCCTGGTCGGGTTGTCATTCCCCACCTTCGTTCTGGGGATGATGTCACTGTACCTACTGTATTTCCTGCCCAAACAGGCCGGCTTTACCCTGTTTCCCGCCGGCGGTTACAAGGCCTTCAGCCGCGACCCGCTGATCTGGGCCTGGCATCTGGCTCTGCCCTGGACGACACTGGCGCTGACCATGGCCGCCTTCTACGCCCGCCTGACCCGCGGCCAGATGCTGGATGTCATGGGCGAGGATTATATCCGCACCGCCCGTGCCAAGGGCCTGTCCGAACGCAAGGTGGTCTGGAAACACGGCATGCGGGCGGCCTTGACGCCGCTTGTCACCCAGCTTGGCGCCGATATCGCCTTGCTGCTGGGCGGCGCCATCGTGATCGAGCAGGTCTATGGCCTGCAGGGCGTGGGCGCGCTGGCCGTGCAGGCGGTGAACAATCAGGACCGGCCGATCATCATTGGCGTCGTGCTTCTGGGTGGCCTGTTCATCGTGACGGCAAATATCGTTGTCGATCTTTTCTACGTCCTGCTTGACCCAAGGATCCGCTAGGCCCGCCATGTCCGAATATACCATTCCCGGAATGCATGTCCGCGACCGCTTTTTCCCCGTGCCGCTGGATTGGGCGCGGGCCGATGGCGGCAGCATCGAGATCTTCGTCCGCGAGGTGGTCGACCCCAGCCGCAGGAACGAAGACCTGCCGATCCTGTGCTTTCTGCAGGGCGGCCCCGGCGGCAAGTCGCCCCGACCGATGCGCGAGGGCCCGGTCTGGCTGCATGAGGCGCTCAAGACCCACCGCGTCCTGTTGCCAGACCAGCGCGGGACGGGGCGGTCCAGCCCCGTCACAGCGGCAACCATGGCGCGGTTTGCCGATGGCGCGGCCGGCGCCGATTTCCTGGCGCTGTTTCGCGCCGATGCGATCGTGGCCGATTTCGATCACATTCGTCGCCGGCATTACGGTGGCGGGCGCTGGTCGACGCTGGGGCAAAGCTATGGCGGCTTTCTCACCCTGACCTGGCTGTCGCGCGCGCCAGAGGGGCTGGCGGCCTGCTATGTCACCGGCGGGCTGCCCTGGATCGGCGCTGCGGCGGACGATGTCTATCGCCTGACCTATCCGCGTGTCGCAGGCAAGAATGCCGCCTATTTCCGTCGTTATCCGCAGGATGCTGCCCGGCTGTCGGCCATCGCCGACCGGCTAGAGGCCGAAGACGTGCGACTGCCCGACGGCGACCGGCTGACGTTCCGGCGGCTGCAGACCCTGGGGCTGGATCTTGGCATGGGGCCGGGTGCCGAGCGCATCCACTGGCTGCTGGACGAGGCGTTCGAGGGCAACGGCGGCCGCCTCTCGGACCATTTCCTGGCCCAGGTCATGGTGCAGACCGCCTTTCATTCCAACCCGCTTTTCGCGGCCATTCACGAGGCGATCTACGGGCAGGGGCAGGGCGCGACGGACTGGTCGGCGCAGCGCCTCCGGGCCGAGTTTCCCGCCTTCGACCCCGGCGCGCGTCCACCGCTGTTCACCGGCGAGATGATCTATCCCTGGATGTTCGAGGACATCGCCTCGCTGCGCCCGTTCCGCGCTGCGGCCGAGGCGCTGGCAGCCCGCCCGGTCTGGCCGGCGCTTTACGACCCGGCAAGGCTTGCCGCGAACGAGGTGCCCGTGGCGGCGGCGATCTGGCATGACGACATGTTCGTGGACGAGGGTCTGTCGCGGCGGACGGCGGCGGCTACCGGAAATCTCGACTACTGGATCACCAATGCCTATGAGCATGACGGTCTGCACCAGTCGGCCGGCGTCTTCGGCCGCCTGCGCGACATGGTCCTGCACAGGGGCGGGCCGCTGGCCTGACAAATATGAACATGATGACCGATATCCCGATTTCGCGCTTGCGGGCGTTTCTGGCGGCGCAATCTCTCGACGGCATGATCGTGCCCCGCGCCGATGTGTACCAATCCGAAGTTACCGCGCCGCATGATGATTGCCTGGCCTTCCTGACCGGCTTCACCGGCTCTGCCGGGATGGCGCTGGTACTGCCGCAAGAGGCGCTGCTCTTCGTCGATGGCCGGTATAAGGTGCAGGCCCGCCAGCAGGTGGACGCCGCGCTGTTTGCGCTGCACCATCTGCATGACGAGCCGCCCGAGATGTGGTTGCGGGCCAATGGTCGATCCGGCTGGCGCATCGGCGCAGATCCGTTGCGGCTGACGCTGGCGCAATACGACCGGCTGTCGGCGGCCTGCAGCTTGGTGGGCGCCGAATTGGTGCCGCTGCAAAGCGACCCCTTCGATATCATATGGCCCGACCGGCCGCCGCCGCCGCTTGGTCCGGTGCGCGGCATGCCGGCCGCGAAAGCGGGTGCGACCTCGGCCGAAAAGCGCGACCGCATCGCCGCAACGCTGCGCGGCGACGATGCCGATCTGCTGGTGGAAACCCAGCCCGACAATATCGCCTGGTTGCTGAACGTGCGCGGATCCGACGTACCGATGAACCCGGTCCCGCAATCCTTCCTGATCCTTCATGCCGATGGCCGCTGCGAATGGTTTGTCGACAGCCGCAAGCTGGGCAACCGCATCGGCGCGCTCGACCTTGGAGATGTCGTTCTGACCGGGCCGGAGAGTTTCGCAAGCCGCTTGGGCGAGGCGGTACAGGGCCGCAGGGTGCTGGCCGACCCGGATTTTGCCCCCGCCGCGCTGCGGGCCTGGGTCGACAGGGGCGGCGGCACGCTGGTGCCGGCGAGTGATCCGATCACCCTTGCCAAGGCCATCAAGACCCCGGCCGAGCTTGCCGGTTTCCGCGAGGCGCATCTGGCCGATGGCGTGGCGCTGACCAGTTTTCTGGCCTGGCTGACGGCCGAGGTGCCGCGCCGCGAAGCCGCAGGGCACCCGGTGACGGAACTGGAGGCCGAGGCCCGCCTGCATGCCTTTCGCGCGGCGCAACCGGGCTTTCTGGAAGACAGTTTCCGCACCATCTCGGCGGCCGGCGCCAATGCGGCGATGTGCCACTACGCCGCCACCACCGCCTCCGATGCGGTCATCGTCACCGGCCGGCCCTACCTGGTGGATTCGGGCGGGCAATATGCGACGGGCACCACCGACGTGACCCGGACGGTCATGTTCGGTGTCCCCGACCGGCAGATGAAAGATGCCTGCACCGCCGTGTTGAAGGGGTTTCTGTCGCTGCTGACGGCCCGTTTCCCGGTCGATACCAAGGGGCATCAGCTGGATGCCTTTGCCCGTCGTGCCCTGTGGGACATCGGGCTGGACTATGATCATGGCACCGGCCACGGCGTCGGCCACAACCTGCTGATCCACGAATATCCGTTCCGTTTTGCCAAGACGGCCAATCCGTTCGGGTTGCGGCCCGGCGCAATCATGACCATCGAGCCGGGGTTCTATGCCGAGGGCGCGTTCGGCATCCGGATCGAGAACCAGGTTGAGGTGGTGGCCGACCCGGAAGCGCCTGGCTTCTGTCGCTTCGTCTCGCTGACGTTGGCGCCCATCGATCTGACCATGGTCCACCGCGACGCCTTGACCGCCGCCGAGACGGCCAAGCTTGACGCCTATCACGCCGAGGTCCGGCGCAAGCTGGCACCGCTGGTCGATGACGCGACCAGGGACTATCTGGCGCGCGTCTGCCCGGGCTGACGGTTCTGTCGGTCCGGACGCGACGATGCCGCGCCGCCGCCCGGCCCGGTTTATGGCCCTGACGGGTGGCCAATCCGCGGCGAGCGGTGCGGGGTGGGGGGTGCGGGCAGGGCGCCTCTTGCTTTCCGCGGCAACCATCTGCGGGTAGGCAAGACACGGGCTGGCCGCGATCACCCTGTCGCTAATCCGCCGGCCGGTCCAGCCAGCGGGGCAGGCGGCGTGGTGCCTGGCCGGTGATTGCCGCCGCCGCACAGTCTTCAAGCGCACCGAAGCGGACGGCGCGGCCGGAAAGGCCGGGGCCGTAATGGGCGTATTTGCCGGAATTGGTCATCAGCGCGCGGGTGGCCGGCGGGAAGACGGGTTCCGAGATCGAACACCAGCAGAGGTCGGGCAGGACCTGCACGCCTGCCGCCTCCAGCCGGGCCAATGTGCCATCGCTGCGCGCCTGCGCGATGACGGCGCGGCCGGCGGTCAGGATGGTGGCGATGGCGACGCGCCGCCCCTTCAGCGCCGCCGCCAGCGCGCGGCATTCCGGCAGGCTGGCATGCGGGCTGCCGATGGCGACCAGATCCACCGCCTCCGGCCCGTCATTCAGGATCTGCCAGCCCGCCGCCATATCGGCGCGAGAGATGTTTGCGTGGTCGGCATCGGGGGCGATCGACCCGGCCTCGGGGGTCACACCCTGAACATGCAGCATCGGCGCGGCCGAGGTGGTGCCGAAGGCCGCGCAAAGCGCCTTCAGATCGTCGGCCGAAGGCCTCGCCCCGGCCAGTCCGCGCAGAAGCGGAATGCGGTCAGGCGCGGCCTGCCCGGCCAGCCAGCCGATCAGCGGCCAGAAGGCATCGTCGATATTCTGTGGCAGATCAATGTCGATGATCCGCTGCGCCCGGCGGTTTTCATCCAGATAGACACCCGCCAGCGGCGCCCGGCCAGTGATGGCGATGCAGAGGTCAAGGAAATCCGGATGCTTGGCGGTGCGCGCGCCCAGGACCGAATTGGCATAGATCACCGCGTTGGATTCCGCCCAGGCGATGGCCTCGCCCTGAGCCGGCGCCGTATCCAGGAGATAGGGCGAGCAGGTAAAGCTCGGCTGGCACCCCATGGTCACATAGGCATCGGCCAGCCGCGCCGCCGGGCCGCCGAAATCGGGCGGCACGCCCTGGCGCTGCCAGTTGGCGCGGTCAACGGAGATGGCGTTCATCGTGGTCGGGATGCGGACCTTTGCCCCCATATCGGCCATGGTCTGCGCGAAGGTCAGGTTGGCCGGGCTGGCATAGATGCAGCCGTCGATATGGCCCTGCGTCACGTCGATCAGCCGCGAAGCCCCCTGCTGCGCCGCCATGGCACAGATGATGCGCATGGCCTGTTGCGCGGCAGGCCCTTCGGCACCATCCAGCATCGCGCGGTCATTGGCTGTCAGGTCAAGCGTTGCCGTGGCGGGCGGGGCCAGCGGCAGGGTCAGGCCGCCGGCGATCAGGGCGGTATCCGTAACCTGCACCTGCGGCTCTGCCGCCAGTGCCGCGAAATCGGCAGGCGACAGCCGCAGGACCGGAAGGGGATGGCCGAACATCTCGGCCGCAATCAGCGCACCCAGAGTCACCACGTCTTCGGCTTCGGAAAACACCAGCGCGGCCGGCGCGCGGCCCGACAAGGCCATGTCCAGCAGCACGCCCGAGCCGGTGCAGGAGCCCCGGGTCGAGGGCATCAGCACCACCGCGCCGGTCAGGCAGCGCCCGTGCAGCGGGTGGTGGACGTCGATCACGCAGCCCGTGGCCGGATCGATCCCGCCCCAGAAGCTGAGCGGTTCGGTCGTGGCGATGACCGGGCCATCGGCAGTGCCGGCAAGGATCGCGCGGGCGGTCATTTCACCACAAAGCCATGGGCATAGGGGTCGCGGTCGTCGATGAAGATGGTGTTGATGCCGGTCTGCCGCGCCCAGCCGCCGACCGAGGGGATGATGGCGGGGATGTTGCCGGCCGAGGCCGCCGCCTCGACCCTGCCCTTGAAGATCGAGCCGATGATCGATTCATGCCAGAATTCATCGCCCACTTTCAGCCGCCCCTTGGCCACCAGTTGCGCCATGCGCGCCGACGTGCCGGTGCCGCAGGGTGAACGGTCAATCGCCTTGTCACCGTAGAACACCGCGTTGCGGGCATGGGCGCCCGGTTGCGTCGGCTGGCCGGTCCAGAGGATATGGCTGAGGCCATTGATGGCCGGGTGCTCGGGGTGGATGAACTGGTATTTCTCGTTCAGTGCCCGGCGCAGTTTCGGGGAAAAGCCGATCAACTCTCCGGCCGTGAAATCGGCCATGTCGCGGAAATTCTTCTGCGGCTCGACGATGGCGTAGAAATTGCCACCGTAAGCGACGTCTACCACGATCTCGCCCAGGCCCTCGACATGCGCACTTAACCCCTCGGCATGCAGATAGGCGGGCACGTTGGTCAGCCGCACTTCCTCGACAAAGCGGCCTTGCTGCACATAGCTGATATCCACCTTGCCGGCGGGGGCGTCGATCGACAGGCGGCCCGGTTCGCGCGGGGTGATCAGGCCGTTCTCCAGCCCCATGGTGATGGTGCCGATCGTGCCATGGCCGCACATCGGCAGGCAGCCCGAGGTTTCGATGAACAGCACGCCCACCTCGCAATCGGGGCGCGTGGGCGGGTAGAGGATGCTGCCTGACATCATGTCATGGCCGCGCGGCTCGAACATCAGCCCGGTGCGGATCCAGTCGAATTCGCGCAGGAAATGCGCGCGGCGTTCCAGCATGGTGGCGCCCTCCAGCCGTGGGCCGCCGCCGGAAACGAGGCGGACCGGGTTGCCGCAGGTGTGCCCGTCAAGGCAAGAGAAGGTGTGGACGGCCATGACGCTAGAATCTCTGCGGGCTGAAGGGCGCAAGATCGAGAACAGGTGGGGCGCCGGTCAACAGATCGGCGATCAACCGGGCGGTGCCCGCCGATTGGGTCAGGCCAAGGTGGCCGTGGCCGAAGGCATAGGCGACGCGCGGCGTGGCACGAGCCTGGCCGATCACCGGCAGGCTGTCGGGCAGCGAGGGGCGGAAACCCATCCATTGTACGCCGCCCTGCGGGTTCAGGCCGGGCAGGAAGGACTGTGCCTTCCTCAGCATCGCCTCTGACCGCTTGAAATTCGGCGGCAGCTTCAGCCCGCCCAGTTCAACTGCCCCGCCGACCCGGATGCCGGTGGACAGGCGCACCACGACAAAGCCATGTCCACCGAACGTTACCTGGGTGCGCAGATCGAAGGCGGTTTCGGGCAGCGTCGTGTTATAGCCGCGCTCGGTTTCCAGCGGCACCCGGTCGCCCAGCCCGGCGGCCAGCGGTTTCGAGAAGGCGCCGGCGGCGACCACGACCTGCGTGCCACGCAGCGGCTGTCCCTTGGTGACGATCTCGACGCCTTTGTCATCGGGCAGCAGGGCCGTGACTTCGGCCCGCTCGATCCCACCGCCATTGGCGCGGAAACGGTCTGCCAGCGCCAACGTGTACAATTCGGGATCGGCGATGGAATACCAGCCGGGGGTAAAGGTGCCATGGGTAAAGCGCGGGGCAAGGCCGGGTTGCAACGCGGCCATCTCGGCGGCATTCATATGGGTGAAGGCGATGCCGTGGTCTGCCCGTGCCTGCCAGCCGGGCAGCGAGGCGCGAAACTCACCTTCGCCCTCGTAGACCTGCAGGTTGCCGTCCTTGCGCAGCATGGCCGCCGTGCCGGTGGCGGCCAGAAACGGCTCAAGCTCTGCCCGGGACAGATCCATCAGCGCGGTCTGCGCCAGCGTTGACGCCGCGACATTGGCCGGCAGACAGGCGCGGGAAAAGCGCAACATCCACGGCGCGATCTGCAGGGCATAGGCGGGCGGGATCGACAGCGGTCCCAGCGGATCCATCAGCCATTTCGGCGCCTTGCGCAGGATGCCGGGCGAAGCGAGCGGCAGGATGTCCGTGAAGGCAAAGGCGCCGGCATTGCCGGCCGATGCGCCGGCCGCAGGCCTGTCGCGATCCACGACCACAACGGCCAAGCCCCGCGCCTGCAGCGCCAGCGCGACGGAAAGACCCACCACGCCCGCGCCGATCACCACGACGTCAGTCTGCATCATGCCCTCAATGCGTCGCGGCGAGGAAAGTTTTCAGCGACTCGGTCTGCGGTGCGTCGAACAGCTGCGCCGGCGGGGCGATTTCCGCCATCACCCCCTTGTCGAAGAAGGCCACGCGGTCCGACACCTCGCGCGCGAATTTCATCTCGTGCGTGACGCAGATCATCGTCATGCCTTCGCTGGCCAGCAGGCGCAGGGTATCCAGCACCTCGCCCACAAGCTGCGGGTCAAGGGCGGATGTCACCTCGTCGAACAGCATGTAATCGGGCGACATCGCCAGCGCGCGGGCAATCGCCATGCGCTGCTGCTGGCCGCCCGACAATCGGCTGGGGTAGACATCCAGCTTGTCGCCCAGGCCCACATGCGACAGCTGCTTCACCGCCATCTCGCGCGCCTGTTCCTTCGACTGGCCCAGCACCTTGCGCGGGGCAAGGGTGACGTTTTCCAGCACGGTCAGATGCGGGAAGGCGTTGAACTGCTGGAACACGATGCCCAGCTTCTGCCGAAGCTTGTTCAGATCGGTCGATTTGGCATGCACATCGGTGCCATCCACCAGTATCCGCCCGCTGTCGATCTTCTCCAGCCCGTTGATGCAGGTCAGAAGCGTCGATTTCCCCGAGCCGGAGCCGCCGATCACGGTCAGCACCTCGCCATTCGGGACAGTCAGGTTGATGCCTTTCAGAACCTGCAGCGCACCAAAGGACTTGTAGACGTTCTCGATCTCAATCATTGGACCACCGCTTTTCGAGATACCCGCCAAACCGGGCAAGGGGGAAGCTGATCACGAAGTAGAACAGCCCACAGATGAGCAGAAGGAACAGCGGTTCCTGCAGGCGGGTGATCAGGATTTGCGTCGATTTCATCAACTCTACCACCTGCACCACATAGACCAGCGCCGAATCCTTCATCACGCCGAGCGCCAGCCCGATCCAGGACGGAAGTGCGACGCGGGTGGCCAGCGGCATCACGATATAGCGCATGTCCTGGGCCCAGGTCATGCCCAGTGACCGCGCGGCGCGGCGGGTGTTCAGCGGTACCGCGTCGATGCCGCCACGCACGATCTCGGCGCAATAGGCGGCCGTGTACAGCGTCAGCACCATGCAGGCGACGGTGAAGCCCGACATCTGCAGCCGCAGCACGGTGCCAAGGAAGGCATTGGCCAGCACCAGCTGGATGAGCAGCGGAATCGAACGCGAGACATCAAGCACGAATGTGACCGGCGCGGCCCAGATCGCGCCGAGCTGATAGCGGAAGACACCGAAGACGATGCCAAGCACGGTACCGAAGACCACCGAAACCGCGGTGACGAGGATGGTCATCCCCGCGCCCTTGGTCAGGAACCACAGGTCGGCGGCGCTGAGGGCAGTGTCAAACATGGCAGCGCCCCCTCAATACCGGAACAGGCGCGCGGCGACGAGCCGTGCACCCAGTTGGATGATCTTGGTGATCAGATAGAAGATCACCCCCGCGATGGCGAACAGTTCGAACGTGCGGAAGGTCAGCGCGTTCAGATCCTGCGTGACGCCATAGAGATCGATGTTCAGGCCGACGGTGACGCCAAGCGAGGTCATCAGGATGGCCCAGACCATCTGGTTCGTCATCGGCAGGAAGGCGATGCGCAGCATCTGCGGCATGACGATATAGCCGAAGGCCTCCAGCGGCGTCATGCCCAGCGACCGGCCGGCGCGGGTTTGCGTCTCTGGAATGGCCTTCAGCGCGCCGCGGAAGTTTTCCGCCAGATAGCCCGCGTTGTTAAAGGTGATTCCAATCAGCAGCGACGTGAAGGGGCTGAAATGAATGCCAAAACTGGCAACCCCGAAATGCGCCATATAGATCTGGAAAAGCGCCGGCGTATTGCGCGCGACCTCGACCCAGGTCACGGCAAAGCCGTTCAGCACCCGGTTGCCTGACAGGCGGAACAGTGTCAGCAGCACGGCAAGCGCGATGCCGATCGCCATCGACAGCAGCGCGATCTCCATCGTGACCAGCGCACCGTCAAGCATCTGCGGCAGCTTTGACAGCGCCTGCTTCCATTGAAACGTATAGCCGAACATCACCGCCTCCCGTCGGAGATGAAATGCGGCGCGAGGGGACCCCCGCGCCGCGACGGATCTTAGCGGTCGACGCCGGGAACGCTGAGGTTCGCCGGCTCACCATCGCCGACCCACTTCTTGTAGAGTTCGGCATAGCGGCCGGTGCGGACTTGCTGGTTCACGAACAGGTCGAGATAGTTGATCAGCCCATATTCGTTGCGCATCGTGAACAGCGCCACATAGTCTGGCACCATCGGCGCCTTGTCGACGATCTTGATGCCCGGGAAATTGCCAGACTTCACATTGGCTTCGGCCACTTCGACGGTGGAGACAGTGGCGTCAAGCTGGCCCTGGCTCAGCGCCAGGAAGACGTCGGCCTGGGTCTGGTAGGGGCGGAACTCGCCCTCGCCCCATGCCTTGACCTGACCCTCCAGCCAGATCGCCTCATAGGTGCCGGCGGTGGCACCGACGGTCTTGCCCTTCATGCCTTCCCAATCGGCCATCTCGACCTTGTCATTGGCGACGACGGCGTTCTCGAAAGCATAGTAGGGGATCGAGAAGCCCACGGTCTTGGCGCGCTCCAGCGTATCGGAGGTGGAGGCGACGCCCACATCGACGCGGCCAGACATCAGCGCCGGAATCCGCTCGGGGAAGGGGGTGTCCACAATCTCGGCGGTGACGCCAAGGGCCGCGGCCAGGTCGTTGCAATAATCCACGTCAAAGCCGATCGGGTTGTTCGAGGCATCGCGCATGCCCATCGGCGGGAAATCCAGCGTTACGGCGCAGCGCAGCGTGCCCGAGGCGATGATGTCATCCAGCTTGTCGGCCTGTGCGGCGGTGGCCAGAACGACGGCGGCGGCAATCCCGCCCAGTGTCAGCCCAAGTTTCATCTTTCTCTCCCATGTTGAACTTTGTTTCGGCGACTCGTAACGAACTCGTTATGCACATTGCATACTGTTTGTGTTTTTGGCGATAGCCCGTTTGTATGTGGCATGGATTTTCTTTTTGACGCCTTGGCATGAACGGGCGACGCTTGGGCGACTGTAGCCCCCTCCTGTCGGTTGGGGAACCCTTCTTTGGCGCGGCTTGTGCCCTGCGACATTCGGCCTGCGCCGCCAGTGACTGTATCGATGCGACAACCAACGACAAGGGCCCCGCACCATGACCGAAGCCGTCAACCTTTCGATCCCGCAACTATTCGATGCGGTTGAAGCGATCTTTCTGCGCTGTGGGCTGACCCCGCAGCAGGCGGGGGCCGTCGCGCGGGTCATTACCGCGGGCGAGCGCGATGGCTGCAAGTCGCATGGCGTCTACCGCATCGAGGGGTGCCTGCGGACGCTGAAGGCCGGCAAGGTGGTGCCCCAGGCGCGGCCCGAACTGGCCGATGACGGCAGCGCCGTGATCCGCGTCGATGCCGGGGGGGGCTTTTCGCCCGCCGCTTTCGAACTGGGCGCGCCGGTGCTGGCAGAGCGGGCGCGGGCGCAGGGCGTGGCGGCCCTGGTGATCAATTCCTGCGTGCATTTCTCGGCACTCTGGCCCGAGGTCGAGGTACTGACCGGCCAAGGCTGCGCCGCGATGGCAATGTGCCCCAGCTATGCCACGGTTGCCCCCGCGGGTGGCACGAAGGCGCTTTTGGGCACCAATCCCTTTGCCTTTGGCTGGCCGCGCCCGGGCCGGATGCCCTATGTCTTTGATTTTGCTACCAGCGTTGCCGCCCGCGGTGAGATCGAGCTGCACCGCCGCGCCGGCACGCCATTGCCCGAAGGCTGGGCCATCGATGCGCAGGGCCATCCCACCACCGACCCGGCGGCTGCGCTGGGCGGGGCGATGCTGCCCTTTGGCGGGCACAAGGGCTCGGCCATCTCGACCATGATCGAGTTGCTGGCGGGCGCGATGATCGGCGACATGACCAGCCCCGAGGCGCTGGCCTTCCTTGGTTCGGACAAGCTGTTGCCGCGCCATGGCGAATTGATCCTCGCCTTCAGTCCCGAACGCTTTGCCAGTGGCCTGGGCGATCCTTTCGCCCGGGCTGAAACGCTGCTGGACGCCATCGCCGGCCAGGGTGCCCGCCTGCCCTCGTCACGCCGCTTTTCTGCCAGGACCCGGGCAGAGGCCGACGGCATCGTGCTGACTGCGGACGAGATGGCGATGCTGGTCCGCCTGCGCGATCAGGGGCTGGATGCGGTGCAATAACCGGCGGCGCTACCGGCCCGGTGGCCAGCGTGGCGCCGGTCAGTCCGGACGACGATATGCCCGGTTCGCCGCGATTTCCGGCAGGCTGGTTTCGATCCAGTCGGCCAGAAGGCGGACCCGGCTTGCCGCCTCCACGCCCAGCGGGGTCAGGCAGTAATCGACATGGGGCGGCACCACATCATGTGCCGTGCGCAACACCAATCCATCGCTTTCCAGCCATTGCAGCGTCTGCGCCAGCATCCGCTCGCTGACACCGCCGATCTTGCGCCGCAACTGGCTGAAACGATGCGTTCCCGTCTCAAGCGCCAAAAGCACCAGCACGCCCCAGCGGCTGGTGACATGCTTCAAAACCTCGCGCGAGGGGCATGCCGCCGACATGAGATCTCCGCGCATAACCTTTTCCGACAGCGTCATCAGGCGACTCTCCAAGTGATTTCATACTTACATTAATGTGCGTACTTCTAAAAAGTAAGTACACCCTCTACATCAATCGCATCGGAATCGAAAGGACAATGACATGACGATTGCTGTTTCAGGATCCACGGGCCAGCTTGGCCGTCTCGTGATCGACGCCTTGCAGGAAAAATCCCCGGATGCGGCAATCGTCGCTCTGGCCCGCAATCCCGAAAAGGTTGCGGCCCGCGGGATCGAGGTCAGGACGGCCGATTACAGCGCGCCCGATACCCTTGGCCCGGCATTGCAGGGTGTGGACACGCTGCTGCTGATCTCGTCGAGCGAGGTCGGGCAGCGGGCGGTGCAGCACCGTGCCATCATTGCCGCCGCCCGGGCGGCGGGGGTGCGTCGCATCGTCTATACCAGCCTGCTGCATGCCGACACATCCGTCCTCAGCCTTGCCGATGAGCATCGCGATACCGAACGGGCGCTGCAGGACTCGGGCATGGACTTCACGATTTTGCGCAATGGCTGGTATACCGAGAATTACACCGGCTCGGTTCCGGCGGCAGTGGTCAATGGCGGCTTCATCGGTAGCGCGGGCGATGGCCGCATCTCGTCGGCCGCACGGGCGGATTATGCCCGGGCCGCCGCCGAGGTGCTGCTGAGCGAGGGCCATGACGGCAAGATCTACGAACTTGCCGGCGACAACAGCTATACCCTGGCGGATCTTGCCGCCGAGATCTCGCGGCAGACCGGCCGCGACATTCCCTACAGGGATCTGCCGCCGGCCGATTATGCCGGCATCCTGAAGGGCGCGGGCTTGCCCGATGGTCTGGCGGAGGCCATTGCCGGCTGGGACGTCGCGGCATCGCAGGGTGCGCTGCAATCCGGGGACAAGCGCCTGTCCGGACTGATCGGCCGTCCGACGACACCAATGCGCGATACGGTCGCCGCAGCACTTGCGGCATAGCCGCAGGACAGGAAAATAGGAAAAGGCCCTTCGGCAGAAGGGCCTTCTCTTGCTTTCGCTTCCGTCGCGGTCAGGCCGCGAACTTGATCGCCCCGGTCGCTTTCGACCAATCGGCATACCAGGCGTCGAACAGGGCCAGTTGCGCCTCGATGAAGCCCTGCTGGCTGGGCGACAGCACGTCGGTCTCGTTGAACTGCAGGCTGTATTCCGCCTCGCCGCGCAGCACCATCATATGCTTGAAGTACAGCACCAGATCCGGCCCGGCATCGACCTTCGACAGCACCTGCAGCGCATCGTCCAGTTCTTTCGCCAGCCGCCGCGCCGTGGCATCGCCCTTGACGGCAGCCCGGCACAGCGCGCCCAGATGCAGCACCTCACGCGGCAGCACGTTGCCGATGCCGGTGATGGAACCCGTGGCGCCGCAATTGACGAAACCGTGGTAGACCGCGGTATCGACGCCGATCATCAGCGTGACGCTGGCATCCTGCGAGGTGATGTTCTCAGCCGCATAGGACAGGTCATCCGTGCCGCCGAATTCCTTGAAGCCCAGAAGGTTCGGGTGCTCTGCCCGCAGGGCGAAGAACAGGTCGGCGCGGGTGGCAAAGCCGTAATAGGGGCTGTTGTAGATCACCGCCGGCAGATCGGGTGCGGCGGCGAGGATCGCCTTGAAATGCGCCTTCTGCGCGGCGATGACCGATCCGCGCGACAACACGCGCGGGATGACCATCAGGCCCTTGGCCCCCACCTTCTGCGCATGGGCCGCATGGGCCACGGCGCTGGCCGAATTCACTGCCCCGGTGCCGACGATGACGGGGACGCCGGCCTTGACCAGCCGCTCCACGCCTTCCATCCGCTGCGCATCGGTCAGAAGCGGCCAGTCGCCCATCGAGCCGCAATAGACGACCGCCGACATGCCAAGCCCGATCAGTTGCTTCGCCTTGGCGACCAGCTTGTCATAGTCCGGCGTGCGGTCCGCCTTGCAGGGCGTCATCAGTGCGGGGATCGTTCCGTGAAAAATCTGCGTGTCCATCTCGGCTCTCCTCTGACCCATGGGCAGGCGACAGGATGTCGCGACTCTGCCCTTGCCGTCACAATACACTATTTGTATTTTATTTGTCGACAAGAAAAGAGCCCAGGCGGAAATCCGCTACAGCGCCAGTTTCTGCCGGCCATCGCGGGCCACGAAGCTGCGGATCTGGCTGACGATGCCGTCGGCATGCGCAGTGGCCAGCCGGTCGGCCGCCGCGATGTCGCGCGCCTCGATCGCGGCGATCATGCCGGCATGTTCGACCACGCCTAGATCGGCCGGCTGGCTGTCGTAGGACGAATAATAGAGCGGCATGATCCGCCGGCCCTCGTCCATCAACCGGGTGAACAGCATGGTGTAATAGGGATTGCGACCGGCCTCGGCGATGGTGACATGGAATTCGCGATTGGTGGCGATCATCGCCAGGGCGTCGCCCGCGGCGGCAGCGGCCACGTAATCCGCCGCGCGCGCCCGGATCAGCGCCATGTCCTCTGGGCCGCGATATTCGGCCGCAAGCCGCGTCGTCACCCGGTACATCAGCGTGATCGCGTCGAAAAAGGTGTAGAGATTCAGGAAATCGATCGGCGTTACGATGGTCGAGCGGTTGGGCAGCGTCGTCACCAGCCCTTCGCCCGCCAGCCGCACCAGCGCCTCGCGAATGGGCGTACGCGACATCTTCAGCCGCTCGGCCAGTTGCACCTCGTCGATGGAGCTGCCCGGCGGCAGTGCCAGATCGAGAATCTCCTCGCGCAATATGTCATAGGCGAACTTCACCCCCGAGCCGCGCTTGCGGTCGGGCGTGACGGTCTTTGGCTTGTTCGTCATGTCGGGGTCCTTGTGTCGACACGAGGGATACGGAAAAGCCGGCGGCCGATCAATGGCCGGTCTCCGGCGGCATCAGTGCCGGCCGGGCCGCTGTCGCGCGGGGTCAGGGCCGGGCCTCCAGGGCCGCGGTGGCCAGTGCATGTGCCTTTCGCATCACCGTGGGCAGGCTGGAGGCGGTGAGGCCCGGGTCGACGCTGCCGCGCAGGGGTGCGAGGTCGGCCTCTGCCACCATCACCCGCAGGATCAGGTGAAAATGGGTGAAGGTGTGGCGAATCTCGCCCGCGTCGCGCCAGGGGGCGGCCGCGGGCGCGACGCCGCCCGGCGATCCGTCCCAGCCATCGCCGGGAAAGCCGGTCATGCCGCCCAGAAGGCCGTGGCCGGGCCGCCGCTCCACCACCCAGCCCTGGGGGGTGCGCAGCGCCCAGACGGTGCCGCGGCGGGTGGGCTTCACCGCCTTTGGCGCCCTGACGGGCAAGACCGCGGCAACCCCGCCCGCCCGGGCGGCGCAATCGTCAAGCAACGGGCAGATCCCGCAGGCCGGCGACTTCGGCGTGCAGATCGTGGCGCCCAGATCCATCATTGCCTGCGCGAAATCGCCGGGCCGGGTGGCGGGCGTCAGGCCGGCCGCCAGATGCGTGAGGTCCTGCTTCGCCTGCGGCAGCGGGATCTGCACCGCGAAGAGGCGGGCCACCACCCGCTCGACATTGCCGTCGACCACGGTCGCGGCCTCGTCGAAGGCGATGGCCGCGATGGCGGCGGCGGTATAGGGGCCGATGCCGGGCAGGTGGCGCAGGCTTTCGGCCGTATCGGGAAAGCCGCCGCGCGCCACCACCGCGCGCGCGCATTTCAGCAGGTTGCGCGCCCGGGCATAATAGCCAAGTCCCGCCCATTCGGCCATGACATCCTCGTCCCGCGCCGCGGCCAGCGCCGCGATATCGGGCCAGCGGTCGATGAAGCGGCGGAAATAGTCGCGCACGGCGGCGACCGTGGTCTGCTGCAGCATCACCTCGGACAGCCAGACGCGATAGGGGTCGGGCCGCACCCCGGCGGCGCGTTCGGCCGGGCCGATGCGCCAGGGCATCACCCGGGCGTGGCGGTCGTACCAGGCCAAAAGGCGGGCGGCGGTCGGGGCTGTGTCACGCAAGTTTTATAGTCCTTGGTTCGGTCGCGGGGTGGCGGGGCGCTGGGCTTGGGCTAAGATAGCGGCAATCAAGGTAAGGACCAGATGGCCCGCAAGCCCGGCATCCCCTCCGCACAGCACCGCATGCGCGGCTTCGAGCCGGCCTTTGCGCTGGTGTCGGGCCAGATCCGCACGGCCGGAGAGGCCCGTGGCTTTGCCGTGGCCCGCCTTGTCACCCATTGGCCCGAGGTGGTGGGCGAGGATTTGGCGCGCATCACCCGCCCGGTAAAGGTGGCCTATGGCCGCGAGGGGCTTGGCGCGACGCTGACGCTGCTGGTGCAGGGCGCCAGCGCCCCGATGATCGAGATGCAGAAGGCCAGGATTCGCGAGCGTGTGAATGCCGTCTATGGCTACAACGCGATTTCGCGCCTGGTGCTGACCCAGACCGCCGCAAGCGGTTTTGCCGAAGGGCAGGCCCGTTTCACCCCTGCACCAACGCCACAAGCCCCGCCGCCGGATCCTGCGATCACCGAAAAAGCCGCCAGATCGGCCGAGGGCGTCGCCGATTCCGGACTTCGGGCTGCGCTTGAACGACTGGCCGAAAATATCTTAACTCGCCCCGCAAAGAAATGAGGACGACGCAATGACGACGATCACCCGCCGGGTTCTGCTGGCCATGGCCGCGGCACTGGCCGCCTCTCCGGTTCTGGCCCAGGATACGGAAACCTCAGCGCCGGCCGATCCGGCACCTTCGGTCGATCCGGCCACGGTGAAGGATTTCTCGATCGGCAGCGCCGACGCACCGATCAAGATCACGGAATATGCCAGCTACACCTGCCCGCATTGCGCCCGCTTCCATGCCGATGTCTTCGCGCAGTTGAAGCTGGATTATATCGACACCGGCAAGGTGTATTTCACCATGCGCGAGGTCTATTTCGACCGCTACGGTCTCTGGGCCGCGCTGGTGGCGCGCTGCGGCGGCGACATGAAGTATTTCGGCATTCAGGACATGCTGTTCGACCAGCAGCAGGACTGGGCCGCGCAGCAGGATCCGAGTCTGGTGGTGCAGAAGTTGCGCGGGATCGGCCTGGCGGCCGGGCTGACCAACGAACAGCTCGACGCTTGCCTGCAGGATACCGCAATGGTCGAGGCCATGGTGAAACACTTCGAAGAGGGCATGCAGGCGGATGCGATCGAGGGCACGCCGACGCTGATCATCGACGGCGAAAAGCATCCGAACATGTCCTATGGCGACCTGAAGACGATTCTTGACGCCAAACTCGGGGGCTGAGATGGCCGCACCTTTGGAAGGGCTGCGCGTCGTCGAGCTTGCGCGGATCCTGGCCGGCCCCTGGGCCGGACAGACGCTGGCCGATCTGGGCGCCGAGGTGATCAAGGTCGAGGCGCCGGAAGGCGACGACACGCGCCGCTGGGGACCGCCGTTCATCGAGCGCGAGGACGACCGCAGCGCTGCCTATTTTCATGCCTGCAATCGCGGCAAGAAAAGCATCACCTGCGACTTTCGCACGCCCGAAGGCCAGGAGGTCGTCCGCGATCTGGTGGCCGGGGCGGATGTGGTGATCGAGAATTTCAAGGTGGGCGGGCTGGCGAAATACGGCCTGGACTGGGAAAGCCTGCGTCGGGTGAACCCGCGGCTGATCTATTGCTCCATAACCGGCTTCGGCCAGACCGGACCCTACGCCCATCGGGCGGGCTACGACTTCATCATCCAGGGCATGGCGGGGTTGATGAGCGTGACCGGCGAGCCCGAGGGGCAGCCGCAAAAGGTGGGTGTTGCCGTGACCGATGTCTTCACCGGCATCTATGCGGCGACGGCGATCCTGGCTGCGGTCGTGCAACGGGCACGCACCGGCGAGGGTCAGATGATCGACATGGCGCTGATGGATGTTGCAACATCCATCATGGCCAACCAGGCGATGAACTATCTGGCGACCGGCACGCCGCCGCGCAAGATGGGCAATGCGCATCCCAATCTTGCGCCCTATGCCGTCTTCGACTGTGCCGACGGCTGGATCATCCTTGCGACCGGAAACGACAGCCAGTACCGCAAGCTTTGCGGTATCCTGGGGCTTGCCGACATGGCCGAGGCGCCGGAATTCCTGACGAATGCCGACCGGGTGACAAACCGCGCGGCGATGACCGAACGGATCCTGGCAGCAACGAAGGGCTGGCAGAAGGATGCGCTGCTGGCGGCCTGCGAGGCGGCAGGCGTGCCCGCCGGGCCGATCAACGACATGGCCGAGGTCTTCGCCGACCCGCAGGTGATTGCGCGCGGCATGCGGATCGACCCCGAGGGCGTGCCGGGGGTGCGAACGCCGATCACATTCTCGGACGCGGATCTGGCGCTGGACCGTGCCTCGCCGCGGCTGGGCCAGCATCAGGACGAGATTCTGGCGGGCTCCAAGGGATCGTGAAAATAAATTACATGCATGCGGCTCGACGCTCGCATGCATGCTTGATCTTGCGCCAACCCTGCGGGTATCGTGAAAACGAATTACTCTGCATCGGAGCGCGCCATGTCCGACCCCCGTCTTGTTCGCTATGACACGGCCGACCCGCAGGCGGGCGGCACCCGACGGCCCTTTGCCAAGGCGGTGCGGGCGGGTGATTATGTCCATGTTTCCGGGCAGGTGCCCACCGTCAACGGCGAGGTGGTGCAGGGTGGCATCGTCGCCCAGACCGAACAGGTGATCGAGAACATCAAGGCGGTTCTGGCGCTGGCGGGCTGCGGGCTGGAAGATGTGATCAAGGTGACATGCTGGCTGGACGACCCTCGGGACTTCTCCAGCTTCAACGCGGTGTTCGAACGGCATTTCGGTCCGAACCCGCCTGCACGCTCCACCGTCCAGTCGAGGCTGATGGTCGATGCCAGGGTGGAAATCGACGCCATCGCCTGGAAGCCGCTGTGAAGGTCTTGATCCACCCGACGCCCGAGGCCGGTGCCGATTGCGTAGCGGCGCTGATCGCCGCACGGCTGCGGCGGCGGTCCGCGCCGGTGCTGGGCCTTGCGACTGGGGGCACCATGGAGGCGGTCTATGCCCGGCTGATCGCGCAGCACCGCGCCGGCCGCTGCAGCTTTGCCCAGACCGAGACCTTCAACCTTGACGAATATGTCGGGCTGGCGCCGGATCATCCCTGTTCCTACTGGCACTACATGCGGGCGCAGTTGTTCGACCATGTCGATATCGCGCCGGGCCGCTATCATCTGCCGCGCGGCGATGCCCCTGACCCCGAGGCCGAGGCGGCGCGCTACGAGGCGGCGATCTTGGCGGCCGGCGACATCGGGCTGCAGCTTCTGGGCCTTGGCGCCAACGGCCATATCGGCTTCAACGAGCCGACCTCCAGCCTGTCGTCGCTGACCCGGATCAAGACGCTGACCCGCTCCACCCGCGAGGCGAATGCGCGCTTTTTCGACCGGCCCGAAGACGTGCCGCGGCTGGCGATCACCATGGGAATAGGCACCATCCTGCGCGCAGAGGAAGTGGTGCTTCTGGCCTATGGCGCGGGCAAGGCCCGCGCTGCGGCGGCAATGATCGAGGGGCCGCTGTCCGCGGCCTGCCCGGCCTCGGTGCTGCAGATGCACCGCAGGGCCACCGTGGTGCTGGACGAGGCGGCGGCGGCCGAACTGAAGCTGCGCGACTATTACGAGGATATCCACCCCGAAGGCCGCGACCGGCCGATCTGATCCAGCGCCTGCCGCAGCGCCTGCACCTTGGCGACATCCGTTCCGCGTGCCCCGGGAAGCTGAAAGCCGAAGGCCGCGATCCGCGAATCTTCCGGATCGGGCAAAGCGGAGGCGCAAGAGGCGTGAACCTCGGTCACGGGCAGCCATTCTGCCAGCAGCGATGCGTTCGCGGCGGTGATGCCGCCGCCGGGCATCACCGTGACGCCCATCGCCGCGGCCGCCATCTGCAACAGTCGCGGCAGCCCCTGTACCGCGGTTCCCGCGCCGCCCGAGGACAGCACCCGGCGGATACCGAGGTCGCGGCAAAGCTGCATCGCCGCAGCCGGATCGGGCGCAAGGTCGATGGCGCGGTGCAGCGTGATATCCATGCCGCCGGCCGCGGCGACAAGCCGTGCCAACGCGGCGGCATCCAGCCGTCCGTCGGGGTATGAGGCGCCGATCACCACGCCGGCCAGCCCGAAGTCCCGCGCCGCGGCGATTTCGACCTCCATCGCGCGCAGATCGTCGGGCGACCAGACGAAAGCGCCGGCGTGCGGCCGGATCATGGCCAGGACCGGCAGGCCGCAGTCCGCCGCCTGCGCCATCAGCCCCGCCGAGGGCGTCAGCCCGCCCATCGCCAGCGCCGCGCAAAGTTCGATCCGGTCTGCCCCGCCCGCCACGGCGGCGGCAATCCCGGCGCAATCATCGACACATACTTCCAGCAGGATGCGGCTCATCCGCGCCTCCGTTCAAGACCGACAAGCAGCGCCGCCCCGGCGACGCCTGTGATGCCCGACAGCACGGCGGCCAGGCCATAGCTGCCGACGGCGGTTCCAAGTGCAAAGATGCCCGCGCCGAGCGCACCGCCGGCAAACATGTTCACCGCGATCAGCGAGGCGGACAGCCCCGGCCGATCTCGGATCAGGTCGAGCAGATAGGAGATCGGCAGCGAGATGATTCCGGCGGCAGCAAATCCGGCGATGACGCTGGCGGCATAAACCTGCCAGGGCGATGTGGCCAGCGCCAGCGCCGCATCATATGCGAGATAGAACACCGCCGTGATCAGCAGCGCATGGGTCAGCGCCAGCCGTCGCGTTGCCTGGACCCAGAAGATCATGAACACGACCTCCAGCCCCGCCACCATGCCGACGATCAGCCCGATATCCTCGGCCCGTCCGCCGGCCTGGCCGGTCAGGATCATCGGCAATACCGTGCTGTTCACATGCAGAACCTGGCTGATCAGCGCCACGCCCAGGATGCGAAGCGCCACGCCGGGCGAAAACAGCAGGGCCATCCCGGCCGGCGGCTGGGCCAGCCGCACCTGCGCCGGCCGGTCCGGGCGCCCGGCGGTGGGGGCGACACGGGCGGTTCCCGTGCCACCTTCCGGCAAGGCCTCGGGTCCCGGCGCGTGATCGGGTCCCGGCACGTGATCGGCCTCGGGGGCGTGATCGGACCCGGATGCGTGATCGGCTCCCGGTGCCTGATCGCGTGGCAGCCAGAACACGACGATCGCCAGCAGGCAACCGGCCAGCCCCGTGGCGATGGCCCAGGCGCCGATCATCGAGCTGCGCCCGGCCAGCGCCAGCCCCACCGCCCCGGGGACCAGAACCCAGGACAGCGAAATCATGATCCGCATCAGCGCGTTGACGACATGCGCCTCCTCGGGCGCCAGCCGGTCGGCCTGCGCCCGGACATTGCCGAACAGCATCGAGTTGGTGGCATGGAACAGCGCCAGCGGACCGATGGTCGCCAGCGCGAAGACCGCCGGCGTGGGGAAGGCCCAGATCGCGCCATAGCCGAGAACGCCGAAGGCCGAGACGAAGATCAGCGGGCGGCGATAGCTGCGGAAGCGGTCTGACAACATGCCGAAGGCGATGGACAGCACCACGTTCGAGATCGAGGCGGCCAGCGCAACAGCGGCATAGGTTGCATCCGACAGGCCGAGTTCGGTGATTCCCAGCACGGCCTGGTAGGGCGAGGTCGCTGCACCCGCAACGCCATAGAAGAAGATTGCCGCCGCAGAGGCGCGCACAAAGGCGTGCCGCCCGAGTATGGAAAGCCAGAGCCGCATGCGCTAGCCCATGAAGCGGGCCGAGGCCTGCGGCTCGGGCAGAAAGTTGTCGCGGCGGTCGAAGGGCAGGATGCCCGGGCTGCGATGCAGGTTCTGCAGTCGCGGGATGTCCTGGTTCACCGTGCCGTCGGTCAGGGCCATCAGGTTCGGATTGGCAAGAGGTGCCAGTTCCGGCGACAGATAGCCCGATTTCACCACCAGAAGTGCGGCGGACGATGGATCGAGGCCAAGCCGGGTGAAGTCGGCGATGTTGTGATAGGGCCGGCGGCGCGCGGCCAGAACGACGCTGATTCCGCCGATCCGCACCACCGCTTGCCGATCCGCGGCCGCCTCGCCCTCGTCCAGCCGGACCACCTCGGCCTGGGTCCTGACCGAGGCACCCGCCGGATCGAGGCTTGCGCCGATCGTCAGCAGCAGCTGCGCGCCCGGGCCGGCGGCGAAACAGGCGTCGACGGCGGGGGCATCGGCAATGCCGGCAACCAGCGCCTCGGGCCAGTGGCGTTCCAGCAGCGCGACCAGCACGTCGGCGCGGTCGCCGGCGCCACCGCCCGTGGGATTGTCGCCGGAATCTGCCAGGATGACCGGGCGCGAACCGGCATGGGCGGCCGCGTCGAGCATCTTGTCAAGCGGGCCGGTCTCGGGGCCGAACCGAAAGCGGTCGCGGGCGGCCCAGAAACGGGTGGCAATGGCGCCGCCCGCCATCTGCGCTGCCGCGCGGTCTGTGCCGGTCACGATGGCCGCCGCGGTGGCCCGTGGTTCGTCGGCCCAGACATAGCCGATCATCAGATCGGCCCGCCACACCCCCGGCCCCTCCTCTGCCGGCAGCGCCGCGTAAAGCGACCGTGCCGGTTCGTCCTCGGTCGAGGAGCGCTCGCCCGGCAGCAGAAGCGGCACCGGAACCCGCACCACCCCCGGCCGTGCCCCGGTCTCCAGCGCGCGGATCAGCATCGCGACGGCGGCATCCATGGTTTCGGTCACATCGATATGCGGTGCGGTACGGTAGGCCGCAAAGATGTCGATGGCATCGACGATGGCCTGCGAGACGTTGCCATGCAGATCGTAGCTGGCGGCGATCAGCATGTCGGGGCCGATCGCCGCGCGGACAGCAGCGATCCAGTCGCCTTCGGCATCCCACATGCCCTCGACCTTCATCGCGCCATGCATCGCCAGATAGACCGCGTCGAAGGGTTTCGCCGCCTCCAGCCGTTCCAGGAATTCGGCCTTGAAGGCGTCGTAGGTGGCGCGGGACACCGGCCCGCCGGGAACGGCGCGGGCATGCAGCAGCGGTGCGATTCCGGCCGGATGGCGGCGCAGAAAGGCGAAATAGTCGTGCGCGGCCAGCGCCTCGCCGCGCAGCACGCGGAAATCCCCGGTCTGGGTCAGCACGGGGGAGTAGGTCGAAGATTCGGTATGGATTCCGCCGACAGCGATGCGCATGGATCCGTCCTCAGAGTGTCGGGTGCAGCCTGGCCTGCACGGCAAAGCGCAGCCAGTCCTTGTTGGCGGAATGGGTCCAGCCGGCCTCGGCCACCGCGGAAAGCCGCGGAAAGACCAGATCGTTGAACCAACCCGTCGTGGTGAAATGTTCGCACCAGATGCAGGCCTGGATGCCGCGCATCCGGTCGCGCAGCGCTTCGGGAAAATCGCCTTCGGCCTCATAGGCATAGGTCTGCGCCGGCGGTACCGGCCCGGCCCAGCCGGCGCCATTTTCCAGCCAGTCCGGCCCCTGCACCATGTCGAGGTAATAGGCCTGCCCCGGCGTCATCACCACGTCATAGCCCTGACGGGCGAGTTCGATCCCCACCTCGGGCTTTTCCCAGGCCATCAGTACGGTATCCTCGGGCGGGACACCGCCGCCATGGGCGACCTCGTTCCAGCCGACAAGCACCTTGCCGCGTGCCGTCAGCATGGCCTTGATCCGCTTCAGGAACCAGCTTTGCAGTTCGAAGGTGCTGGCCAGCCCCTCGCGCTGCATCAGGATCCTGGCCTTCGGGCTTTCCATCCAGGCATTCTTTGCCACCTCGTCGCCACCGATATGGAAATGGCGCGACGGAAAGATGGTGCAAAGCTCGTCGATGACGGCCTCGAGAACGGTGAAGGTCTCCGGCACGCCCGGATTCCAGGAATTGTTCGGATAGCCCTGCACCGGATGATAGCTGTCGGGCGTTTCGTCCGGATCGACAAGGAACGGCAGGGCCGCGACGACGCAGGCGGCATGTCCCGGCGTCTCGATCTCTGGCATCACCTCGATGCCAAGGGCGCCGGCATGGGCCACGACCTCGCGCATCTGATCCTGCGTGTACCAGCCGCCTTGCCGGCCTGGCCCGTCGCCCAGCTGCGGCAGCATCGCCGGCGTGGCGGCGCTGCGGTGGGCGCCGGCTTCGGTCAGTTGCGGATAGGCCTTGATCTCGGCCCGCCAGCCCTCATCGTCCGTCAGGTGCCAGTGAAACAGGTTCAGCCGGTGCCATGCAAGGATGTCGATGACCCGCTTGACCTCGGACAGGCTCCAGAAATGGCGCGAGACATCGAGGTGGCAGCCGCGCCAGCCATAGCGCGGGGCATCCTCGATCGTGCCGGTGGCGGGGAAGCGGAACGTCGGATCGGCAAAGGCGCCGTGCAACATCTGCGCCAGCGCGACCAGCCCCCAGCGCCGTCCGGCCTCGGTGCCGGAGGCAAGGGTGATCGCGCTGCCGAAGGTCAGGCGATAACCTTCGGCGGGAAGGGTGGGATCGTCGGCAAAGGCCAGTTGCCGCGTGCCCGGCGCGGCAGAGATCTGAAACAGCCGGCGCGCGGCGGGAAAGAGCCGGCGGTGCAGCGCATCGACCGACAGCGCCAGCCGCTTGTCGGCCAGAGTTGCGGCGGGCGACAGGTGCAGCATCACCGGCGCGTCGCCCGGCACGGCCGAAATCGAATTCGGCCAGGGCAGCAAGGCGAAGGGCAGGGTCAGGCGGCCTTCGGGCAGGCGCGGCGGCGGCAGGGCGGGGATTTCATGCCCCTGGATCAGATCGCCGGTCATCACCTCGGCATTTGTGCCATCGGGAAAGGTGATCCACGCGGTCTTTGCCGCGTCGTTGCGATGGAAGGGCGAGCGGAACAGACCCTTGGCCTCGAATTCCCACACCGCACCGGGGGAAAGCTCCGTCCCCTCGAAGGGTGCAAATTCGTGATAATTCGCCACGCGGCGCAGAAAGCGGGCGCCGCGGACCTCGTGCACCGGCATGATGCGGGTGATGGTTGTCACCGACAGGCTGAAATCCGACAGCGTCCGGTCCGACAGGTTGATCAGCCGCAAGTGCCAGGTGCCGGCGGGCAGGGGGTCGGGTGTCCAGCGGTTTTCGAGAAGGAAGGTCATCGCGGTCTCAGTAATCGGCGGATTGGGTGAAGGTGCGGGCCAGGGCCGGCACGCCGGCGGTCAGGCCGCAATCGACGGGCAGGCAGATGCCGGTGATCGCGGCGGCAAGGGGCGAGGCCAGAAAGCCGACCGCCTCGGCCACGTCCTGCGGGGCGACGATCCGGCCCAGCGGGTAATGGGCGGCGGCCTCAGCGAAGACATCGGGGTTCTGGGCCGCCCGTGCCTCCCAGGCCTGGGTGCGGACGGTGCCGGGGGCGACCGCATTGGCGCGGATGCCGAAGCGGCCGTATTCCACGGCGATCAGCCGCGTGAGATGAATCATCCCGGCCTTGGCCGCGGCATAGGCCGGATGACCGTAGACGCCGAAGCCATTGACCGAGGCGATGTTGACCACCGCGCCATGGGTGGCCTTCAACTGCGCCTCGAACGCGCGGAAGACATAGAACGGCGCGTCAAGGTTCAGCGCCCGGTCGGCCTGCCAGTCGGCGGCCGAGGTCGATTGCAGGCTGGCCGCCTGCACGCCGCCGGCGTTGTTCACCAGGGTCGCCACCTGCCCCAGCGCCGCGCAATCCGCGGCCGCACGGGTGCAGCTTTCCGGGTCGGTCACATCCATCTGCAGTGCCACCGCACCCAGCGCATCCGCGGCAAGCTGCACCGCCGCAAGATTGCGGTCGGTCATCACCACCAGATCATGGTCTGGGGCCAGCCGGGCCGAGATGGCACGGCCGATGTCCCCGGCTGCTCCGGTCACAAGGGCCAGACGCTTCATGGAAAACTCCGGTCTGCGGCAGGAAGGATGCGCCGGGGCGGGCCGCCTGCCGCCACCGGCCGCAGGGGTCTAGTCACCCAGAAGCTGACGGTCGTCGCCATCGCGATGCAGGATCAGCTGTTCCTTGATGCCGCGCAGGATTCGGGCTGACCGCGGTCTGTTGGCATAGGCGACAAGGTTGGCAAGGATGTCGATCACGGCAAGAAAGGCGTAACGGGTGGATGTGGCACGAAAGATGTTCTTCCCCTCGGGCAGATTCACCGGGATCACGACGTCGGCCGCCCGGGCAACGGGCGAGTCGCTTTGCGTCAGGGCGATGGTCGGGATGCCGCGCCGCTGCAGCAGCTGAAAGCAGCGCACCAGTTCCATGTTGCGGCCCGAGAAGGACGACCCGAAGACCACTGTTCCCGGTTCCGCCGCCGCCGAAAGCATGAGGTTCATGCCGTGATCGTTCGAGGCCGAGATCCGGCAACCCAGCCGGAACAGCCGGTTCTGCAATTCGTTCACGATCATGCTGGAATTGCCGCCGGCGCCGAATCCGTAGATCGACTGGGCCCCGGCCAACATCCGTGCCGCCCTTTCGATCAAGGGCAGATCCAGCGCCCGATGCACTTCGTAAAGCGCGTTCTGCGCCTTGGTCACTATGTCCTCGGCCACCTCGGCCGGGGTCGAGGTCACGGCCTCGGGCTTCAGGTAGCGCAGGCCGACATAGGCGCTTTTCGCCAGCCGGACCTTGAAGTCGGAAAAGCTGGCGCAGCCAAGCCGGCGGCAGAACCGGGTGACGGTCGGTGGCGAGACGCCGGCGCCGGCGGCGATTTCGGTGATCGAGGCATTGGTGGCGGCGTTGACGTCCGACAGCACATATTCCGCCAGCTTCTTTTCCATCGTCGAAAGCCGGCCCTCTTCGTCGGCAAGGGCAAGGATCAAATCCGGGGTGGCCACGGATCCCGGCTGCAGTGCAATGGCGTCGTCTTCCGGCATGGACACCTCTCCCTGCGGCCGGGCGCCAGTCACTCCACGCGAACCCGGGGCTTTCTTCTGCGCCCCCAAAATCCGGGGTTGCAGAAATTCATTTTCGTTCTTCCTTGACATTTAGCCATGTCTCTCCCGATTATTCCAGAAGATACGCAGCTGGGATAAAATTTTTTTCAAGAGGCGTCCAAGATGACGGCAGAGCGTGATCCTTTCCTGAACCCCTTCCCCGACAGCGATGCGGACCGCCGGGCGATCTGGGAAATGCTGGTCCCTCGTGACATCGACGCTTTCGTATCGGCCGATTGGGGAATGGTCGAGGATGATTTCATTCCGGCCGGCTTCACCGGCGTCTCGGGGCATTTCCAGTCCGATCCGCAGGGCTTCACCTTGGCTTTCCCGACACTGGATGTCTATCGGGCGGAATGGTTGCGCCAGGCGCGCAGCTTTGGCGCGGATCGGGCGGCCGGGCGCTTTGCCGGCGACCCGCGCGCCGGCATCTTCGCCGCCACCCGACTGGAAGAGATCGATATCGCCGGTGATGCCGCGCTTGTGCGCAAGAAATTCGACGGGCGGCTGGCGAAAGCCGACGGCGGTTTCGACCGGATGAACTGGCAGACACTTTATATCTGTCGCAGGCAGGGCGGGCGGTGGAAGATCGCCGGCTTCGTCGGCTACTTGCCCCATATCAAGGAATGATCATGCCCGGTGCGGCCCAGAAGCGGATTTTCACCGCGGCCCTTGCGACGGAAACGAATACCTTCGCCCCCATCGTCATCGATCGGCGGGGGTTCGAGGGCTCGCTCTACGCGCTGCCCGGCCAGCACCCCGCGACGCCAACCCTGTGTACCGCGCCGATTCCCGTGGGCCGCCGGATCTGCGCCGAGAGGGGCTGGACCCTGATCGAGGGGACCGCCGCCTGGGCCGATCCTGCGGGCCTCGTCTCCCGCGGGGCCTACGAATCGCTGCGTGACGAGATCCTCGGCCAGTTGCGCGCCGCCCTGCCGGTGGACGGGGTGGTGCTGGGCCTGCATGGCGCGATGGTGGCGCAGGGCTATCTTGACCCCGAGGGTGATTTCCTGTCGCGCGTGCGGGAAATCGTTGGCCCCGACATCCTTGTCTGCGCAGAGATCGACCCGCACAGCCACCTGACTGCCGCCCGCGTCGCCGCGGCCGATTTCTTTGTGGCGTTCAAGGAATTTCCCCACACGGATTTCGTCGACCGGGCCGAGGACCTGTGGCGCATCGCCGTCGATACGCTTGAAGGCCGGGTGCATCCGGTCATGTCGGTGTTCGATTGCCGGATGATCGATGTCTTTCCAACGTCACGCCAACCGATGCGCGGCTTCGTCGACCGGATGATGGAGATCGAGCGGACCGACCCGAAGGTGCTGTCGCTTTCGGCCATCCATGGGTTCATGGCCGGCGACGTGCCAGAGATGGGCACCAAGATGATTGCCGTCACCGACGGCGATCCCGGTCACGGCGCCGCCCTGGCCGCGCGGCTGGGCCGGGAACTGTTCGCCAACCGCGGCCGTCACATGATGCCGCAGATCGACGAGACCGAGGCGGTGGCCCGCGCCATGGCGGCATCTGCACATCCGGTGGTGATCGCCGACATGTGGGACAATCCCGGCGGCGGCACGGCCGGCGATGCGACGGTGGTGCTGAAGGAGCTCATTTCGTGCGGCGCGACCGGGGTGGCGATCGGTACGATCTGGGATCCCGTGGCGGTACAATTGTGCTTTGTCGCCGGCGAAGGGGCCGAGATGCCCCTGCGGTTCGGCGGCAAGTCGGCGCCCCTGACCGGCGAGCCCTGCGATGCCCTGGTTCGCATCGTGGCGCTGAGCGAGACCGCCGAGATGAAGTTCGGCGAAAGCGTCGTGCCGTTCGGCCCCGCGGCGCGCATCGCGCTTCTGACATCGGAGGGCGCAGAGACCGGGATCGAGGTCATCCTCAACACGATCCGCGCGCAAAGCTACGACCCCTCGCTGTTTCTCGCGCTGGGCATCGACCCGGTCACGCAGCGGATCCTGGTCATCAAATCGACCAATCATTTTTATGCGGCCTTCGCGCCGATCGCGGCGGAAATCCTGTACTGTTCGGCCGGAAAGCCCTATCCCAATGATCCGGCAACCAACCCCTACCGGCTGGTCCGCAAGGACATCTGGCCGCGCATGGCCGACCCGTTCGGCGAGGAGTCCTGATGTTTCCCTGGCCCGAACCCGGACAGAACCTGTCTGACGTGCCGACGCCGATGGCGGTGATCGACGAAGACCGCCTTGCCGCCAACATCGCCCGCGCGCAGGCCTATATGAATGCCCATGGCAAAGCGTTCCGTCCCCATATCAAGACGCACAAGATCCCGGCCGTGGCGCGTGCGCAGATGGCGGCCGGCGCCTGCGGCCTCAACTGCCAGAAGCTGACCGAGGCCGAGGTCTTTGCGGCCGCCGGCTTTCAGGACATCCTGATCACCTACAATATCCTTGGCCCGGCACGCCTGGCCCGGTTGCGCGCGCTGAACGATGCGGTGCCCCGGCTTGTGGTCTGTGCCGACAGCGAGACCACGGTCGAGGGTTATGCGCGCACCTTCGCATCGGCAAAACCACTGCATGTGCTGGTTGAATGCGACACCGGAGCCGGCCGGGTCGGCGTGCAGTCGCCCGCTGCAGCCGCGGCGCTGGCCGGGCAGATCGCTGCCGCGCCGGGGTTGGTCTTCGACGGCCTGCTGACCTACCCCCCCGTGGGCGGTGCCGAACGGGTGGAGGCCTTCCTGTCGGAAACCATGGCACTGCTGGCGGCCCAGGGGATCGACTGCCCGGTGCGGTCGAACAGCGGCAGCCCGGATCTGTGGAAGGCGCATCTGGTGCCTTCTGCCACCGAACACCGCGCCGGCACCTATGTCTACAACGACCGCAGCATGGTGCGTGCTGGCGAATGCAGCCGCGACGATCTGGCGATGCATGTGCTGGCCACCGTCGTTTCACGCCCGACACCGACGCGCGCCGTGCTGGATGCAGGGTCAAAGGCGCTGACCTCGGATCTGCTGGGCTTCACCGACCATGGCGAGATCGAGGAACTGCCCGGCGCCCGCATCCTGTCGTTGTCCGAGGAACATGCGGTGGTCGACCTGTCGGCCTGCACCGCGGCCCTGCCCGCGGTGGGGGATGTGGTCCGGGTGATTCCGAACCATACCTGCGTGGTGTCGAATCTGTTTGACCGCATGGTGTTTCATCGCGACGGCGTGGTGACGCGGGTCGAGGATGTCGCCGCGCGTGGTACGGTCTGGTAGGTTGCGATGGAGCAGGCGTTTCACGCCGAACGCATCTTCGACGGCGCGGTCTGGCACCGGGATGCCGCGCTGCTGGTGAAGGCCGGGCGGGTGGCGGCGATCCTGCCCTCGGCCGCCGCGCCGGCGGGCGAGCGGGTGGCGGACTGGCTGGTTCCCGGGCTGATCGACCTGCAGGTGAATGGCGGCGGCGGCGTGCTGTTCAACAACGACCCCACGCCCGAAGGCATCGCCACGATCTGCGCGGCGCATGCCCGGTTCGGGACCACGGCAACGATGGTCACGCTGATCACCGATCGCCCCGACGTCACCGCCCGTGCCATCGCGGCGGCCGAAGCCGCCCCGCGGACGCCCGGGTTTCTGGGTCTGCATCTTGAAGGCCCGCATCTGTCGCAGGCCCGCAAGGGCACCCACGATCCCGCGCTGATCCGACCGATGGCGCCGGCCGATCTGGCGCGGCTGGCCGGGGCGGCCCGCAGCCTGCCGTTCCTCATCTGCACTATCGCGCCTGAGGCGGTAACGCCGGCACAGGTGGCGGCCCTGGCAGAGGCGGGGGCCGTGGTCAGCCTGGGTCATACCGATTGCAGCGCCGAAACCGCCATGGCCCATGCCGCGGCGGGTGCGCGCATGGTGACGCATCTTTTCAACGCCATGAGCCAGTTGCAGCACCGCGCCCCCGGGCTTGTGGGGGCAGCGCTGGATGACGGACGGCTGCATGCCGGGCTGATCGCCGATGGCTTTCACGTCGCCGATGCTGCGTTGCGGGTGGCACTGCGGGGGAAACAGGGGCCGGGGCAGATGTTCCTGGTCTCGGACGCGATGTCGACCATCGGCACCGATCTGGGAGGCTTCACCCTGAACGGACGGCAAATCTTCCGCCGGGGGGGGCGGCTGACGCTGGCCGACGGCACGCTGGCCGGGGCCGATATCGCGCTGATCGATGCGGTGCGCCATTGCCATATGGCGCTGGGTCTGCCGCTGGAGCGGGCGCTGGCGCTGGCTACCGCCGCGCCCGCCGCCGCAATGGGCATCGTGGACCGCGGCCACCTGCGCCCCGGCGCGGCAGCCGATTTCCTTGCCCTGACGCCGGGCGTCGAGGTGGCCGCCACCTGGATTGCGGGGGTGCGCGCGTGATCCTGTGTTTTGACATCGGCGGCACAGCGATCAAGTCGGCCGAAGCCTTCTCGCCCACCGACATCCGCCCTGGCGCCCGCGTCGCCACGCCGGCGCAGGATTACGGGCTGTTCGTGCAGGCCCTGCGCCTGGCCGTGGCTGGCGCTTCGGTGCCGCCGTCAGGCCTGGCCTTCTCGATTGCCGGGGTGATCGACCCGGAAACCGGCCGCGCCACAGTGGCGAACATTCCCTGTCTGATGGGCCGGCGCCTGCAGGCGGATCTTGAAGCCGATCTCGGCCTGCCGGTGGTGCTGGCGAATGACGCCGACTGTTTCGCACTTGCCGAGGCTACCGTCGGTGCCGGGCGCGGGCATGACGTCGTCTTCGGAATCATCCTGGGCACCGGGGTCGGCGGCGGTATCGTGGTCGGCGGCAGGCTGATCAACCCCGCCGGTGGCTTTGCCGGTGAATGGGGCCATGGGCCCATCGCGCAGCGCATCGTCGGCGATGTTACCCTGCCTGCCTTTCCCTGCGGCTGCGGGCAGGTTGGGTGTCTCGACGCCATCTGCTCGGCCCGCGGCATGGAAAAGCTGCATGCGCATCTGTCGGGCGAGATGCTGGATTCGGTCGGCATCGTCGGTGGCTGGGAGGCGGGCGCGCCTGCCGCCTCGCGGACCGTGGCGATCTGGCTGGAACTTCTCGCCGGACCGCTGGCCATGGTCGAGAACATGCTGGGTGCCGGGATCATGGCGGCCGGTGGCGGGCTGTCGAATTCTGCGCGGCTGATCGCAGCGCTGGATCTGGCGGTACGGGCCCGCACCCTGCGCCGATTCGACCGGCCGCTGATCGTTCGTGCGGAGTGCGACATCGAGCCCGGTCTGGTCGGGGCCGCGGTTCTTGGCCTGGGGCGGTTCATCTCCTGATCCGGCGGGGATCTCCGTCGCGAACGTGAAAACGAATTACACAGATGGCGGCAGTGTTATAAATTTTCTTGACGCAGCCTGTGGTATGTCGCATGTTTTAGAAAATGAATTTCTTCGACGGGGAGGCGGCATGAAAGTCGCGATCATCGGTCTGGGCTACCGGCTCGGCTATCTCGGCCATGTGTTCCGCGAGCTGGATCCCGACTTCCAGATCGTCGGCTATGTCGATCCCAACCCCGCCGGCATGGAAACCCTGCAAAATTACGGCATTTCTGCCGGCACGGCCCATGACACGCCGGAAAGCCTGATCCGCGCCGGCGGGTTCGACCTGCTGATGATCGGCTCGCCCAACCATATGCACCTCGACCATATCCGGCTGGGACTGGAGGCCGGGCTGAAAGTGTTTTCCGAAAAGCCCATTGTCGCCTCGATCGAGCAGACCTATGCGCTGGCCGGCCTTCTCGGTCGCTATGGCCATGAGAACCTCTCGGTCGGCCTTGTCCTGCGTTATGCGCCGCTCTACCGCGACCTGCTGAAGGCCCGCGACGACGGGATCCTCGGCAGTATCGTCTCGGTCGAGGCGGCGGAGCATATCTATCCCTACCACGGCGCCTTCTTCATGCGGGACTGGCGGCGCTATGAGAAATGGTCGGGCAGCTTCATGCTGGAAAAATGCTGCCATGACCTTGACCTCTACAACGGCCTGATTGGCGCGCGGCCGGAGCGGGTTGCCAGTTTCGGCGGCAGGAAGACCTTTGTCCCGGCGAACGATCCCCGCACCTATGGGGTGAACGACCTGGCGCTGTTCCACCGCAAGCCCTCGGGCTGGAACGGGTCGGACAAGGTGTTCGATTCCGATGGCGACATCATCGACTATCAGGTGGCCATCGTCGAATATGCCAATGGCGTGGGGATGAACTTCCACACCAACCTGAACGCCCCCGACCAGTTCCGCCGCTTTGCCGCCTTCGGCACCAAGGCGCAGGCCGAGGGCGATTTCATCCGCGGCTACTTCAACGTGACCGACGTTCTGAGCGAGAAGCGGGTGATCGAGAAGGAATACAAGGCAACCGCCCTGTCGCAGCACTATGGCGCCGACGAGGAGATGGCCGCAGGCATCATCGCCAATGTGATGCGCGGCGCGGCGCTGCCGGTCTCAACGCTGGATGCGCTGGAGGCGGGGATCCTGGCGCTGACGATGGACGATGCGCGGCGCACGCGCAGCGTGGTCGATCTGCGCCCGATCTGGGACCGTTACGACAACGCTTTCCACAGCAAGGCGGCGTGAGCCATGATCCGGAACCGCCAGAACATGATCTTTGCCTGGCTTCTTCTGGCGCCGGCGATCGCCTATGTGGCGGTGATCGTGGCCTGGCCCCTGGTCGAGACGGTGCGGCTTTCGTTCACCGATGCCTCGCTGAAGAAGGTGACGAATTACGTCGGCTGGAAGAACTATGCCAGGATCTACAACGACACCTTCTTCGAGGTGATCGTCCGCACCTTCACCTGGACCTTCTTCTCGGTTCTGCTGAAGATGGTGATCGGCACCTTCGGCGCGGTCCTTCTGAACGCGGCCGTGCCGGGACGGCATCTGTTCCGCATCCTGACGATGCCGCCGTGGATCGTGCCCATGGCCATCGGCATCTTCATGTGGGGCTGGATGTACAACGGCCAGTTCGGCATGATCTCGGGCCTGTTGCAGCGCTTCGGGCTGGTCGACGGGCCGGTGGCCTTCCTGGCCTATGGCAACAGCGCCTATTGGGCGACCATCGTGACCGATGTGTGGATCGGCGTGCCGATGGTGACGATCTATTTCCTGGCCGCGATCCAGTCGATCCCCAAGGATCTGTACGAAGCGGCCTGGACCGACGGCGCCAGCCGCTGGACGCGGTTCCGCCGCATCACCCTGCCGCTGATGATGCCCGCCATCATCACCATGTCGATGCTGTCGCTGATCGCCACCTTCAACAGCTTTGACATCATCTGGATCCTGACCCGCGGCGGACCCTCGGGAGAGACGACGACGATGATCATCGACACCTACCAGACCGCCATCGGTTCGAAGAAATATGGCGAGGGCGCGGCCCGGGCGGTGGTGATCTGCATCTTCCTGTCGCTGTTCTCGCTGGCCTATTTCCGTGTCACCCGCCGCCTTGCGGCCACCGAAAAGGCCTGATGCCATGGCCCGTTCCGACGACAGCCGCGCGATGATCGACCGCTACCGCTGGTGGGAGGTGGTGCTGATCTACCTGGGCATCGCTGCCTTCCTGTTCTTCCTGCTTGCCCCCTTCCTTGAGGGCTTTCTCGTCAGCCTGAAACCGCTGGCGCAGCTTTTCTCGTCGCCCTATCGCTTCTGGCCCGAGAACGGCAGCTTCAGCGCCTATGTGACGATGTGGCAAAGCGTGCCGGGCTTTGCACGCTACATCTTCAACTCCTTCCTGATCTCGACCGTGGCAACGGTGATCGTGCTGATCCTGGTGGTTCCTGCCGCCTATGCCTTCGCGCGGTTCGACTACAGGGGCATGGGGTTGGTGCTGGGTGCCTTTCTGGCCGTCAGCATGTTCTCGGGCGCCGTGCTGCTGATTCCGCTGTTCCGGCTGATGCGGACCCTGGGCCTGCTGAACACCTATTTCGCGATGATCGTGCCGGGCGTGGCCTTCCTGATCCCCTCGGCGATCTGGCTGCTGCGCACCTACATGATGCGCATCCCGGTCGAATTGAACGAGGCGGCCTATATGGATGGCGCGTCGCAGTTCTATACCTTCCGCCGGGTGATCCTGCCGATCGCGCGGCCCGGTATCATCGTCGTCGCCATAACCACCTTCATCGGCGCCTATGCCCAGCAGTTTGTCTTCGCGCTCTCGTTCAACTCAAAGACCGAATACATGCCGCTGCCGGTGGGCCTGTTCGCCTATTTCGGCAAGCAGGAAGTGATCTGGAACGAGTTGATGGCGGCGTCCTTCGTGGGGATCACGCCGGCACTGATCATCATCTTCTTCCTGCAACGCTATCTCGTCGGCGGGCTGACCGCCGGCGCGGTGAAACAATAAGTCCAATCACAACCGGGAGTAAGTGACGTGACAACCTATATCCGCAAGGGCCTTGCCGCCATGGTGCTGGCCGGCACCACGGCCCTGCCGAGCTTTGCCGAGGAGATCAGCTGGATCTACTGCGGCGATGCGATCGACCCCGTGCACGAGAAATACATCAAGGACTGGGAGGCCGCGAACGAAGGCTGGACCATAGCGGTCGAAGTCGTGGGCTGGGAGCAGTGCCAGGACAAGGCCACGACGCTGGCCGTGGCGGGCAGCCCTGCGGGCATGGCCTATGTCGGTTCGCGCACGCTGAAGGAGTTTTCCGAAAACGACCTGATCGTCGAAGTGCCGATGACCGACGAAGAAAAGGCCGCCTACTACCCGCATATCGTGGATACCGTCACCATCGGCGGCACCCAGTGGGGCGTGCCGATCGCATTCTCGACCAAGGCGCTCTACTGGAACAAGGATCTCTTCCGCCAGGCCGGTCTCGACCCCGAGAAGCCGCCGACCACCTGGGCCGAGGAAATCGAGATGGCCAAGACCATCAAGGAAAAGACCGGCATCCCGGGCTTCGGTCTCTCTGCCAAGACCTTCGACAACACCATGCACCAGTTTCTGCACTGGGTTTATTCGAACGATGGGCAGATCATCGACGCCGATGGCAACATCGTGATGGACAGCCCGCAGGTTCTGGCTGCCCTGACGGCATACCGGGACATTACCCCCTTCGCCGAGGAAGGCCCGACCGCCTACGAACAGAACGAAGTGCGCGCGATCTTCCTCGACGGCAAGGTGGCGATGATCCAGGCCGCCGTGGGCGCGGCCTTCCGGCTGAAGGAAACCGGCATCGACTGGGGCGTGACCGACCTGCCGCTTGGTCCCGATGCCAAGGGCAAGGGCACGTTGCTGATCACCGATTCGCTGGCGATCTTCCAGGGGTCGGGCGTCGAGGAAAAGGCGGTGGAATTCGCCAAATACATCACCTCGCCCGAGGTGCAGGAGGCCTATGAAGGCGGCGGCAAGGCCGGTCTCACGCCGCTGCGCCCCTCGGCCGCGGTCGACAAGATGGTCGCCGAGGCGCCCTACTGGCGGCCCTTCATCGACGGTATCGCCTTCGGCGGCCCGGAGCCCCTGTTCACCGATTACAAGGGTTTCCAGAACGTCATGATCGAGATGGTCCAGTCGGTCGTGACCGGCAAGGCCGAGCCTCAGGCGGCGCTGACCAAGGCCGCCGCTGCGCTGGAAGAGTACAAGTAACCCCCCCCGGCCGCGCCCCCTTCGGGACGCGGCCACCCACGTCCAAGGAGTGCGCGCCGCATGGGGCAGCTTTCGCTCAAGAGTGTTGTCAAGACCTTCGGCCTGATCGAAGTCGTCAAGGGCGTGAACCTCGATGTCGGGGAGGGCGAGTTCATCGTCTTCGTCGGCCCCTCGGGTTGCGGCAAATCCACCCTGCTGCGGATGATCGCCGGTCTGGAACATACCTCGGCCGGCGATATCGTGATCGATGGCCGGCGGGTGAACGATCTGCCGCCGGTCCAGCGCGGTATCGCCATGGTGTTCCAGAGCTATGCGCTTTACCCGCACATGTCGGTGTTCGAGAACATCGCCTTTCCGCTGCGGGTGGAAAAGGCACCGGAAGAGGTGATCCGCAAGAAGGTACAGGCCGCGGCCGAGATCCTTCACCTCGACCAGCGCCTGCAGCAGCGGCCGGGTCAGTTGTCCGGAGGCCAGCGCCAGCGCGTCGCCATCGGCCGCGCCATCGTGCGCGAACCCGAGATCTTCCTGTTCGACGAACCGCTGTCGAACCTCGACGCCGCGCTGCGCGCCGACATGCGGATCGAATTGACGCGCCTGCACAAGCAGTTGGGCGCCACGATGATCTACGTCACCCATGACCAGATCGAGGCCATGACCATGGCCGACCGGATCGTGGTGCTGAATGCGGGCTACATTGCCCAGGTCGGCGCGCCGCTGGAACTGTACCACAAGCCCGACAACACCTTTGTTGCGGGTTTCATCGGCAATCCGCGGATGAACCTGCTGCCCGTCACCTGCACCGCGGTCGGATCCGAGGGCGTGACCGTGATGCTGGACGGGCAAAGCCTGACGCTGTCGGTCGAGCCTCGTCCCGAAGCCGTGGGCCAGACACTCAGCCTCGGCATCCGGCCCGAGCATATCCGGATCGGTGCCGATGACGCGGTGCTGGAGATCGTGCCCTCTGTCGTGGAGCGGCTGGGCCAGCAGACGATTGCCTATGCGAACCAGCCCGGCCGCAGTGAGACATTCTGCATGGTCCTGCCAGGCACCCAGACGCTGCAGGTCGACCAGCCGATCCGCACCGGCTTTCGCGCGGCCGATTGCCATCTTTTCGACGCCGAGGGACGGGCCTTCCCGCGCCGGATCGACCTGACCGGGGCCGAAATGCCCTCAACCGCCGCGTAGCCGGTCCATCACGCCCACCAGCGCCGCGCTGATCCCGGGTTCCGACAGGGCATGGCCGGCCATCGGCACCATGTTCAGCCGGCATCGCGCCCAGCCGTCGGCCAGCTTCCAGGCCGAGGCCGGTGGGCAGACGATGTCGTAGCGGCCCTGCACGATGTCTGCCGGGATATGTTCGATCTTCGCGCGGTTCTGCACGATCCAGCCGTCACGGTCGAGAAAGCCGTGATGGGCGAAATAATGGTTCTCCAGCCGGGCGAAGGCGCGGGCATAATCGGCCGGACCCTCGCCGAAGGCGCCTTCGTTCTGGATCGAGGCAAGCGCATTTTCCCAGCCCGCCCAGATCCGGCCGAAGCGTACCTCTTCGGCCATGTCGCCGCAGAACAGGCGCCGGTGATAGGCCGCGACCAGATCCTCGCGCTCTTCCGGCGGGATCGGTGCAGTGAACCGCGCCCAGAGATCGGGAAAGAACAGTCCCGCCCCGCCGCCATAGAACCACGACAACTCTGCCTGGGTCATCAGGAAGACCCCCCGCAGGACAAGGTGCTGCACCCGGTGGGGATGGGTGATCGCATGGGTCAGGGCCAGCGTTGCGCCCCAACTGCCGCCGAACGAGATGAAACGGTCGATTCCCAGGCAATCGGCGATCTGTTCGGTGTCGGCAACCAGGTGCCAAGTGGTGTTTGCCTCGACCGAGGCCTGCGGCCGTGACCGGCCGCAGCCGCGCTGATCGAACAGGATCGCGCGGTAATGCGCCGGATCGAAGTAGCGCCGCATCGCCGGGCTGCAACCGCCGCCCGGACCGCCATGGAACACCATGACGGGAACGCCTTGCGGGTTGCCGCATTGCTCGACATAGATCTGATGGCCGTCCCCGACGTCCAGAAACCGCCGATCGAAGGGTTCGACCAGCGGGTAAAGATAGTCGGCTGCGCGCTTTTGGCCTGATCTATGATCCATCGCGTCCTGTATACTGCAGGCAAAAGCCGAAGTCGAAGCCGAACAAGGAGCCGCCGCATGCAGGCCACAGCCACCGTCGATCCCGCCGAAGTCGAGAAATTCCAGGCCATGGCCAGCGAATGGTGGGATCCGAACGGCAAGTTCCGCCCGTTGCACCTGATGAACCCCTGCCGGCTGGATTACATCACCAGCCAGATTGCCGCCGAATTCGGCCGCGACCTGACGGCGCCACGCCCGTTCGCGGGGATTCGGGTTCTCGACATCGGTTGCGGCGGGGGGCTTCTGTCCGAACCCATGGCGCGGCTGGGTGCCGATGTGGTTGGCGCCGATGCTGCCGAGCGCAACATCCCGGTCGCGCGGCTGCATGCCGAACAATCGGGGCTGGCGATCGACTATCGCGTCACCACGGCCGAGGCGCTGGCCGAGGCGGGCGAACAGTTCGATGTCGTGCTGAACATGGAGGTGGTCGAGCATGTGGCCGATCCACTGGCCTATCTGACCGCCTGCCGGCAACTGCTGAAACCGGGCGGGCTGATGGTCTGCTCGACCCTGAACCGCAATCCGAAATCCTTTCTGATGGCCATCGTCGGGGCGGAATGGGTGATGCGCTGGCTGCCGAAGGGCACGCATGACTGGCAGAAATTCATCACCCCGGACGAGCTTTGCGATCTTGTCCGCCGCGCCGGACTTGACCCGGTCGATCGCAAGGGCATGGTCTTCAACCCCGTCACCTGGCGGTGGAGCCTTTCGGATCGCGACCTTACGGTGAACTATGTCACGACGAGCCTGAAGCGGTGAGCGGGCTGCTGTTCTGGCCGGCCCTGGCGCTGACTGCGCTGCTGACGGGACTTGCGCTCTGGGTGCAGTTTCCCCAGGCGCGCTGGGTGGTTGCGGGGCTGCTGCTGGCCGTGGCCTGCATCGTCGCGCTGCGGCTGGCGACGCCTTGGGGGTGGGTCGGGCTGCTGGCGCTGATCCTGATTGCGGGGGGGTGGTATGCCACCCTGCGGCCAATGGCCCATCGCGACTGGGCGCCCGATGTGGCGCGCATCGTGCGGGGCCAGGTGTCGGGCGATCTGGTGACACTGGAAAACGTCCGGGCCTTCCGCTGGGCAACAGCCGATACCGCCACCGTGCAGGACTGGACGACGCGCACCCTCGATCTGCGCCGGCTGGAGGGCGCGGACATGATCACCTCGGTATGGGGCAATCCCGACATTGCGCATCTTCTGGTCAGCTTCCGCTTCACCGGCGAGGATCCCATCGTCTTTTCGGTCGAAATCCGGCGGGAGCGGGATGAGAGCTTCTCGGCTCTCGGCGGCTTTTTCCGTCAGTTCGAACTGGCGCTGATCGCGGCGGACGAAGAGGATATCGTCCGATGGCGTGCCGTCCCCCGGGGCGAGGAGGTGCGGCTCTATCCGCTGGCGCTGACGCCGGATCAACTGCGCCCGGTGTTTCTTGGCTATGTCGAGTTGGGCAATGCGCTGAACGAACGGCCGATGTTCTACAACACGGTCACGTCGAACTGCACCTCGGTGGTCTGGCAGTTGTCGAAGGCGATCAGCCCGAACCTGCCGCTGGACCGCAGCCTGCTGCTGTCCGGCTACCTGCCGGAATATCTCGACAGGCTGGGGGCGCTGGCCGGTCCGGGGACGCTGGCCGAGAAGCGGCAACGGGCGCTGATTTCGCCCCGGGCGGCGGACTGGCCACCCGGAACCTCGTTTTCGGCCTGGATCCGGGGTTAGTGATCGGTCTCGGACGACCGCGCCCAGAGGTTGACGGCGGGTTCCTCGGCCAGCGTATCGATCAGGGCCAGTTCTTCGTCGCTGAAATCAAGCCGCGCCACCGCGCCGGCGCAATCGCGCACCTGTTCCGGTTTCGAAGCGCCGATCAGCGCCGAGGTGATGCCGCCGCCGCGCAGCACCCAGGCCAGCGCCATCTGGGCCAGCGTCTGCCCGCGCGCCCCGGCCATATCGTTCAGGGCCCGCACGGTGGCCAGCGCCTGCGGGCTGATCAGCCCGGGATCGAGCGACTTGCCCTGTGCGGCCCGGCTTTCGCCCGGGATGCCCTTCAGATACTTGTTCGTCAGGATGCCCTGCGCCAGCGGCGTGAAGGCGATCGAGCCGATGCCAAGATCGGCCAGCGTTTCCTTCAGCCCGTCATGTTCAACCCAGCGGTTCAGGATCGAATAGCTGGGCTGGTGGATCACGCAAGGCGTGCCCAGATCCTTCAGGATCGCCGCCGCCTCGCGCGTGCGCCGGCTGTTGTAGCTGGACAGCCCGACGTAAAGCGCCCGGCCCGAACGGACGATGAAGTCCAGCGCCTGCATGGTTTCCTCAAGCGGCGTATCGGGGTCGTAGCGGTGCGAATAGAAGATGTCGACATAGTCGAGGCCGATGCGCTTCAAGCTCTGATCGCAACTGGCGATCAGCGACTTCCGGCTGCCCCATTCACCATAGGGTCCGTCCCACATCCGGTAGCCGGCCTTGGAGGAGACGATCATCTCGTCGCGCAGCCCGCGGAAGTCGGCACGGAGCAGATCGCCAAAGGCTTCTTCGGCAGAGCCGATGGGTGGGCCATAGTTGTTGGCCAGGTCGAAATGGGTGATGCCGAGGTCGAAGGCCGTGCGGCAGATGGCGCGCTTTACCTCATGCGGCGTATCCTGGCCAAAGTTGTGCCACAGCCCAAGACTGATGGCCGGCAGCATCAGGCCGCTTCGCCCCGAGCGGCGATAGGGCATGCGGCCGTCGTAGCGGCCCGGATCAGGGAATTGTGTCATGTGCATCTCCTTCTGCCGCAAAATCTCATGCTTGCCTGCAGGCGGCAAGTTGCACCTCTGCCCAAGGCATAGGATGGTGTAAGCCATGATGGGTGTTGTAAAACAGCCGTGGCGCTTTGTCCTGGCGGTCTGGGCTCGGGTCGGCGACGGTCATTTCGGCCTGGTCGCTGCCGGTGTAGCGTTCTGGGGCATGTTCTCGGTCTTTCCCGGCATCGCGGCCGTCGTGGCGGTCTGGAGCTTGATGGCCGATCCCGCACTGATCGCCGGCTATCTGCAGGTGGTGGAGCGTTTTCTGCCACCCGAGGCGGAAGAACTGGTCCACGATCAGGTGATGGCGCTGGTGACGGCACCGGCCTCGACCCTGGGCTGGACGACCTTTGTCTCGCTGGGCGTGGCGCTTTATTCGGCGCGAAATGGCGTGTCGGCATTGGTGCAGGGGCTGGACGTGGTGCACCGGACCACCAGCCGAAGCTGGCTGCGCGGGCTGGGCCGCGATCTCCTGCTGACGCTGGCGCTGGTGGCTGCGCTGCTGGTTGCGCTGGCGACGGTGGTGATCGTGCCGATCGTGTTCAGCTACATGCGGCTGGATGCCCTGGCCTCGGCGCGGCTGCTGCCCTGGATCGCGATGTTCCTTCTGGTGCTGACCTGCCTGTCGATCCTGTATCATTTCGGGCCCAATGTGCCGCGGCAGGGACGGGCCGGCTGGTTCAGCGTGGGCGTGATCTTCGCCGCGCTGGCCTGGTCGGGCGTATCGATCGGGTTTTCGGTCTATCTCGACAACTTCAACAGCTACAACCGGATCTATGGCTCGATCGGGGCGGTGATCATCCTGATGATGTGGCTTTATCTGTCGGTCTGGACGGTTCTGGTCGGCGGCGCGATCAATGCGGAACTGGAATCGCGGGCGATCATGCTGCGACAGATGGGCCGGCGCTGAGGATCAGGCCAGCCCCGCTATGGCATCGCGCGCGGCACGGAACCGGGCGTGGCCGGCGTCGAATGCGGCGGCCAGTGCGGGGTCGGGCGTGATGACCCGCGCGATGTCGGGCGGGGTGGCGATCTCGGCTCCGGCGCCGGTTGCGGCCATCAGTGCCAGCCGGGCCGCGCCAAATGCCCCGCCGAAATCGCCCGCCACCGGCACCTCTACTGGCACCTCCAGCGCGGTGGCGATGGCGCCCAGCCAGTAGTCCGAGCGTGAACCGCCGCCCACGGCAAGCAGCCGGGTGATCCGCGTTCCCGTGACCGCCAGAGCATCGCGGCAGTCGCGCACGGCGAATGTCACGCCTTCCAGCACGGCGCGGGTGGCGGCGGCGCGGTCGGTCGCATGCTCCAGCCCGGTGAAGGCGCCGCGGACAGCCGCACTGTTCAGCGGCGTTCGTTCGCCGCCAAGATAGGGCAGGAAGGCGGTCTTGCCCGGCGCCTGCAGCCGGCCCAGTTCCCCGGTCAGCGCGGCGGCATCTGCGCCCACCAGCCGGGCGTACCAGTTCAGCGCGTCGGTGGCAGCCAGGATCACGCCCATCTGGTGCCAGGTGTCGGGCAGCGCATGGCAAAAGGTATGGATCGCCGTTGCGGGATCGGGCCGGTAGCCATCATTGGCGGCGAACAGGACGCCCGAGGTGCCGAGCGACACGAAGGCCTCGCCGGCGCGGACCACGCCGACGCCGACGCCCGAGGCGGCATTGTCGCCGCCGCCGCCCGCCACGACCACGCCGGCAGGCAGGCCCCAGCGCGCCGCCAGCGCCGTGCGCAGCACGCCCGAGACGGCCGAACCCTCGATCAGCCGCGGCATCGCCGCCGGCGACAGGCCGGTTGCCGCCAGCAACACCTCCGACCAGGCGCGCGCGCCCGTGTCGAGCCAGCCCGTCCCCGCCGAATCCGACATGTCCGAGACCTTCTCGCCTGTCAGCCAGAGGCGGAGATAGTCCTTTGGCAGCAGCACTGTGGCCACCTTCTCGCGCAGTGCGGGCTCATGGCTGGCCAGCCACATCACCTTGGGTGCGGTGAAACCCGGGAAGATGATATTGCCCGTGATGCGGCGAAAGCGGGGATCGACGTCCAGCGCCGCGGCCTCGGCATGGGCGCGGGTATCGTTCCACAGGATGCAGGGGCGCAGGACCCGATCGCCGCCGTCAAGCAGGGTTGCGCCATGCATCTGGCCCGACAGCCCGATCCCCCGCACCGCGCCGAGGCCGCGGGCGGCCAGCCGGTCCATCACCGCCTCGACCGCGGCAATCCAGTCGGCGGGGGCCTGTTCGCTCCAGCCGTCATGCGGACGGCTGACGGTCAGCGGTGCCGCAGCCTCGGCCAGCACCCGCTGCGCCTCGTCGATGAGGATGCCTTTCAGCCCCGAGGTGCCGAGATCGAGCCCGATGAACATCCAGGTGTCCCCTGCCGCGACGGATATTGCCGCAGCCTGCCGGGAAGCCGGGCGAAAGTCAAAGCGCGCCGGCCGCCCGTTCGGCCGCGAGGATTGCCGCCAACCCCTCGCGGTAGGTCGGGTGGTTCAGCCGCACGCCCAGCTCCTCGCGGATGCGGCGGTTCGAGACGCGGCGGTTCTCTTCATAGAAGCTGCGCGCCATGGGCGGCAGTTGCGCATCCTCGAACCGCAGCGCGGGGGGGTCGGGCAGGCCCAGCAATGCCGCGGCATGCGACAGGACGACATCGGCGGGCGCGGGTTCGTTGTCGCAGACGTTGTAGATGGCTCCCGGATTCGGCTGGCGGATCGAGGCGAGCAGGACCTCGGCAATATCCTCGACATGAATGCGGCTGAAGACCTGGCCGTCCTTCAGGATGCGCCGGGCGGTGCCGTCCTTCACCTTCTGGAACGGGCCGCGGCCGGGGCCATAGATGCCCGACAGCCGGAAGATGTGGACCGGCAGGCCGGTTGCCAGCCATTCGCGCTCTGCCGCTGCCCTGTCGCCCGAACGGCCGCGGGCGGGGGTGGGCGCCGCCGTCTCGTCGACCCAGCCGCCGCCCCGATCGCCATAGACGCCGGTCGTGGAAAGATAGCCCAGCCAGTCCGGCCTTGCGTCGCGCAGCGCCGGCCAGCCCTGCAGGAACGGATCGCCTCCGGCCACGGGTGCGGCCGAAAGCAGGATATGGGTTGCCCGCGCCAGCGCCGGGCCGATGTCGCCGGGCCAGAGAACCGGCTCCACCCCGGTTGCAGCCAGCGCGGCCATCGCCTCGGGCTGGCGCGTGGTGCCGATGACGGTCCAACCCTCGGGGATCAGCCGACGGGCCAGGGTGGCGGCCGAATAGCCGTGTCCAAGCGAAAGCAGCGTTGTCATGGGGCGGACTATCGACCGCCGCGCGCGCCGCCGCAAGCCCCGCTCCGGCACCTGCCCGTCGCAGCTTTACCAAGCCTTCACTTGCGCCCCCCCCGGGGATGCGCGTTATATGCGCCGATCACCCGATCAAGGGACCGATCATGCAGGACGACGCCACCCCCTTCCTTCTTCCCGACCATCCCCCGACCGAAAGCTATACCGAGGCAGCGCCCGCCGTCGCCCGGCTGGAACAGCTTTATGCCGAGGCAACCGATTTTCTGACCGGCTGGTTCAACCGCGCCCTGATCAGCGGCCGGCCACCGGGGCGGGTACGCGCCTTCTATCCGGAAATCCGGCTGACCGTGACCAGCTTCGACAAGGTCGACACCCGGCTGTCCTTTGGCCATGTCAGCCATCCCGGCGTCTATTCGACCACGGTCACGCGACCCGATCTCTTTCGCCAGTACCTGACGCAGCAGATCAATCTTCTGCTGGAAAACCATGGTGTTCCGGTGACGATCGCGGTGTCCTCGACGCCGATTCCGGTGCATTTCGCCGTGGCGGGCAACCCCGATGTGGTGATCCCGCAGGAGGGTGCGCTGGATTTTCCGCTGCGCGACGTGTTCGACGTGCCCGATCTGGCCACGACCAACGACGACATCGTGAACGGCACGCTGGCGCGGTTCCACGATGGATCGATGCCTCTGGCCCCCTTCACGGCACAGCGCGTGGATTATTCGCTGGCCCGGCTGTCGCATTACACCGCCACGGCGGCCGAGCATTTCCAGAACTACGTCCTTTTCACCAACTACCAGTTCTATGTCGACGAGTTCGAGACCTACGCCCGCGCCATGCTGGCGGATGACAGGTCGGGCTATACCGCCTTCGTGGCGACAGGAAATCAGGAAATCACGACGCATGACGGGGTGATCCAGGTCGTCACCAAGATGCCGCAAATGCCGACCTACCATCTGAAACGGCCGGACGGGCAGGGGATCACGCTGGTCAACATCGGCGTCGGCCCGTCGAATGCCAAGACCGCCACCGACCATATCGCCGTCCTGCGCCCGCATGCCTGGCTGATGGTCGGCCATTGCGCGGGGCTGCGGAATACCCAGGCGCTGGGTGATTTCGTGCTGGCCCATGCCTATCTGCGCGAAGATCATGTTCTGGACGACGACCTGCCGGTCTGGGTGCCGATCCCGGCGCTGGCGGAAATCCAGATCGCGCTGGAGCGCGCCGTGGCCGATGTGACGCAACTGGAGGGCTACGAGCTGAAGCGGATCATGCGGACCGGGACCGTGGCCACCATCGACAACCGCAACTGGGAACTGCGCGACCAGTCCGGCCCGGTACGCCGGCTGAGCCAGTCGCGCGCCGTGGGGCTGGACATGGAATCGGCAACCATCGCGGCCAACGGCTTCCGCTTCAGGGTGCCCTACGGCACGCTTCTGTGCGTGTCCGACAAGCCGTTGCACGGCGAGCTGAAGCTGCCCGGCATGGCAAGCGATTTCTACCGCACCCAGGTCAGCCGCCATCTGCTGATCGGGGTCAGGGCGATGGAACTGTTGCGGGAAATGCCGCTGGCGCGGATCCACAGCCGCAAGCTGCGCAGCTTTGACGAGACGGCATTCCTGTGATGGCGCGATCGGGGCCGCGAAAAGCGGCGCATTTGCGCGATTAGGCGGCGACAGGCCTTGATTTCGGGGAAAAAAGCAGATGATTGATCGCAGTTCCCGATCCGGGTGCCGGCCGCCGGGCCGCACTCTGCGGGTTTCTGACGCACAAAGGAGACGAAAATGTCCAAGCCGATGACCAAGACCCAGCTCGTTGCGGCGCTTGCCGATACCATGGGCAGCGACAAGAAGACCGCATCCGCTGCGCTGGACGGCATCGCCGCGGTGGTCGCGCGCGAAGTGGCCGCCGGTGGCGCGGTCACGCTGCCGGGCCTTGGCAAGGTGGTCTGCAAGGCCCGCCCCGAGCGGCAAGTCCGCAACCCCGCTACCGGTGACACGATGACGAAGCCGGCCGACAAGCAGGTGAAGTTCGCCATCGCCAAGTCGCTGAAGGATCTGGTGAACAGCTGAGCCGCCGTTTCGGGTTAGACGGTTTCAGGGCTGCCCGCGGGCAGCCCTTTTTTCTTTTTGCCGCTCAGGTTGCTCAGGCCGCTTTGGCCATCAGCGCGGTGTCTTCGGCCAGTTGTGCCAGCCGGGCCGGGCGTCGCTTGCAGCGGTCCACCCAATCGCGGATCAGCGGGTCGTCGGGCGTCGCATCCTCGAACCAGGCGAAGGGGGAATGCAGCAGCAGGTCGGCCGCGCTGTAGCTGTCGCCCATCAGCCAGGGACCACGGCTCAATGCGTCGTGCAGGCGGGCTGCCACGGCATCCGGGCCGCGGAAGGTGGATTGCAGCCAGGGATGCGTCAGCCCGGCGCGGGACAGGATCAGCACCGGCTCCAGCACGCCCTGATACCAGGTCATCCAGGTGGCAAGACTGCCCCATTCGGCTGTGCCCGGTGCGGGCGCCAGCCCGCCCTGGGGAAAGAGCGCGCAGAGATGCAGCAGGATGGCGCCACGCTCGGTGATCACATGGCCATCATGGACCAGCACGGGCACCTTCTTCTCCGGATGCGGGTTCGCGGCGTCGGGATGTCCCGTGCCATCGGCGCGCGGGATGCAGACGATCCGCGTCTCGATCCGGTCGGCAGCACCGAGTTCGCGGATCAAGGTGGCAACCGCGGTCGAGCGACTGTTCGGGGCGTGGTAGAAGGTTAGCACGGGATCCTCCATCGGGGTTGACGATGCCCCCGGTCTAGCTGAAGGCTACTGTCAGAACCTGACAGGATACCGCATGGCCCGTGCCGACCGGCTGTTCCGCCTGCTGTCTGCCTTGCGCAGGCTGCCGCAGCCGGCGACGGCGGCGCGACTGGCAGAGGAGACCGGGGTTTCGCCCCGCACGCTGTATCGCGACATCGAGGCGCTGCGTGTTGGCGGCGCGCTGATCGATGGCGCGCCCGGCTATGGCTATACGCTGACCGAAGACCCCGCCCTGCCGCCGCAGATGCTGAGGCGGATCGAGGTCGAGGCGCTTGCCCTCGGCTTGGCTGAGATTCGCCTGTCCGGCGACCCCGAGCTTGCCGAGGCGGCCGACAGCGCGCTGGCGAAGATCGTCGCCACCCTGCCCGACCGTGTGCAGGCGCAGGCGCTGCATACGGCGCATCAGCTTTATCGCTTCGAGACGCGACCGCCCGCCCCGCCGCATCTGGCCATCGTCCGTGCCGCGATCTGGGAGGAACGGGCGCTCGACATCGGCTATTGCGACCGCGACGGCGCGGTGACGCGGCGGCGGATCTGGCCGTTGTCGGTGGTCTTTCTTGACCGCAGCCTGCTGTGCCTTGCCTTTTGCCAATTACGTCAGGACTTTCGCCGCTTTCATCTGCGACAGATGGTCGAGGTCGCAACCGCCGACGAGAGCTTTCGCCCGCGCCGCGCCGCCCTGTTGCGCCAGGTTCTTGCAGAGATGCGCCAGCGCAGTCGCTAAAGGCCAAGCCGGCGCAGCAGCGCGTCGAAAGGGGCCCAGTTGTCGATCTGCAGCCGGACGACCAGGATCAGCACCTTTGGCCGGAACGAGGCCGGCAGGCGGGTTGCATCCTTTTCGGTTGTGACAAGTTGGGCGCCAAGGGATTGTGCCTCGGCCTCAAGTCGCGCCAGCAATGCGGGGGCCAGCGGCTGGTGATCGTCCAGCGGTTCGGCCCGCAAGACCTCGGCCCCTTCGGCGCGCAGGGTGGCGAAGAACTTGGCCGGATTGCCGATGCCGGCGAAGGCCAATACCTTCTCGCCCCGCCAGTCCATGCCCATCTGCAGCGGCGCAAGATGGCCGGTCAGATGCGGCAGTCCCCCCAGCGCGCCGCCCCAGCGGGAGCGGAAGGTCGCCTGTGCCGGCTCCTCGCCGATCGACAGCACAGCCTGGGCCCGGGCAAGCCCGGTCGTCACGGGCTCGCGCAGCGGGCCTGCGGGGATGCAGCGCCCGTTGCCGAACCCCTGCGCGGCATCGACCACGATCAGCGACACGTCCTTCACGACCGAAGGATTCTGGAACCCGTCGTCCAGAAGAATGACAGCCGCACCCGCGGCTTCGGCGGCGCGCACGCCGGCTGCGCGGTCCTTTGCCACCCAGACCGGGGCGAAAGGCGCCAGAAGCAGCGGCTCGTCCCCGACATCGGCTGCGGAATGCCGCATCTCGTCAACCCGGACGGGGCCGGAAAGCCGCCCGCCGTGACCCCGGCTGACGACATGGGCGGCATGCCCGCGCGAGGCCAGCCGTTCGATCAACGCAATCACCGTGGGGGTTTTGCCGACGCCGCCGGCGTTCAGATTGCCGATGCAGATGACCGGAACGCCCGCCCGGTGGCCGGGGTCCGAGGCCAGCCGCCGGGCCGTTCCCAGGGCATAGACCCGGCCGAGCGGCGACAGCAGCCGGGCAAGGGCGCCCGGCGCCCGGGGGTCGTTGAACCAGAAGCCCGGTGCCCGCATCAGCGCCCCCCGTCCAGTTTGGCGCGGATCCGGTCCATGATGTCCTGCGTCACCTCGGCCCCGTCGGATGCCACGGCCCAGGCCGCCTGTGCCAGCCGGGCCGCGCGGTCGGGGGCAAGGATATCCGACAGCGCCGCCGCCAGATCGGCGGTGGAGGAGACGGAGCGCGCCGCCCGGGCCAGCCCGAGCCGCCCCAGCGCCGTACCATGCGCTCCGGGTCGCGGCCCGTGCAGGATGGCCGATCCCAGCGCCGCTGCCTCCAGCGGGTTGCGGACGGCGCCTTCCCCGGCGAGGCTGCCGCCCAGAAAGGTTACGGGGGCCAGCCGATACCAGAGGCCGATCTCGGCGGGATTGTCGACAACGTAGATTTCGGTATCCCGCTCCGGCTCCTGATCCAGCGCGCGTTGCGCCACCAGCCAGCCCTCGGCCTCCAGCCGCTCGGACAGGGGTCCGGCCCGCTCGGGCCGCTCCGGCATCAGGATCAGCAGCAGCCGGTGCGCCAGCCGCAGCGCGGCACGGTTGGCGGCCAGGACCGCCGGTTCGCCCGCCTCGGGAACGGCGGCGGCAAACCAGACCGGCCGCGCCGCAACCAGTCGCGCCAGCGCCTCGCGCTCGGCCTCAAGACCGGGAAGCGCCGCAGACCGTTCCGCCATCCGCCCCGATAGGATGACCGCGGCGGCGGCGGCTCCGGCCTTGCGGAAGGCCCGCGCCGCGGCTTCGTCCAACGCCAGGATCGCGGAAAACGCCGCCAGAGCGCTGCGCAGCCGGCCCGGAAACCAGCCGCCGCGATCCCTGGGCAGTTCCGGCATCCGCGCCTCGACCATCAGAAGCGGCACTTTCCGCGCAGCCGCCTCAAGCACCAGTGCCGGCCGTACCTCGCCCTCGGCAAAAACCCCGGCATCGGGGCGCCAGTGGTCCAGAAAGGCCCGTGCCTCGCCCGGCGCATCGGTGGGCGGCGGTTGGACGATCATGCCGTTCTGCGGCGCAAACGGCTGGTCGGTGGTGACAAGAATCGAGATGCCATCCTCTTCGACCAGACGTCGCGCCAGCTCCGCCATCCCCGGCGCCGAAGTCGCGCCCGGAACGTTCAGCCAGACCAGAGTGCCGTCAGGCCGGGGCGGTGGCGCCACCTGGTTGCCAGGCTGTGGCCGCCGGCCCAGATTGTACAGCGTCCGCCCCAGCGAGACGGCCATGGATCAGCCCAGTTCCTCGGTGGCCGAGGCGGCCTGCGCCTCGTCGCGCAGCCGGTGGATATGTGCAATGAAATAGCGGGTATGCGCATTGTCCACTGTGCGCTGCGCCTCGGCCTTCCAGGCGGCATGCGCGCTGGCATAGTCGGGGAACATGCCGACGATATGGATATTGTTCACGTCCTTGAAGGTGGTCTTGTCCGGCGAGACCAGCTCGCCTCCGAACACGAGATGCAGGCGTTGCGTCATGGCTTCCTTCCCACTGCGATGGCCCAGACTATCCTGCCGCGGGGCCGGGGAAAAGCCGGTCTGCGCCGCATTGCAGCACGGGGGTGTTCCTGCCCTTGCGGCGAACCGGCGAAGAGGCCAGACTGTCGGTGCCGCATGCGGCCACGGATTTGGACAGGAGCTTTTCATGGAACTGCAGACGTTTGCCGGATGGAACGCCGTCTATCTTGCCATTGCGATCCTTATCGTGGTTTCGATCTTTCTGGCCGTCCGGATCGTGCCGCAATCCGAGAAACATGTGGTGGAACGCTTCGGCCGGCTGCGGGCCGTGCTCGGTCCCGGCATCAACTTTGTCGTTCCGTTCTTCGACCGCGTGGCCCACAAGGTTTCGGTGCTGGAGCGTCAGTTGCCGAGCGCAAGCCAGGATGCGATCACCGCCGACAACGTGCTGGTCAAGGTGGAAACCTCGGTCTTCTACCGCGTGACGGAGCCGGAAAAGACCGTCTACCGCATCCGCGATATCGATGGTGCCATTGCCACGACGGTTGCCGGGATCGTCCGGTCGGAAATCGGCAAGCTGGAGCTGGACCAGGTTCAGTCCAACCGCTCGCAATTGATCGAATGGGTGCGCGAACAGGTGGCGGCCATGGTCGACGACTGGGGGGTCGAGGTGACGCGGGCCGAGATTCTCGACGTCAATCTTGATGATGCCACCCGGGCGGCGATGTTGCAGCAGTTGAACGCCGAACGTGCCCGCCGTGCCCAGGTGACAGAGGCCGAGGGGCGCAAGCGCGCGGTGGAACTGGCGGCAGATGCCGCGCTTTACCAGGCAGAGCAGCAGGCCAAGGCCAAGCGCATCACCGCCGAGGCCGAAGCTTTTGCCACAACGGTGATTGCCGTGGCGATCCGCGAAAACGGCCTTGAGGCGGCGCAGTATCAGGTGGCGCTGAAACAGGTCGATGCGCTGCAGGCGGTGGCCATGGGCGAGGGCAAGCAGACCTTGATCCTGCCGGCCACCGCGCTGGAAGCCTTCACCGATGCCTTCAGGATGTTCAGGCCGAAATAGACGGAGGACCAAAATGCCGGACCAGATCTGGACTGTATGGTGGGCCTGGATCGCGCTGGGCGTTGCGCTGGGTGTGATCGACCTCGTCATGCCGGGGTTCATCTTTCTTGGCTTCGCCATTGGCGCGGCAGTGACGGGGGGGCTGATCGGGATCGGCATCCTCGGCTCTGCCGGGTTGCCCCTGGTTCTGCTTGTCTTTGCCGTCCTGTCGCTTGTGGCCTGGGTCGCCTTGATCCGGGTGCTTGGCAGGCGCCCGGGCCAGGAAAAGATCTGGGACCGCGACATCAATGACAACCCCTGACCTCAAGGCCGCGGCATGCGGGGCCGAGGCTGCCTTCATCGGCGCCAAGGCGGCGCTGTTCTGCGGCCCGTGCCTGCTTGCCCTGCAGCGCGACGACCTTCCCGGCCTGCGGTGGTCGGGGATGTGGGACCTGCCCGGCGGCGCGCGCGAGGCCGGTGAGACACCTGAAGCCTGCTTCCTGCGCGAACTGCAGGAAGAGCTTGGCCTGATCCTGCCGGCGGACCGGCTTGAAACCCGGCTCTGCCTGCCGGCGATGTCCGATCCCGCGCAACACGCTTGGTTTTTTGCCGGCCGCATCACCGCGGCCGAGGTCGCCACCGTCCGTCTTGGGGAAGAGGGTCAGGGCTGGGCGCTGATGCCGGTTGCCGATTTTCTCGCCCATCCCGATGCCATCCCCGCGCTCAAGGATCGCGTGCGCCGTGTCCTTTCGCCGGGGCTGATGGCCCCCTTGGCCCCCTGACCCATGTCCGGGGCGGCAGGCATGGTTCGGGATGGTCGCGGCCTGTGGGCTACGGCCTTAGCCGGGCCATCAGCCCGGCATGCAGCGCGGCCGGGGCTGCGATCACCCCGGCGGCCTGCGGCACCGGCCGGTTGAACCGCAGCGGCGCGCCGTGCCGGTCGCTGACCACGCAGCCGGCCTGCGCCGCGATCAGGCTTCCGGCCGCACAGTCCCATTCCCAAGTGTCGCGCAGCGTCAGCATCGCATCGTGCCGCCCCTCGGCGGCCAGGCACAGCCGCCAGGCCAGCGAGGCGCGGAAGCTGCGCTTCAGATCGGGAACCCCGCCGGGCCAGGCCTCGGGTGCCAGATTGGCGCGGGTGGTCAGGACATCCGCGCCGTCGACCTCCCGTCGCGGGCTGGCGTGCAGGATCCGCCCGTTCAGCCGGGCCTCGCCGTCCAGATGGGCCGCATAGGTCTCGCCGCGCGCCGGCAGATGCACGACGGCGGCCGTCACCAAGCCCGCCGTGGCAACCGCCAGCGATACGGAGAATGTTTCCTCCCCCGCCAGAAACGCCCGGGTGCCGTCGATCGGATCCAGAATGAAGACCCGGTCGCGGGACAGCCGCGCCGGATCGTCGGGCGTTTCCTCGGACAGCCAGCCGTAGTCGGGCCGTGCCGCGCGCAGGCCCGCGGCCAGGGCGGCATCCACCGCCAGATCGGCCTCGGATACCGGGCCGGCCTCGGCCGCCTTTTCCCAGGCTTTCGGCGCCTGCCGCCAGTAGGACAGCGCAATCCGGCCCGCGGCCTCGGTGGCCTCGATCAGCAGCGCCAGGTCGGTTGCGGGGTCAGGCGCCGGCAAGGGTCATGCCGTCGATCAGGATCGAGGGGACGCGCAGGGACAGATGCGGGCGGGCGTCGTTCGCCGGCACGATCCGCCGCAACATCTCGCGCAGGTTGCCGGCGACGGTGCATTCCTGAACCGGATGCGACAGCCTGCCGCCCTCTACCCACCAGCCGGAAGCACCGCGGGAATAATCGCCGGTCGTGGCGCTGATCGTCTGGCCGATCATCGACGTGACCAGAAGCCCGGTGCCCATCTGCGCAATCAGCTCCGCCTTCGTCGCCGACCCCGGGGTCAGATCGATATTGGTCGTCACCGGAGAGGGCGGGGCGCCGGTTCCACGCCCGGCGTTTCCGGTCGAAGCCAGACCCAGCTTGCGCCCCGTTGCCAGGTCGAGCACCCAACTCTGCAGCACCCCGTCCGCGACCAGCAACTTCCTGCGACAGGCCAGCCCCTCGGCGTCGAACAGGCGCGAGGCCGGCCCGCGCCGTCGCAGCGGGTCTTCGATCAGATCGATCCCCGCGGGCAGCACGGCCTGCCCCATCAATTCGCGCGCCCAACTGGCGCCGCGTGCAATCGCGGTGCCGTTGATCGCGGCCAGCAGGTGCCCCACCAGCGAGGCTGCAACCCTTTCGTCGTAGAGCACCGGATAGGTGCCGGTCGGGGGCTTCACGCCACCCAGCCGCGCCAGCGCCCGCTCGGCGGCCTGGGCGCCGATTTCGGCGTTGTCGGGCAGATCGGTGGCGAAAAGCCGCGATTCTCCCGCGAAATCGCGCTGCATCCCGGTTCCTTCACCGCAGAAGGCCGTGACTGACCGTGAATGCCCGGTCCGCCCGTATCCGCCGGAAAAGCCGTTCGATTGCGCGATGGCGATGGACCGGCGCGAGAATGCGGCGGAGGCCTCGGCCTGGGTGATGCCCTTTGCCTGCAGCGCGGCCGCCTCCAGTTCGCGCGCCGCCTCCTCCAGAGCCGCGGCCCCGGGGTCACGGGCGGGGTCTTCCAGTTCCAGCCCGCCGGCGTCGCGGTCGGTGGCCAGATCGGCCGGGTCGGCCAGCCCGGCCGTCGGATCCTCGGGCGCTTCGCGGGCCATTGCGACGGCGCGTTCGGCCAGCACGGCCAGCGTGGCCGGCGAGGTATCGGATGCGGAAACACAGGCCTGCCGCCGCCCGATCAGGACGCGCAATCCGACCTCGGTGCCTTCGGCCCGTTCGGCCTGCTCCAGCTGGCCCTGCCTGATGTCGATCGACAGCGAGGTTCCCGTCACCGCCAGCGCATCGGCGGCTTCGGCGCCCGCTTTCAGCGCGGCGCTGATCAGGGCTTCGGCAAGATCGGGCAGGGGGGGCTGGCTCATCACACTCTCCTTCCGCGGGGCATCCTGTCAGGTAGCCTCGCGCACCATCCCGCGCAAGTCTTGCCGGGTCAGCGGATCTTCTGACCGTTGATCAACAGCCCCTTGTCCTTGAACTCGACCTCCGAGACCAGTTCGCCGGGGCCGGCACCGGGCTTGGCGAACATCGCCAGCATCATGCGGGCCGTCATCAGTTGATCTTCGGGCAGAAGGCCGATCTGCACCAGCCTGTCGAGCAGTTCATTCACGCCCTTCATATTGGCGTTGATCTTGCCGGTGGGGGTCGGAAACCCCTCCCAGGTTGCAAGATCGGTGTTGTCGAAGGTAAGCGCGCCGGTTGCTGCCGCTTCGGCACCGACGAATTTCAGCAGAAGCTGTGTCAGATCGGCCGAATGGAGCAGTACCGGCATCTCCGGCACCTCGGTCATTCCGCCCGCGGCCTGATCGAATATGTCGATCGCCCAGCCCATCTTGCCCCTGATGTCGAGGATCGCGGTCATCGGGTCGTGCGGCAATCCCGCGGCCGGGCCAGCCATGGCCCAGACCATGTCAGAGGCCGCCACGTCCACCAGCCGCAGCAACACCAGAAAGTCCTGCGGCGCATCGGTCTTGGCCAGCGGGCCGGCAAGGCGCAGCGTGATTTCGCCAAAGGACCCGTCCATGGGCGGCAGTCCCTCGGACGGCATGCTGGCGGCGAGCTTGCCGCCCTTCATCCCGAAGCCAAAGTCCAGCCGCGCCTTGTCCGCCATGACCGTCAGGTGGTGCTCGGACAGTTCACCCTGCCAGGTGTTCACGCCACCCCGGTCGGTGAATTCGAGCGAGGCGCTCATCGCGCCACCCGTGGTTCTGGTCTCGGTCGTGAAACCCGCGGCCAGGGCCTTGGCCAAATCCTCCATCGTCTCGGCCGGCAGGACCAGACCTTTCGACATGCTGCCCAGGTCGGCGGCGTTGAAGGTCGCCTTGAACTTCTCCGCGCCGTCGGGGTTGGCCGCCGCCGCGGCAGCTTCGATCCTGTCGATGTTGACCGTTGCGTCGAACATCGTGCCGCCTGCGGCCTGCGGCACGATCAGTTGGGTGCCGTCGATGCCGGAGAACCTGGCGTCAAACGTGGCATCAACCGGCTTGCCGTCTTCGTCGGTTGCTTCGGTCAGCGTTCCGGTCAGGGTCGGAATGGCAAATGTGTAGCGTACCGCTGTGGCTTCGCCCGAGGCGGAGATCCTGGCGCCGGGCAGGCCGATGGTGATCGTCGCACCAGCGGTCGAAGATTGGACGCCGAATTCGCGGATCGTCACCGAATAGCTGTCCGACAGGCTGACCGACACCGTGCCATCGCCCATATCGGTCAGCACGACCTTGGGGATTGTCGAGGTCATGACAATGCCGCTGTCGGGGATCGTTGTCACAACCTTTACATCCGTGAGTTCGAGCCCCGTCGAGGTCCTGGTCTCGGTGCCGGTGGTGATCTGCTGTCTGGTCGTCGCGGTCGCGGCCTTCCAGTTGGACCACACTTCCTCGGGCGAGACGGCGAATGCCGCGCTGCAGGACAGCGAAAGGATCAGTGTCGCCGAGGGGCAGAGAGACAGACATTTCATCGGGAGGCCTCTTTCGGAGCAATCTGGGTCCGATGGTTGCCGCCGGAAGGCGCCGCGTCAAGGGTTGCGCGGGGCGCCGGGGGCTTCCTGCCGGGCGATGTGCAGGCTATGGCGGGACAGATCGGCGGTGGAGGGTGCGATGATCCGGGTGGAAGACGAGGGGCGGCTGCGGATAATCCGGCTGGATCGGCCCGACAAGGCCAATGCGCTGACGCGCGACATGCTGGCCGCCGTGGCAGAGGCCGCGGAGGCGGCCACTGCCGCCGGGACGCAGGCGCTGATCCTGACGGGCGAGGGCCGGGTCTTTTCCGCCGGTGCCGACCTTGATGCCGCGAAGGCGGGGCTGGCGACCGATCCGGTCTGGACCAGGGCGTCCGAGGCGCTGGCCGGTTTTCCCGGGCTGAGTGTCGCGGCGCTGAACGGCACGCTGGCCGGCGGCGCCTTTGCGCTGGCCCTGCCCTGCGACATCCGCCTGGCGGTTCCGGGTGCCAGCTTCTTCTATCCGGTGATGCGGCTGGGATATCGCCCGCAGCCGGCAGATCCGGAACGGATGGCGCGGCTGGTCGGGCCGGGCCGGGCGAAGATGATCCTGATGGCCGGGCAGAAGATCGGCGCGGAAGAGGCGCTGGCCTGGGGGCTGGTCGACCGGATCGTCGCCCCCGAAATGCTGATCGAGGAGGCGCGCCGCCTTTGTACCGATGCGCTGGCGGCCACGACCGGGCATGTCGCGGCGATCAAGGCGATGATCGGCTGAACAGCGCCCGGGCGGCCCGGATCAGGCGCTGGCGCGGCGCGCATCGCCCCGGCGCCGAAGATGCCCGGGTATGTGCTTCGTGGGCCACGCGCCGCGAAAACCGCCAGGGCTGCGGCGCACCGGCCTGCCACGGGCGGCTCTCCCGCGGGCAGGCTGGTGCGGCGCATCGGTCATCTTGCCAGATCTTTCTTTCCTTGGCAGAGCATGAACCGAGCGGGATAACCACAGGGAGCATGTGATGGACATTCAGTCCCAGGCACTTCAGCAGGTCGTCGACTGGCTCGACCGCGCTCTGGACATTGCCAAGGGCTGGCTGCTTTCACCCGCGGCCTGGTCGCAACTGGCGCTTCTTGCGGTTGCCTTCCTGGCCGCGCGGTTCGTGGCCGGTCGTCTGCGCCCGGCCATTTCCCGCTTTCTTGCCCCGAAGGACGATGCGTCCGGCCCGATCGCCGCGACCCGCCGCTTTGCCCTGCGCTTCGTGCCGCTCCTGTTGCCGCTGCTGGCCTATGGGTTCACCGCAGTGGGCGAGGGGCTTACGCGAGCGGCCTTCGGCTCGGGCGATCTGATTGCCTTCGGCAAGCGGGTCTTCATCTTCATCGCCGCCCGCATCTTCGTGCAGGAGGTGCTGACCGACGGGTTCCTGCGCCTTCTGGGCAAATACATCCTGCTTCCCGTCGCGGCCCTTTATGCGCTTGGCGTGCTGGACGAGGTGACGACCTATCTCGACGAGGCGCAGGTCAACCTCGGCTCGATCCAGTTCTCGGTCCTGTCGCTCATCCGCGGGGCGGTGGCGGGTGCCGTGCTGTACTGGCTGGGCGGCTGGTCGAACCGGCAGAGCACGGGCTATATCAGCGGCCGCGAGGAACTGCGCCCGGCGCAGCGGCAACTGGCCATCAAGACGGTAGAGATCGTCATCTACGGCGCCGCCTTCCTGTTGCTGATGTCGATCATGGGGATAAACCTTACCGCGCTGGCGGTGGTCGGCGGCGCGCTTGGCGTCGGCATCGGGCTGGGGCTGCAGACCATCGCCTCGAATTTCGCCTCGGGCGTGATCCTGCTGCTGGAGGGCCAGACCACGGTAGGCGATTATGTCGAGCTTGATGATGGATCGGCCGGAACCATCGTCAAGATGACGGCCCGCGCCTGCATCCTCGAAACCTTTGACGGCAAGTGGATCGTCGTTCCGAACGAACATTTCATCACCAGCCGGGTGCGGAACTATTCCGATGCCGGCAGCGCCAACCGCTATGAGGCGCCGTTTTCCGTCAGCTATGAAACCGACATCAACCGCGTTCCCGCGATTATCGAGGCGGCGGTGGCGCAACTGCCCTTCGTGCTGCAGGCCCCTGCGCCGCCGGAATGCGAATTGCGCGGCTTCGGCGCCTCCAGCGTCGATTTCGCGGTGGAGTTCTGGGTGAACGGGATTGACGACGGCAAGAACACCTATGGCAGCCCGGTTCTTTTCGCGATCTGGAATGCGCTGAAGGAGGCGGGAATCGAGATGCCCTATCCCCAGCAGGTGGTGCATCTGAAGAGTCCGGCGCCCGTGGTCGGGGCCTGAGGTGGAAATTGATGCGCTGGTGGTGGGGGCGGG
>JACSRN010000050.1 GCA_014879735.1 Paracoccaceae bacterium
CGACGCTGTTGCGCCGAAGCGGTCGAGGCGAAGACGTCCTTCGGGCAGATCAGCCCATCACCAGAGGCCGTTGGACGCGGGCTGGAACAGACAATCCACGGAGATCAAGGCGACCCTGAAGGCCCATCAGGAGAGACAGGTCAGGCACCACCGGCGATGAAACCACCTCTGCCAGAAGTCTGGCCAACTTGCGCTTCCCCCCCCCCTGCCCTGCTGGGGTGCTCCCGCCACCCCACCGGCTCTGGTCTGCCAGCGTGATGGCAAGCAAAGGACGAATTTCGAACGATGGCAGCCATTGGGCCAAGATGCTGGTCGATCCATGCTGAGGCTCTACCCCAACCCGCAACTCGATGATGATCTGACGGTGAGGCCATTGCCCCCGTTTCCCCGCCCCAAGTCCTGCCGCTTCAATGATCGCTTGGCAAAGGCCCATCGAAACCCGGGGCCGCCCAGCCGTGGAGATCCGCATGCCGAGACGGGTGACCACCCATGGCGAATGCCGCCCGTGCCGAACTACGCTGACCAAATGCAAACACCCCCCGACGAAACCGCCGGAGGGTGCCAATGGGTCAGGAATTGTCCGTGAGCTTGCGCGGCGACAGCTTCAGTCGATCGCCTTGAAGATCTCGCCCGCTTCGGGGTGATCACCTGCGAACTCGTAAAGCCGCATGTAGGCTTCAGCCAACTGGTCGACCTCATGGCGGAACGAGAGATGCGCCAGCGCGAAAAGGGTGGCGATGATCCCGGCGGCCTCGGCCGAGACCTCGCCCATGTAGCCGTTGGTCTCGCAGAAGACGCGGAACCGCTTGTCAGCGTCGGGCGACATGAACAGGGGCTGGCCGCCCCGCTCGTGGAACTGCCAGAGCCCACCGGTGTAGTCGTCGGGGGCCAGCCAGGACATGAACTGATAGACGGTGCGCTCACCGATCAGCATCAGGGCGGGGCTGAAAAGCGCGGGCAGAAATTGCATTCGGCGCGCATCAGGCACGAGGGTTACGGGTTTCTGGGCGATTGCAGCTTGGGTCATCGGAAATCCTCCGGATCAAGGGTGAATGGCGCGCCCCGGCGGCTCTCTCGACCCGCCCGAACACGCTGATTTCCAGCCCAACTCTCGCTCTCCGAAGGTCGTGGAGTTGATTTTGTTCTCTATATGTTCTATATTGGAGAGACTATCCACATGGGAGATCCATCATGGACGCTGCCACATTTGCCCTGCCCGCCACCGAACGCCAGATCGCCTATGCGCGGTCGCTGGCGCTCCGCAACCAGAGCCTCTTACCTTGGGAAGTCCAGCAAGACCGCCGCTCGCTCAGCGCCTGGATCGAGGCGCAGGCGAAGCTGAAACCTGCTGACACCAGCCATCCGACCTCCAAGCAGGTCGCCTTTGCCGAACGACTGGCGCGAATCAAACGTCGCGCCGTGCCGGACGAATGCTTTCGCGACCGGCAGTTGCTGTCGCGCTGGATCGACAGCAACCGGTGAGGCACGACCGGATCCCGGGGTGGGCACCGCAGTGTTTCCGGACGGCTATCCAAACCGCCGTCCTTCCTCAGTGAAGGTATAGCCATTGGCGACCAGCGTCTCGTCCACGGCCTCATCCGAGGTCAGGTGGTCGTATTCTTGTTCCAACTGGCGGTAGAGCCAAATGGCGAGATCGCGGAGCGCTTCGGTGACCACGGCCTCAGCATCGCCAATGACCTCGGACGCAGCCGAACGGTCCCGCGTCACAGAGACGGTCATGGTGAAGGCATGATAATAGGTGCCGCGATGTGAAACCTCGGCGCGCAGCTGGTAGAAATTCTGCCGTTGCGCCGCCTGCAAGGTCTCAGCGATGCGATGCAGGGTCTGGTCCTGCGGCGCATAGGCGCGCAGATCGGCGGCGGCGGATTTCCGGTAGGAGTAAGAGCCTTCCCAACAAGCCCCATCGCCTTGCGACCAGAAACCGCTGAACCAGATGCAGGGATCTTCCCGTGTGCGACCACCAACCAGCCGGGAAACCCTAGTCTTGAGACGGATGCCGAGGATGTCCGCGATGTGCTGAAAATCCTCGTAAACGGCATCGTACCAGTCATCGTCGAAGCCGCCCTCGCGATACCAGGCGCGGGCCCTGTCCTTGGCACCTTCGGGAAGTTCCTCAAGGCGATAGACGGTCGTGGCGATCACTTGGGGCATAAGCGGTTCCCTCATCTGTACTGCCCGGACAGTTGCCGGGCGTGGGTTTCCGGAAGGGGGGAAGATCAAGCGGCCAGGGCGAGATCGACTGCGGCGGCCGCAAGGTCGCGCCAGAACGGGTCGACCAGACGCCCCTCCAGCGCTTGGGCGCAGTTGAGCAGCGCAGCGGCAGATGCGGGATCGCCGGCGTCCGTTGCCGCGCGGGCCTTGGCCCGAAGCCCGCAGGCCTCATTCACCACGCGCCGCGCTTCGGCATCGCTAGCGACCGATGCGCACCAGTGAACGCCGCCCATCTGCACCTCCCCCGACAGCACGAGGCCGTGCTCGGCATCGAGGATGGTGACGAACTGTGGCTCCAGGCGCAGGGCTGGATCGCGCCCGGCGTCGACATGACCGGAAGCGACAGATTTGCGGGCCAGGGATATGGCAGCCGCGAGGTCGCCGCAGGTGCCGAGGTCGACATCGCGGTTGATGCACAGATGATCGAGAGCTGGATCGTCCCAATGGGCAAGGCAGCGGCAGCTGACCCGCAGGGGCAAGCGGTCCGCGAGGCGCTGGCGAGCAAGAACCCCACCGACCAAGTTGTCGCCGGGGCCACGGAAAGCGGTTTGGGAGATGGGTGCAGTCATCGGGATCACTCCGCGACGGGCGGCAGGAGACGCTCTCCCACCCTGAAACCCGTCACGGAATCCCCCGCCCGTCTCTTCCTCTGGCGGGCGCCCTACCGCCAGATCGGCACCCGCCATCTGGGGATCAGCCCCCTGCCCTGCCGCGCCAGCCGATGAAGCTCGACGGGCCGTCATAGACGGCATGGCGCGCCTCATCGATGACGAAGCCGAAGGCGCCGACCTTGTAGTCCCCGGAGGGGACAAGAAAGCGACGCTCCTCGGACTTGGGATCGCGTCGGCCACCGCGTATGGCGATCACCTCGGTGAAGCCGCGATGCTGGTCGGAATAGATCGCCGAGATCACGACCCAATCGCTCGCATGGTCGCGGGCAAAGGCTTCGCCGTCGCGTGTGCGGGATTCACCGGGCTTGAGCGCCCGGCCGTAGATCGCCTCCCAGGCATCCGGCCAGCTGTGGCGCAGGGTTTCTTCTGCCTGACGGCGCTCGAGCCCCGTGAAGAGATCGGGCCAGGCCGTCGCAACAGCGGCCCAGGCGGCATCCTCCTCGTACCAACCTCCAGTCGCGCGCAGCAGGGGATGGACTTCGGCATTGCGGTCCGCCGTCAGGTGGAACCCGCCATGGCCGGAGGTCGAGTGGAAGACCACCCCCTCGCCGTAGCGCACAGCGCCCTGCGATGGTCCCCAGGGCGTGCTGGCATGGGCGCGGAACTCCTGCCGAGCGAGGGCGGCCCTCTCGCCCTGATGCTCGGCCTGTACCTGAACGAAGGCGCGGAAGGCAGCCTCGTCAGCAACATCGCCGCCATGGCCGTAGAAGTCGGACCGCTTCCAGTCCGAAAGGGGTTTGGAGAGGCGCCAGCCGCTCCCGAGATAATGACGGCTATCAGCCGTGGGGATCATGGCATAGGCGGCATCGCCGATCAGGGCGACGATCAGGCCATCGGCACTGCGGTCGAATTCCGGGACGGGGAAAGAGGCGTGGTTGCAAGATGAGACTGCAGTATTCATGCGACGAGCGCCTCCATCGCGTCGATATCTTCGTCATTGAGGGCAGCGGTCAGCCATTCATGGGTGCTGATCCAGCCGATGCTCCTGCGTGCACCAAGGTCGATGACATGCGCACCACCGCCGAAAGCCTCCAGCCGCGGCCGGGAACAGGTGAGGGCATAGTCGAAACCCCAGAGGCCGGTGAGGTCGAGATCTTCCGCCAGGCGCAGCACGAAGCGGATGACGCCTTCGACGTCGCCCTGACAGTCATCATGGAACCAGAGGACGGAACTGCCCGGGCCATCCGGCAGCGAAAGGGCGAAGCCCGAGAACTCCGGATCGTCTGAGGCCTCGTCTTCCTCGCGCAAGCGCAGGAAGAGATCGAGCGCAGTGACGGCCTTGTCAGGCGTCCCCACGTCCAGGGTGCAGGAGAATTGGGTGAAATAGTCAGCCACGATGGGCTCCTTTCAGAATGAAAAACCCGTGCCGCGACGGCCGGGTCAGGTGGGTTGCGATGGAGGAGGAAGATCAGCCCGCTTCCACGGGCTGAGGGAGTTCAGTGGTGGCCTGCGCCGCGGCATGGGCCTGCAAAAGCTCGCGGTAGTAGCGTTTGCGCGCCTCGCGCCAGCTGCGGACTGCGAGCGTGTCGGGGTGCAACCGCCGGATCGCCGCGCGCAGGACCGTGAGATGCGAGACCTCGGGCGGCACACCGAGGTTCTGATAGGCGCGGCTCATGTCAGCTGACCTCCAGCACCGGCATCACCAGATGCGGATCAACCTCAGCCTCGATCTTCTGGGTCCGGCCCATCCAGGGCTCGGCCCGGATCGACCGCGCCCAATCGGCAAAGCTCGGGATGAAACCCAGATCCTCTCGGACATGCTGCTCGCCGACCCAGCGGGTCGGGATCACCCGGCCCGTCGAGAGCGTCAGGGTTTTCCCGTGGACCTGCTCCAGCAGGAAAATCCCCTCGGCATGATGACGGAGAGCGCGATGCCGAAAATCGGCCAAAATGAGCTTCGAGGCGTCGAAAAATTCATGACAGGCGAGATAGTCGTCGACCGTCCCGCCCCATTTCTTCACCGAAGACAGGGCGTGGTGATACGGATGTGCCAACGCCGCCCCTCAAAAATCATGGGTGAAGAGTTCGGACGAGGTGAACCGCTTGTGTGGTTGCCGCCCGTGATGCAAGGAGTTTTCAACCGAAGAGGATCAGATCGAGTGCGGTCTT
>JACSRN010000060.1 GCA_014879735.1 Paracoccaceae bacterium
GAAGGCGTCGGCATCCATCACCTCCGACCACATGTAGCTGTAATAGCCCGAGGAATAGCCATCGCCGGAAAAGACATGCGCGAAATGCGGCGTCGCATGGCGCATCCGGATCGCCCGCGGCATGCCCAGGCCTGCCAGGACCTCGGCCTCCTTCTGCATCGGATGGGCGGGGGCCGGACCATTGTGGAACTCCAGATCCACCAGTGCCGAGGCGATGAATTCCACCGTGGCAAAGCCCTGGTCATAGGTCGCCGCCCCCAGCAGGCGCTGCAGCAGATCGCCGGGCATCGCAGCCCCGGTCTGCCAGTGCCGGGCATGGGTTTCCAGCACCTGCGGCACCTCCAGCCAATGCTCGTAAAGCTGGCTCGGCAGTTCGACGAAATCGCGTGCGACGCTGGTGCCCGAGATGAAGCCATAGGTCACATCCGACAGCATCTGGTGCAGCGCATGGCCGAATTCGTGAAACAGCGTCCGCGCATCGTCATAGCTCAGCAGGCAGGGCTCGCCCCTGGCGAAATTGCAGACATTGACCACGATCGGCCGCTGCGCGCCACCGAGCTTGCGCTGTGCGCGCATCGCCGAACACCAGGCGCCCGACCGCTTCGAGCCGCGCGCGAAATAATCGCCCAGGAACACCGCCACATGCGCGCCGTTTCGCGTCACCTCCCAGCCGCGCACATCGGGGTGATAGAACGGCCCGTCGATCTCGCGGAACTCCAGCCCGAACAGCCGATGGGCAACATCGAACATCGCCCCCAGCATGGCATCGAGCGACAGATAGGGTTTCAGCACCGCCTCGTCGAGATCATGCTCTGCCTGTCGCCGCTTCTCGCTGTAGTAGCGCCAGTCCCAGGGCTCCAGCGGGCCGGGAATGCCGTCCCCCTGCAGCATGGCCTGCAGCACGGCCTCGTCGGCCAGCGCCCGGGCCCGGGCCGGGGCCCAGACCCGCATCAGCAGCTCGCGCACCGCCTCGGGGGTCTTCGCCATCTCCGGCTCCAGCTTGAAGGCCGCGAAATCGGGATAGCCAAGCAGCCCCGCGCGTTCCGCGCGCAGCGCCAGGATTTCGGCCGCGATGCCGCGGTTGTCCGTCCTCCCGCCATTGGCGCCGCGGGCGACCCAGGCCTCATAGGCGCGACGGCGCAGGGTGCGACGCGGCGAGAACTGCAGGAAGGGTACGATCAGGCTGCGGTTCAGCGTCACGACCGGGCCCTGTGCCGCCTTCTCCCGGCCCGCCGCGCGGGCGGCATCGACCACGAAATCGGGCAGGCCCTGCAGATCCGCCTCGTCGAGCTCCATGAACCAGTCGCGTTCATCCGACAGCAGGTTCTGGCTGAACTGCGTGCCAAGGACGGCCAGCCGCGCCTTCACCGCCGTCAGCCGTGCCGCCTCGGCACCCTCGAGCCGGGCGCCGGCGCGGACGAACATCCGCCGGTACAGATCCAGCACCCGCGCCTGTTCCGCCGTCAGCCCCAGCGCCTCGCGCCCCTGCCACAGCGCCTCGACCTTGTGAAACAGCGCCCTGTTGTTCGTCACTTCGCTCGCGAAGGCGCTCATCTTCGGCGCAAGGTCGCGCTGCAGCGCCTCGCGCTCGGGGTTTGAATCGGCACCGGCAAGATTGTAGAACACCCCGCCCACCTGGTCGAGTTCGGCCTCCGCCAGCTCCAGCGCCTCGATCACCTCGGCAAAGCCGGTGCCCGGGCCATCGGCAATCGCCGCGATCCGCTCGCGTGCAAGCGCAAGCGCGGCCTCGAAGGCGGGCGCGAAATCCGCATCGCGGATCCGTTCGAAGGGCGGCAGGCCAAAGGGCGTCTCCCAGCGTTCAAGCAGCACGTTCATCGCAAAATCTCCACCAGCATCCTCTTGCCGAAGATAGGCCCGGGGGGGCGGGCCGCAAGGCCCCGCAGGGGCCGCCGCCGTCCGGCCGCCAAATCCGGCCGCCAAATCCTGCCCCATTGCAACCGGCTATTCCGGTCCGCGCCCCCGCCTGCGCATCCGCGCCTCGAACCGCCGCAGCACCAGCGACAGGCCGATGGTCATGACGAGATAGAGGAAGGCCGCGACATTATAGGTCTCGAAATAGCGGAAATTCCCTGCCGCCGTCACCTTGGCCAGCTGCGCGATATCGGTGATGCCAAGGACGGCCACCAGCGAACTGTCCTTCACCATGGCGACGAAATCATTGCCATAGGGTGGCAGGATCAACCGGAACGCCTGGGGAAACCGGACCAGCCGGAACCGCTGCCAGCCGCTCAGCCCCAGCGCCATCGAGGCCTCGATCTGGCCCTTGTCCACTGCCTGCAGCCCGGCGCGGAAGATCTCGGCCAGAAAGGCGGAATAGGCCAGCATCAGCGCGATTACCGCCCGCCACAGCAGCGGAACGTCGCGGGTGCGGATCGGCTCCAGCCCCAGGCCCTGCTGCAGCCAGCCGATACCCGAGACCACCGCCGGGGTCAGCGCGAAGGCCACGTACAGCAGCAAGACCAGGATCGGCACGCCGCGCAGGATCTCGATATAGAGCCGCGCCGCCTGCCGCAGCACCATGAACCGCGACAATCCCATCACCGCCAGCCCCAGACCCAGTGCCGAGGCGCCGGCATAGGCGATCACCGCAACGGCCACGGTAACGCCGATGCCCTTTGACAGCGACCGCAGCGCCTTGCGGTAATTGTCGTCCGCCAGGATCTCGTAGAACAGCCACAGGCCGATGACCGCAAGGATCACCAGCCACCAGGGGAAATCCTTCTCGGGGGTCGAAGGTGTCATCTGTTGCGCCCCGGGGAGCGAACCCCGGGGCCACGCCCGTTACTCGCCCATCTTGTAATCGAGGAACCACTTCGTGTTCAGCGCATCCAGCGTGCCGTCGGCCTGCATGCTGGCGATCGCGGCATTGACCGGCGCCACCAGATCAGACCCCTTGGGGAAGATGAAGCCGAAATCCTCCGAGGCCAGCGGCGTGCCGATGATCTTCAGCCCGCCCTCCGAGGCCGCGACATAGCCGTTGGCGGCGGTCGAATCCGACAGCGTCAGGTCGACGTCGCCGGTCTTCAGCGCCTCAAGCCCGGCGCCGAAGGTCTCGAACTTGATGATGCGGGGGTTTTCCTCGTTACCGTCCAGAATCTCGTAGACCGCGGCATAGAAGGGCGAGGTGCCGGGCTGGGCCGAGATCAGCAGGTCGGGATCGGCGGCAAAGGTCGCGGCATCGGCGAAGCGGTTTTCATCGCCACGCACGATCATCAGCATTTCCGACCGCAGGTAGGGGTCGGAAAAATCGACCGCGCCCTTGCGCTCTTCGGTGATGGTGATGCCGGTCATGCCGATGTCATACTGGCCTTCCGACACCGAGGGGATCATCGCATCCCAGGAGGTGTTTTCGTATTTCACGGTAAAGTTCAGCCGCTTGGCGATTTCGGCCATGGCATCGTATTCCCAGCCCACCGCCGCGCCCGCAGCATCAAGGAATTGCAGCGGCGGATAGGCGTTCTCTGTCACCACCGTCACCTCGCGCCCGGCCAGATCCGGCAGGCTCTGGGCGGTGGCGGCAATCGGCAGGATGCTCAGCGCGGCAGCGCCGAAAAGGGCGGTCAGCTTCATCGGTCGGGCTCCCCATGGGTTTTGCCGCACTATGGCGGCGGGGCGGGCGGCTTGCAAGCGAGGCCGAAAGCCGCCGCCGGCACCAGCGCCCGCTGGGGCCGCCGCCCGCGGCGGCTGTGCGCCCGCGCACCGATGGCCGGCGTCGGCGCAGACTTGCCCGGGCCCGCCGCCTGGGCCAATTCTAGCGGCAGACCCAGCGACGGAGACCGCGCGATGACCCGGATGCCCACCTTTTTCATCAGCCATGGCGGCGGCCCCTGGCCGTGGATGCCCGACTGGCGGGCGATGTTCACCAATCTCGAGGCGTCCTTCGTGCAGATGGTGCAGGATCTGCCCGAACGGCCGAAGGCGATCCTGATGATCTCGGGCCACTGGGAGGACGATGCCTTCGCGGTGATGACCTCGGCCAACCCGCCGATGGTCTATGACTACCACGGCTTTCCGCCGCATACGTTCCAGATCAGCTATCCCGCCCCCGGGGCGCCCGAACTGGCGCGCCGCGCGGCCGGGCTGATCGAGGCCGCGGGCCTTCCCGTCCGGCTGGACGAGAACCAGGGCTTCGACCATGGCTGCTTCGTGCCGGCCTTTGTCATGTATCCCGATGCCTCGGTGCCGGTGTTCCAGATCTCTCTGCGCCGCAGCTACGACCCGGCCGAACATCTCGCGCTTGGCCGTGCGCTGGCGCCGCTGCGCGACGAGGGCGTGCTGATCCTCGGATCCGGCCTGTCCTATCACAACCTGCGGCTGTTCGGGCCGGGTGCGAAGGTGCCGTCTACCGCCTTCGACGGCTGGCTGGCCGAGACCATGGCCGCGCCGCCGGCCGAACGCAGCGAAAGGTTGATCCGCTGGGAGGAGGCGCCCTATGCGCGGGTCTGCCACGCGCAGGAAGACCATTTCGTCCCGCTGTTTGCGGCGCTTGGCGCTGCCGAGGGCGAGCCTGCGACCCGGGTCTATCACGACGAGGGGCTGTTCGGCGGCGTCACCGCGTCAAGCTACCGGATCGGCTGAGCGCCGGGGGCCGCGCCCCGCCCAGGGCGCGCCCTATCCCCCTGAGGATGCCCTTGGCGCGCGCGCCCGGCGAATTTCTGAATGCCCTCGGCAAGGCCCCCAGCGCCGCCGCCATCGCCACCGCCGCCGGTTTTCCCGGATGGCCTGCCGTCAGATCGCCTCGCCGCAGGCGGCGCAGCCGGGGCGGCGTTTCACGGCAATCACCCGGGTCTCGGCATCAAGCGCGTCATGCAGCATCAGCCGGCCGCGCAGCGGCTCGCCTGCGCCGGTGATCAGCTTCACCGCCTCCATCGCCATCATCGCGCCCAGGATCCCAGGCAAGGGCGCGGCCACCCCCGCCTCGGCGCAGGAGGGCACCAGCCCCGGCGCCGGGCGGGTCGGGAAGACGCATTCGTAGCAGGGTCCGCCCCGGGCCGGATCCCAGACCGCAAGCTGCCCCTCCCACTGACCCAGCGCGGCACCGACCAGCGGCTTGCCCGCCCGGGCGCAGAGACGGTTCACCAGATAGCGGGTATCGAAATTGTCGGTACCATCAAGGACCAGATCGTATTCGGCGATCAGCGCCTCGGCCCCCGCCGCATCCAGCCGGCGATGATGCGGGCGGATCGCGACATGCGGGTTCAGCGCGGCCAGGGCCGTTGCGGCCGAAAGGACCTTGGGCTGGCCCAGGCGGTCCGTCGCATGGATCACCTGGCGCTGCAGGTTCGACAGTTCGACCGCATCGTCGTCGATCACGCCGATCGTGCCGACCCCGCTGGCCGCGAGATACAGCAGAGCCGGGGCGCCAAGGCCGCCGGCACCGATGACCAACACCCGCGCCGCCTTCAGCCGCTGCTGCCCCGGCCCGCCGATCTCGCGCAGGTAGAGGTGCCGGGCGTAGCGCTCGATCTCCTGCGGCTGCAACGCGCCGGTGCCGCGGCCGGGGCCATCGGCCGCCGCTTCGGCGGTGACAGAGGCCGCCGGGGAGGAGGCGACGGGGACCGAAGCGGCGGCGGCGGCCGCGGAAACGGCGGTCACGGGGGGATGCGCCCGCGCCCGCAGCACGGCAAGACCGGCACGATAGGCCAGGACCACCAGCGCCGCCGGGCCGAGCAGCACCCAGAGCCGGAAATCCCCGCCCAGCACTGCCGCCAGCGGCGGGACGCCGATCCCCGGCGCGGTGATCAGCACAAGGGCCGCCCACCACAGCGCAAGAAGCGCCGCGATGCCGGCGGGCGGCCAGCGCAGCAGGCGCCCCGCCGCCCAGAGGGCGAAAAAGCCCAGCGCCCCGATCATCGCGCCCCGGTCGAGCCGAAGCCGCCTTCGCCGCGCGATGTGGCATCCAGCGCCTCGACGACGCGGTAATCCGCCCGGATCACCGGCGCGATCACCGCCTGCGCCACCCGATCGCCGTGGCGGATGGTGAAGGGCGCGGTCCCGAGGTTGACCAGCGCAACGCCAAGCGGGCCGCGATAATCGCAATCGATGGTGCCCGGCGTGTTCGGCAGGGTGATGCCATGCTTCGTGGCCAGGCCGGAGCGGGGGCGAATCTGCATCTCGTAGCCGTCAGGAATGGCCACCCGCAGGCCGGTGGGGCAGATCATGCGCTGCATCGGGGCAAGGACCAGGCCGGTCTCGCGCAGCTCGGGCGGGAAATTGGCGCAGAGATCGGCCCCGGCCGCCCCCGCAGTCTGATAGGCGGGCAGCGGCAGGGCCGGATCGGCCCAATCCTCCCGCAGAACCTGAATGACGACCATCACTCCCTCACGCCAAGACGTCTCGAACATTCCTGCAAAATCCCTTCAAGAATCCTGCTTTCATTTCAGGGCACCGGCAATCTTTGCGGCCAGTCGCCGGGCCACCTCGTCCTTGGCCAGCCGCGGCCAGGCCTCGGCTCCGGCCTCGCTGATGATCGTCACGGCATTCTCGACCCCACCCATGATGCCCGTGGCGGGCGAGACGTCGTTCGCAACGATCCAGTCGCAGCCCTTGCGCAGGCGCTTGGCGGTGGCATGTTCCACCACCTTCTCGGTCTCGGCGGCGAAACCGACGACCAGCCGGGGGCGCTGCGGCCCCTTGGACACCGTGGCCAGGATGTCGGGGTTTTCGGCGAACTCCAGCGCCGGCGCCCGGCCGGATCCGTCCTTCTTCATCTTCTGCCCGCCCGGATTGGCCACCCGCCAGTCGGCCACGGCCGCCGCCATCACGGCGGCATCGGCCGGCAGCGCCGCCTGCACCGCCGCCAGCATCTCATGCGCGGTTTCCACGGCAACGACCGTCACCCCGGCGGGCGGCGGCACCGTGGCCGGGCCGGTGACGAAGGTCACGCGGGCGCCAAGATCGCGCAGCGCCGCAGCTATGGCCGTGCCCTGCGCACCGGAGGAGCGGTTGGCGATATAGCGCACGGGGTCGATGGGTTCATGCGTCGGCCCCGACGTCACCAGCACATGCCGGCCGGCCAGCGGCCCGGCGGCAAAAGCCGCCTCCACCGCTGCCACGATCTCCAGCGGCTCGGCCATCCGCCCCAGGCCGGCCTCGCCGCGCTCGGCCATCTCGCCGCGGCTCGGACCGACAAAAGCCACGCCATCGGCCTGCAGCAGCGCATGGTTGCGCCGGGTCGCCGGATGCGCCCACATCCGCGGATTCATCGCCGGCGCCATCAGCACCGGCTTGTCGGTGGCCAGAAGCACCGCCGAGGCCAGATCGCCGGCCAGCCCGGCCGCCAGCTTTGCCATCAGATCGGCGGTGGCAGGCGCCACCAAAAGCAGATCGGCCTCGCGCGACAGCCGGATATGGCCGACATCCTGTTCGGCCTGCCGGTCGAACAGATCGGTGAAGACATGGTCCGCCGTCAACGCGCCCACCGACAGCGGCGTGATGAATTCCTGCGCCGCAGCCGTCATCACCGCGCGCACGCCCGCGCCGCGCTCGCGCAGGCGGCGGATCAGATCCAGCGTCTTGTATGCGGCGATCCCACCGCCGATGATCAAAAGCACCTGTTTTCCGGCCAGCATTGCGCACCTCGTTCCCTGGGCCGGACGTTAGGGCGCCCGGACGGCAAACTCAACCGGCGCCGCGCCGCCGGGCGATGCCGGACGCGCGCCCCCCCCCGACGCCCGCACCTCGGCCGACAGGGTGCCGCCGGTCCCCGCGGCGGGCAAAGGGTCAGCCGCCGGAAAACGCCGCGCAAGGGTCCTCGCGCGGGGCGGGCGGCGTCAGGAGCCAGAGATCGAAGGGTAGATCCGCCGGTGCCGCTGTGCTATCGGCGCTTTCGGCGCTTTCGCCCTGGCCTACGGCAAGCACCGTCACCCCCGGGGCAGCAGCGGCCAGCACGAAGGGCAGGCCGCGGTCGCGCCGGACATGGCCCGCGCCGGCGATCACCGCAACCGGGCCGCCGGTCTCCTCCAGCGCCCGCAGCGCCGCGCGGGCAAGCGCCGCATCGCGCAGCCGCTGCGCCTCGACCATGCCCGACAGCGCCTCGCGCGGCATCGCGCCGCAATGGGCGGCGAATTGTTCGTCCAGCGCATCCTGCAACAGCGCCTCGGGCAGCGGCTCGGTCAGTCCGAAGCGGGCGGCACGGGGGCCGAAAACGGCCGCCGCCCCATCGCCGATGGCGCGGCGCACCTCGGGCCGCGGCAGTTCGGCACCGTAGATCCGGGCCTGGGGTGCCGCCGCGAAGATCGGCGCATAGAGCGCAAAATCGGGCCAGCCCCGACCGTTCCAGCCGATTGCCGCCGCAAGCGCAGCCGCATCGCGGCCGGCGGCGGGATCGGGGGCCACGCCCTCGGGCAGCATCTCGAAGACCAGCGCCCGGGGCAGGATGGCGGCCACAGCCCGCGCCTGGTTCAGGTGATGCTGCGGATTGTCGTGGATCTCGCCCAGAAGCGTGATCTCTGCGGCCGGAAGGCGGTCAAGCGCTGCGCCCTCGATCTCGCGGCCCGCCGCCGGCAAGACCGCGAGGGCGAGGCAGAGGCAGAGGGCAAGGGCTGTCGCACCGGCGTTCATGCGTCACAGATGCCCCGGAGCGGGCCGCATCGCAAGCCCCGCTGGCAGCCGCCCGCATCTTGCGCTAACCCGGGGCACATGACCGCCCTGCCCTCCCCGACCGCCCTGCCCGCGCTGACCCTTGTGACCGGCGGTGCCCGTTCGGGCAAGTCGCGGCTGGCCGAAGCGCTGGCCCGTGCCACCGGCCTGCCCCGCCGCTATGTCGCCACCGCCCAAGCTCTCGATCCCGAGATGGCCGCGCGCATTGCGCATCATCGCGCGGAGCGGGGCGCGGGTTGGCAGACGGTGGAGGCGCCGCTCGACCTCGGCCCGGCGCTGGCAGACGGCGGCGGTCGGGTGACGCTGGTCGATTGCGCAACGCTGTGGCTGACGAACCACCTGCTGGCCGGCCATGACCTCGACGCCGAGACCGACCGGCTGGCGGGCAAGCTGCGCGCAGCCCCCGGCCCGGTGATCGTGGTCACGAACGAGGTGGGCTGGGGCATTGTGCCCGACAATGCGCTGTCGCGGCAGTTCCGCGATGCCCAGGGCCGGCTGAACCAGCGGCTTGCGGCCGAGGCGGGGCTGGTCGTGGCCGTGCTGTCCGGCCTGCCGCTGGTCCTGAAGGGACGGATGCCATGACCCGGCTCTGGCTGGTCCGCCATGGCCCGACCCATGCCAGGACCATGGTCGGCTGGACCGACCTGCCGGCCGACCTGTCGGACGTCGCCGCCCTTGCCCGCCTGTCGGCCCATCTGCCGGCGGCGGCGCCGGTGATCTCCTCCGACCTGTCGCGCGCCACGGCCACCGCCGACGTCCTGCCCGGCCGCAGGCGGCTGCCGCATGACCGCGACCTGCGCGAGATGCATTTCGGCCGCTGGGAAATGCGCCGGCATGACGAGATCGAGGCCGAGACACCCGATCTGATCCGCGCCTTCTGGGACCGGCCGGGCGAGGTGCGCCCCCCCGGTGGCGAAAGCTGGCACGACCTCTGCACCCGCGTCCTGGCCGCGCTGGACCGGCTGCAGGGCCTTGCCCCCGACGTGATCGTGGTCGCGCATTTCGGCCCGATCCTGGCCGCGCTGCAGGCGGCCGAAAACCTGTCCGCCGAGGAGGCGCTGGCCCATCGGATCGACCCGCTGTCGGTGACATGCCTGGTGCTGGGGCCGGCGCCGCAGGTTCTGGCGGTCAATCACCATGTGTGATGGCCCACGCCACGAATCGGCATTTCCCCTGGCGCGCCGGCGCCCCTAGTCTGGGCGCGACACACGGAGTTTCCCGATGACCCCCTATGATCTCGTGATCGGCGACCGCGCCTATTCCAGCTGGTCGCTGCGCGGCTGGCTGTTGTTCGATGCCTTCGGCCTGCCGGTCCGCAGCCATCTGGCGCGGCTTTACAGCGACGAATTGCCCGATCTGCTGGCCCGGGGCTATTTCCCCGGCCGTACCGCGCCGACGATGCGCACGCCCGAGGGGACCGTGGTGCCCGAGACCATCGCCATCGCCGAGGAACTGGCCAGCCGCCATCCCGCGGCCGGGATCTGGCCGGCGGATCCGCATGCCCGCGCCACGGCGCGGGTGCTGGCCGCCGAGATGCATGCCGGATTTGCCGCTCTGCGCAGTCATTGCCCCATGAACCTGCGGGTCAGCTATGACGGCTGCGACCCGCCACCCGAGGTGGGCGCCGATCTTGCCCGGCTGGAAACCCTGTGGGGCTGGGCGCAGCAGGCGACGGGCAGCGCCGGCCCGTGGCTGTGCGGCGCCTATTGCGCGGCCGATGCCTTCTTTGCCCCGGTGGCAAGCCGCATCGCCGGCTACAACCTGCCGGCGGGTCCCGTCGCCATGGCCTATGTCGCGGCCCATCTGGCCCATCCCTCGTTCCGCCGCTGGCGCGCGATGGCGCTGGTCGATGGCGCCGATCAGCCATTCTACCGCCGCGACCATCCCCGCAGGGCCTGGCCCGGCCCCGTACCGCTGCCAGCCGATGCCGTCGGCGGGAGCGTGGCAGAGAACGCCGCCTGCCCCTATTCCGGCAAGCCCGTCACCCATGTGCTGGAGCTTGGCGGCCGCCGCTTCGGCTTCTGCAATGCCTTTTGCCGCGACAAGACCGTCGCCGACCCCGAGGCCTGGCCCGCCTTCATGGCGCTCTATCGCGCCGCGCCGGTCTGAAGCGGACCGGCGGCACGGCAAGGGTGCCAGGATTCAAGCCGCATTTACGCTTTCCTAACCATTCCGCCGCTATCCCGTTAACCAGGGTAAACGGAGGCGGGGCATGGTGGCGCGGGCTTATACCGTGGCCTTCGAGGGCGTCGAGGCCCGCATGGTCGAGGTGCAATGCGCCGTGACCCTGGGGGCGCCGGCCTTCCAGGTGGTGGGCCTGCCCGACAAGGCGGTCAGCGAGGCGCGCGAAAGGGTGCGCGCGGCGCTGCAGGCGCTGTCGATCGCATTGCCGATGAAGCGGATCACCATCAACCTCTCCCCCGCCGACCTGCCCAAGGAAGGCAGCCATTTCGACCTGCCCATCGCGCTGTCGCTTCTTGCCGCGCTGGAGATCATCCCGAAGGATGAGGTGGAACATACCGTCGCGCTGGGGGAACTGTCGCTCGACGGCACGATCCTGCCGGTGCAGGGCGCATTGCCCGCCGCCATGGCTGCCGCCGAGGAGGACCGCGCCCTGCTGTGCCCGCGCGCCTGCGGCGCCGAGGCGGCCTGGGTCGGCGCAGCCGAAGTGATCGGCGCCGGCTCGCTGAACGAGGTGGTGCGGCACTACACCGGCCAGCAGCCGCTGCCCGCCGCCGAGGCGGGCGAGGTGCGGGGCGAGGTCATCACCCGCGACCTGCGCGAGGTGAAGGGCCAGGAACGCGCCAAGCGGGCGCTGGAGATTGCGGCGGCCGGGCGCCATCATCTGTTCATGGTCGGGCCGCCCGGTTCGGGCAAGTCGATGCTGGCGGCGCGGCTGCCCGGCCTGCTGCCGCCGCTGTCGCCGGCCGAGGCGCTGGAAACCTCGATGATCCATTCGCTGGCGGGGCTGCTTTCCGAAGGCGGCATCTCGCGGGCACGGCCGTTCCGCGAACCCCATCACACCGCCTCGATGGCCGCCATCGTCGGCGGCGGCAAGGGCGCAAAGCCGGGAGAGATCAGCTTGGCCCACAACGGCGTGCTGTTTCTCGACGAGTTTCCCGAATTTCCCCGGGCCGTTCTGGAAACCCTGCGCCAGCCGGTCGAGACCGGCGAGGTGATGATCGCCCGCGCCAATGCCCATATCCGCTATCCCTGCCGCTTTCTCCTGGTGGCCGCCGCCAACCCCTGCCGCTGCGGCCATCTGACCGACCCCGCCCGCGCCTGCAGCCGCGCGCCGGGCTGCGGCGAAGACTATCTGGGCCGCATTTCGGGGCCGCTGATCGACCGTTTCGATCTGCGCATCGAGGTGCCGCCGGTGGCCTATGCCGATCTTGACCTGCCGGCGGCGGGCGAAGGTTCCGCCGCCGTCGCGATCCGGGTGGCCGAGGCGCGCGCGGTGCAGGCCGAACGCTTCCCCGGCCTTTCCGGCCGCTCGAACGCCGATCTGCAGGGTGAGGCGCTGGAGCGCTGGGCCACGCCCGACACCGAGGGCCGCGCATTGGTTGCGCGGGTGGCCGAACGCCTGGGCCTGTCCGCCCGCGGCTATCACCGGGTCCTGCGGGTCGCCCGCACCATCGCCGATCTCGCCGGTTCGGATGCGGTGCGCAAGTCGCATGTCGCCGAGGCCTTCAGCTACCGGCTGACCGTCGGCGCACCGGGCTGAAGGTCGCGCAGGAAGGCCCCGATCCGGCGGATCTCGTCGGTCGCCTCGGGCACCCAGGGCGCTAGCCAGGCCAGCACATGCGGCGCGCCGGGCCGGATGAACAGCGTCACCGCGGCGCCGGCCCGGCGCAACCCCGCGGCCGTGCGACGTGAATCATCCAGCAGCACCTCGGTCGAGCCGACATGGATCAGCACCGGGCAGACCCCGGGCAAGGCGCCCAGCACAGGCGACAGCCGGGGATCGGCCGGCGAAAGATCGCCGCGGATCATCGCCACCACCTCGGCCATGCGACCCGCGGGCAACAGCGGATCGCGCGCCGCATTCGCCCGGATCGAGCCGCCCGACAGCGTCAGGTCGGCCCAGGGCGACAACAGCACGCAGGCCGCCGGCTGCAAACCGCGCGCGGCCACCGCCGCCAGCAGGGCCAGCGCCAACCCGCCGCCGGCGCTGTCGCCACCGATGGCGATCCGCACGGGCGGCACGCCCTCGGCGACCAGCCCGTCGAACGCCCGCAGCGCATCCTCGAAGGCGGCCGGCGCGGGGTGTTCGGGGGCAAGCCGGTAGTCGGGCGCCACGACGCTGCAACCCGCAGCCCGCGCGATCCGCCCCAGCAGCCCGCGATGGGTAAAGGCGCTGCCCGTTACATAGGCGCCGCCATGAAACCACAGCAGCACCGGCCCCGCCGCATCGCCCGGCGGCCGCAGCCGCAGGCCATCGATCCCGCCGCAGGGCTGCCGGGCCGCCCGCACCCCCCAGGGCAGCGGAACGGCCAGCGAGGTCGCGACCAGGCCGATGCGCGCCGCCGGCACGCTGCGCACCCGGGCGAAAAGCGGCTTTGCCAGCACCCGCATGCCCGCACGGACCAGACGCAGGCGCAGGCCGGGCGCCAGGCTCATCCCGCGCGCTTGCGCTCGATCGCCTCCCAGATCAGGGCGGCGGCATTGGTGCCGTCGAAACGCTCCAGCTCCTGGATGCCGGTGGGCGAGGTGACGTTGATCTCGGTCAGCCAGTCGCCGATCACGTCGATGCCGACGAAGATCTGGCCATGGTCGCGCAGGGTGGGGCCGATGCGGCGACAGATTTCCAGATCGCGCTCGGTCAGGCCCACTTTCTCGGGCCGGCCGCCGGCATGCATGTTCGACCGGGTCTCGCCCGCCTGTGGCACGCGGTTGATCGCGCCGACGGGCACACCATCGACCAGGATCACCCGCTTGTCCCCGGCCGAAACGGCAGGCAGGAACTTCTGCACGATCATCGGCTCGCGGCTCATGCCGGTGAAAAGCTCGTAGAGCGACGACAGGTTGCGATCATTCTCGTCCAGCCGGAAGACGCCGGCGCCGCCGTTGCCATAGAGCGGCTTGAGGATGATGTCGCCGTGGCGGGCCTTGAAGGCGCGGATCGTCGCCAGGTCGCGGGCAATGGCGGTGGGCGGGGTCAGGTCGCGAAAGCGCAGGACCAGCAGCTTTTCGGGGAAGTTCCGCACCCAGAACGGATCGTTCACCACCAGCGTCTTGGGATGGATCATCTCCAGCAGATGGGTCGAGGTGATATAGCCCATGTCGAAGGGCGGATCCTGGCGCAGCCAGACCACGTCGAATTCCGAAAGGTCGACCTCGGTCTCGGCGCCATAGCTGACATGATTGCCGGCTTCGCGCCGCAACTCGATCGGAAAGCCGCGGGCCAGTACGCGGCCCTCGACATAGGCGAGCCGGTCGGCGGTGTAGAAGAACAACTCGTGTCCGCGCGCCTGCGCCTCCAGCCCGATGCGAAAGGTCGAATCGGCGTTGATGTTGACCGACCCGATCGGGTCCATCTGCAAGGCAACCTTCAGGGCCATGGCGCGCTCCTCTCCAAGGGCGCCTTCTTGATGACCGATCCGGTCGGCGAAGGCAAACCGTCACATGACGAGGAAGGCATCGTCCAGGACGGCGATCCGCCCCGCCCCATCGACCAGGGCGAGGTGATATTGCCGTTCGACCGCGGGCCGGCCCATCACCCGGTCGACATATTCCTCAGAGGCGCCATGGATGCGCAGGATCTGCGCCGGACCCAACCGTTCGGCGGCAAGGGCATGGGTCTGCGCCTGTTTCACCTCGACGAAGATCACCTCGCCGGGGCGCTGCAGGACAAGATCGATCTCGCCCGAAAGACCGCGCCAGCGGCGGGCCGCGACCGCATAGCCCAATGCCTGATAGCGGCGGGCGACAGCTTCTTCGGCGGAAAAGCCGGAATGCCAGGCACGCAACCCGCGTTCGGCCCGTTGGCGGGTGGGCGCGGGCACCGGATCGGGGACGGAATCGGCGGCCATGGCGGTTCTTCCCTTCAGCCCTTCAGTCCTTCAGCCGCGGTCAAGGGCCAGCGCGATCTGATAGACCGTTCGCCGCGGCACGTTCAGAGTTTGCGCCACGAATGTTACCGCATCCTTGACGGAACGGGTGGCCATCGCGCGTTCCAGCGCCTTTTCCACCGTCTCCGGCGCCGTCTCGACCGGCGGCGCACGGTCGAGGACCAGCACCACCTCGCCCTTCGGCTCCTGCCCGGCCAGGGCGTCTCGAACCTCGGCCACGCCGCCGCGGATCACCTCTTCGTGACGCTTGGTCAGTTCGCGGCACAGCGCCATGCGGCGGGTCTCGCCGAAGGTCTCGGCCAGGGCATCAAGGGTGCGCAACACCCGCCGCGGCGATTCGTAGAGCACCACGGTGGCGTCGCTGCCGGCCAGCCCGGCCAGGAAGCGGGCGCGATCCCCCGCAGCGGCGGGCACGAAGCCCGCAAAAAGGAAACGGTCGGTCGGCAGGCCCGCCACGGTCAGCGCGGCAAGGACCGCCGAGGCGCCGGGCACGGCATGTACCCGTTCGCCGGCCGCCACGGCCGCGCGCACCAGCGCAAAACCCGGGTCCGAAACCAGCGGCGTACCGGCCTCGGAGGCATAGGCGACCGACTTGCCCGCCGCCAGCGCCGCCAGCACCCGCGGCGCGGCGGCCGCCTCGTTGTGATCATGCACCGCCAGAAGCGGGCGCCCGGCCAGCGCGATGCCGTGGATCTCCATCAGATGGCGCAGCGTGCGGGTATCCTCGGCCGCAAGCACATCAGCCCCCGCCAGCACGTCCAGGCCGCGCAGCGTGATGTCGCGCGCCGTGCCGATCGGCGTCGCCACCAGATGCAGACCGGGCGGGATCGTGCCGGCCGTGGCTTTCGTTTCCGCAGAAGAACCCATTCCCGTCTCCCGGCAAGTTTACTTCCCGGGCGGGAACGCCTAACCTGCCCGCCGACGCCGTGCCCCATCCCCAGCGCGAGGAAGCTCCATGTTGTCTGCATTCCGTTCGGCCCGCAAGTCCCTGGGCCGGTTCCTGTTCCTTGCGTTCGCGCTGTTCGCCGCGGCCTGCGTGCCGGCGGGTCCGACGGGCGGCAAGCGGCCGGATGCGGGCAAAGCCGTGCAGGTGGCGCTGCTGGTTCCCGGCGGCAGCGGCTCGGCCAGCGACCAGATTCTGGCCGACAGCCTGGTGAATGCAGCCCGGCTGGCGGTGGCCGATCTTTCGGGTGCGGGGGTCGATCTGCGGGTCTACCAGACCGGGGGCGACCCCGGCCGGGCAGCGGCGATGGCGATCCAGGCCGCCGACGAGGGCGCCGAGATCATCCTCGGGCCGGTCTTCGCGCAGGAGGCCAATGCGGCGGGCGTGGCCATGGCCGGGCGCGGGATCAACGTGCTGGCCTTCTCGAACAACCCCCAGATCGCGGGCGGCAATGTCTTCGTTCTCGGCCCGACCTTCGACAATACGGCGCGTCGGCTGTCCTCCTACGCGGTGCGCAACGGCAAGTCGCGCATTCTGGTGGTGCATGAGCGCAACCAGGCGGGCGAGTTGGGCAAGGATGCCATCCTGCGGGGCGTGGCCTCGGCCGGCGGACAGGTCGCGGGGGTTTCCTCCTATGAATTCTCGCAGGCGGGGGTGATGGGTGCGGCGCCGGGCATCGTGAAGGCGGCCCGCGACACCGGCGCCAGTGCCATCTTCATGACGGCCGATACCGCCGGCGCGCTGCCGCTGCTGAGCCAGCTGCTGGCGGACAACGGGCTTGACCGCAACGTGACGAAATACATCGGCCTGACGCGCTGGGACGTGCCGGCGCAGACCCTAGCACTGCCCGGCGTGCAGGGCGGCTGGTTCGCGCTGCCCGATCCGAACCTTTACGCGCAGTTCCAGTCGCGCTATCAGACCGCCTACGGCGCCGCTCCTCATCCGATCGCCGGCCTGGCCTATGACGGGATTGCGGCCATCGGGGCGCTGGCCCGTCAGGGGCGCGATCTTTCGGTCGCCTCGCTGACCCAGGGTTCGGGGTTCGTGGGCGTGTCCGGCATCTTCCGGCTGAGGGGCGACGGCACCAACGAACGCGGGCTTGCCGTGGCCGAGATCCGCAACAACCAGGTCGTCGTGATTGACCCCGCCCCGCGCAACTTCTCTGGCCCCGGCTTCTGACGCCCCTGCCGCCATGAACGTGGCCGGCCCGGTTCCGGCCACGGCGGACATGATCCTGCCCGCGGCCGAGATCGTCGATGCCGCGGCGCTGACGGCGTCGATCCTGGCCGAAACCGACACCGCGCCGGATGCCCGCACCGCCCGCGCGATTGCCGTGCGCCACCTGACCGCAACCCGCCAGCGCGCCCAGGCGGCGCTGGCCGCGGCCTTCGCGCGGCGCCCGCGCGACTCGCGCCCGCTGGTCACAGCGCAGGCCTATCTGACCGACGGGCTTGTCACCGCTGCCTTCCGCACCGCGCTGGCGCTGCATCCGATCCCGAACCCGACCGAGGCCGAGCGCATCGCCGTCGTGGCGGTCGGCGGCTACGGCCGGGCCGAGATGGCGCCGCAATCCGATGTCGATCTGTTGTTCCTGACGCCATGGAAGGTCACGCCCTGGGCCGAGAGCGTGATCGAGACCATGCTCTACATGCTCTGGGATCTGAAGCTGAAGGTCGGCCATTCCGCGCGCACGGTTCGGGACTGCCTGATCCAGGCCCGCGCCGACATCACCGTGCGCACCGCACTGCTGGAACACCGCTTCATCGATGGCCACGCGCCGCTGGCGGCCGAACTGGCCGAGCGGCTCTGGTCCGATCTCTTCCGCAACTCGGGGCCGGAGTTCATCGAGGCGAAGCTGGCCGAGCGGGCCGAGCGGCACCGGCGGCAGGGCGGCCAGCGCTATGTGCTGGAGCCGAACGTCAAGGAGGGCAAGGGCGGCCTGCGCGACCTGCAGACGCTGTACTGGATCGGCAAGTACCTGCATCGCGTCCCGCGCGCCGCCGGGCTGGTCGAGGCGGGCCTGTTCCGGCAGGAGGAATACGAGACCTTCCGCCGCGCCGAGAATTTCCTCTGGGCGGTGCGCTGCCACCTGCATTACATCGCCGGCCGGCCATCGGACCAGCTGACCTTCGACCTGCAGCCCGAGGTGGCCGCCCGCATGGGCTATGTCGACAGCGGCGGGCGCCGCGCGGTCGAAATCTTCATGCAGGACTATTTCCGCGAAGCGACGCGGGTGGGAGAGCTGACGCGCATCTTCCTGACCGAGCTGGAGGCCCGCCACGCCAAGCGCGAGGCCTCGCTCTCGGGCCTGTTCAAGCGGCGCAAGCGGGTCAAGAGCGGCTACAAGCTGGTGCAGGGCCGCATCGACCTGCGCGACCCCGACGATTTCCTGAAGGACAAGCTGAACCTTCTGCGCGTCTTCGAGGAAGGGCTGCGCACCGGCTATCTGCTGCACCCCAACGTGATGCGGCTGGTGGCCTCGAACCTGCGGCTGATCGACGACGACATGCGCGAGAATCCCGAAGCCGCGCGCATCTTCCTCGACCTGCTGCTGAAACACGGCAACCCCGAACGCGCGCTGCGGCGGATGAACGAACTGGGCGTGCTGGCCGCCTTCATCCCCGAGTTCGAACCCATCGTCGCCATGATGCAGTTCAACGTCTACCACCATTACACGGTCGACGAACACATCATCCAGTGCATCTCGACCCTCGCCCAGATCGAGCGCGGCGAACTGGTCGAGGAACTGCCGCTGTCGTCGGAGATCCTGAAGAAGGGCGTGAACCGCCGCGTGCTCTATGTCGCCATCCTGCTGCATGACATCGGCAAGGGCCGGCCCGAGGACCATTCCATCCTCGGCGCCCAGATCGCGCGGCGGGTGGCGCCCCGGCTGGGGCTGAACGAGGAGGAATCCGAGACGGTGGAATGGCTGGTGCGCCACCACCTGCTGATGTCGGACATGGCGCAAAAGCGCGACATCGGCGACCCGCGCACGGTGCGCGACTTCGCCCGGGCGGTGAAGACGCGCAAGCGGCTTGACCTGCTGACGGTGCTGACGGTCTGCGACATCCGCGGGGTGGGACCGGGGACCTGGAACAACTGGAAGGCCATGCTGCTGCGCCAGTTGCACAAGTCGACGGCCGAGGCGCTGGAGGACGGGCTGGAATCGGTGAACCGCGAGAACCGGGCCGACGAGGCCAAGCGGGCGCTGCGCGAACGGCTGTCGGACTGGGACGCCAAGGATCTGCGGCAGGAAACCGCGCGGCATTATCCGCCCTACTGGCAAGGCCTGTCCACCGAGACCCATGCGGTCTTCGCCCGCCTGCTGCGCGGGATCGGCGACCATGAAATCCGCATCGACCTGCATCCCGACGAGGGGCGCGACGCCACCCGCGCCTGTTTCGCGCTGGCTGACCACCCCGGCATCTTCTCGCGTCTTGCCGGGGCGCTGGCGCTGGTGGGCGCCAATGTGCGCGATGCCCGCACCTATACGTCGAAGGACGGCTATGCGACGCCGGTCTTCTGGATCCAGGATGCCGAGGGCCACCCCTATGAGGCCAGCCGCCTGCCCCGCCTTCGCCAGATGATCGAGAAGACGCTGAAGGGCGAGGTCGTCGCCCGCGACGCATTGAAGGACCGCGACAAGGTGAAGAAGCGCGAGCGCGAGTTCCGCTTCCCCACGCATGTGATGTTCGACAACGAGGGTTCGGAAATCTACACGATCATCGAGGTCGACACCCGCGACCGGCCGGGCCTGCTGTTCGACCTGACCCGGACCCTGGCCAATTCCAACATCTCCATCGTTTCGGCGGTGATCGCCACCTATGGCGCGCAGGTGGTGGACACGTTCTACGTGAAGGACATGTTCGGCCTGAAGCTGCACCAGAAGTCGAAGCAGGAGGCGCTGGAGCGCAAGCTGCGCCAGGCGATCGCCGAGGGCGCGGAGCGCGCGCAGGCATGAAACCGATCCGGCTCGTCTCGGGCTTCCTGACGGTCGGGACATGGACGCTGCTGTCGCGGATCGTCGGCTTTGTCCGCGATGCGATGGTGGCGGCCTGGCTTGGCTCCGGTCCGGTGGCCGAGGCCTTCTATGTCGCGCAAAGCCTGCCCAACATGTTCCGCCGCTTCTTCGCGGAAGGGGCGTTCAACCTGGCCTTCGTGCCGATGTTCGCCAAGAAGCTGGAGACCGGGCAGGATGCGAACGGCTTTGCCCGCGATGCCTACTGGTTCATGGCGGCCTTCCTGACGGTCTTCTCGATCCTTGGCCATTTCGCCATGCCGCTGCTGGTTCTGGCGATGGCCGCGGGTTTTCGGGGCGACGAACGCTTTGACCTTGCGGTGACGCTGGGCCAGATCGCCTTTCCCTATATCCTGTTCATCTCGCTGACGGCCCTGCTGTCGGGCGTGCTGAATGCGATGGGCCGGTTCTTCGCCACCGCCGTGGCGCCGGTGCTGATGAATGTCTTTCTCGTCCTGTCGATGTTCGTGGCCGAATGGTTCGGCTGGGATCTCGGCCGGACGCTGGCCTGGACCGTCACCCTGTCGGGGGTGCTGCAACTGCTGTTTGTCTGGGCGGTGCTGCATGCGCAGGGCTTCCGCATCCCCTTTCGCTGGCCGCGGCTGACGCCAGAGTTGCGGCGGCTGTTCATCATCGCCGCCCCTGCGGTGCTGGCGGGGGGCGTGGTGCAGATCAATCTGATCGTCGGCCGCCAGGTGGCAAGCTTCACCGAAGGCGCCGTCGCCTGGCTGTACAACGCCGACCGGCTGTACCAGTTGCCGCTGGGGGTCGTCGGCATCGCCATCGGCGTGGTGCTGCTGCCCGACCTCTCGCGCCGCCTCTCGGCGGGCGATGTGGCCGGCGGGCGGGCAAGCTTCAACCGCGGCGCGGAATTTGCGCTGTTCCTGACCGTACCGGCCGCCGTGGCGCTGGCGGTGATCGCGCTGCCGATCATCACGGTGCTGTTCCAGCGCGGCGAATATACCGCGCGCGACGCTGCGATGACGGCACCTGCACTGGCGATCTATGCCCTGGGCCTGCCGGCTTTCGTCCTGCAAAAGGTGCTGCAGCCGCTGTTCTATGCCCGGGCCGACACCCGGCGGCCCTTCAACTATGCGCTGGTCTCGATGGTGGTGAATGCCGGGCTTGCCTTCGGGCTGATGCCGCTGATCGGCTATCTGGCCGCCGCCGTGGGCACCACGCTGGCATCCTGGGTCATGGTCTGGCAGCTCTGGCATGGCTCGCGCGGGATGGGCGAGGCTGCCGCGCCGGACGACCGTTTCATCACCCGCTGCCAGCGCATCCTGTGGTCGGCCGGGGCGATGGCGGCAGCGCTTTGGGGGCTGGTCTGGCTGATGGGGCCGGCAAGCAGCCGGCCGCTGGGGTTGCTGGTGCTGGTGGTTGCGGGGGCTGGCGTCTATTTCCTTGCCGCCGCCCTGACCGGCGCGATGAGCCCGGCCGAATTGCGCCGTTCGCTGCGCCGGGGCAGCCGCGGCGGCTGAGGTCGCCCGTCCGCCCGGCCCCTGCCCCGCCGGCGCGGCTGCGCCTTGTGGCCCGTCCGATTGGCATGGCATCGGGACATCCGCCCCTTTGGGAAGAGCGTTCCGGGTTTCTGACCCGACGGCCCGGTGGTGCGATCCTCGCGCGGGCGGGGGACGCGGGCGGGGGACAGGCGGCGGCATCCGACAAGCGCGGCATGACAGCGCCAGGACCGGGCCTGCAGCTGCGCCATCGGTTCGAGACCGGATCTGCGCAGCAGAGCCGGGCGGCGGGAATCACCCCCAGGGACGCTGGCAAGCTGGCGGAAGCGGACGACGGTCAGGGGCAGGAAGACCGGACGCGGTCCACCGCTCTGGCCGGGATCGACGACGCGACAGTCGTGTTCCGATGCGGGGCCTTCGGAGGCATCCTGCATGACCTGCGCCGCGGCCGCGATCGGCGGGACGCGGGGCAGGCAGGGCACGGATTGGCGCTGCTCAGTCGGCATCTCACCCGGCGCCGCGCCAAAGCGGTCTTCAGCCATCTCCGCCGTGCGTACCGACCAGCCGGCCTGCCGCCCGGCCAGAACGCCTGCCGCATCCTTCGACCGAAGTGACCTGAGCCCCATCTTCCCTCCGGCGATGGAGAGCGTGCTTGGGTTGATTTCTGGGCCTAGGCTGCCAGCATTTCCAGTGTGATCTTCATGGCAAATTCGTCCGGTGGGATGTTCCCAAGGGCCGAGTGGGGTCTGTGGCGGTTGTAATCCTCCTTCCAGGCGGCAATCAGGGTGCGCGCGTCGGCCAGGGTCGAGAACAGCACCTCGTTCAGGAACTCGTCTCGGAAGCGCCCGTTGAAGCTCTCGATGAAGCCGTTCTGCATGGGTTTGCCGGGCGCGATGTAGTGCCATTGGGTGGCCGTGCGCTGGCACCAGGACAAGATCGCCGTCGATGTGAACTCTGTCCCATTGTCGCTGACGATGGTGCCCGGGTGTCCTCGTCGGGCGATGATCGCGTCCAGTTCCCGCACCACCCTCGCGCCTGACAGGGATGTGTCGGCGACCAGCGCCAGGCACTCCCGCGCGAAATCATCCACGACGGCAAGGACCCGAAAGCGGCGAGCGCGAGGACGAACCGGGCCTTGCCCGTGGCATCGTCCTTGGTCTGGAGAGACGCCTTCACATGGGTCTTGCCGACCGTGATCCGCCGATACGCGCCGTCAACCGGTAGCGCGACCACCTGACCAGCCACCTTGTCGCGCAGGTCGAGCAGCACCCTGACGTGCAGATAATGAACGCCCGTGCGCGGGTCGTCCAAGGTAAAGCCACCCGAAAACCTGTCATCCCGGCCGCCCCGGTATGCGCACGAGGTATGCGCAGACGGCCTTCCATGCTCTTGAATATCAAGAACATCAGCGTTTTCAATGCGGTAAAATGGTGCTGCAAGAGAGGATTGAACTCTCGACCTCTCCCTTACCAAGGGAGTGCTCTACCACTGAGCT
>JACSRN010000079.1 GCA_014879735.1 Paracoccaceae bacterium
CCGAAGAGGTGGCCCGGCTGATCGCGGCGCTGGACCGGGTGTTGTAGGCGCCGGGCCCAGGCGGTCCGGCAATGGCTGGCGGGGCAGGATGCGGCCATCGTCGTCACCGATCAGGATCACGAGGCGAATTCCGGCGTCTGGCGACGGCTGGCGGAGGCCGGGATCGAGATCCGCGAATGGCGGATCGACCGCGGCACCGGCGCGCTTGACCCCGAGGCGCTGGCACGGCTGCTCGACGATGGCAGGGTGCGGTTGGTCGCCTTCCCGCATTGCTCGAATGTCGTGGCCGAAGTGAACGATGTGGCGGCCATTGCCGCCATGGCCCGGGCGGCGGGCGCGCGGAGCGTGGTCGATGGCGTCAGCTATGCGCCGCATGGGTTTCCCGATTTTCCCGCGCTCGGCTGCGATGCCTATCTGTTCTCGGCCTACAAGACCTATGGGCCGCATCAGGGCATCATGGTGTTGGACGAGGGTTTCGGCATGGAACTGCCGGGCCAGGCGCATGTCTTCAACAATGCGGTGCTGTACAAGCGGCACACCCCCGCGGGGCCGGACCATGCGCAGGTCGCGGCCTCGGCCGGGATGGCGGATTACATCGATGCGCTGGCCGAGCGCCATGGCATCGCCGGCGATCCGGCGGCGCGGGCACGCGGCGTGCATGCGCTGATGCGGGCGCAGGAAGTGGCGGTGATCGAGCCGCTGCTCGACTATCTGGCGGCCAGAAACGACCTGCGGCTGATCGGTCCGCGCGATGCCGCGCGCCGGGCGCCCACGGTGGCGGTCGAGCTTGCCGGCCCGGCGCGGCCGCTGGCCGAGGCGCTGGGTCGCGAGGGAATCGCCTGTTCGGGCGGCGATTTCTATGCGGTACGCCCGCTTTCGGCGCTGGGGGTCGATCCGGCCAAGGGTGTGCTGCGGATGTCGGGCGTGCATTACACCAGCGCCGAAGAGGTGGCCCGGCTGATCGCGGCGCTGGACCGGGTGTTGTAGGCGCCGGTCCCTGCCTGCCGGCCGGACGGGTGGCGGCCTGCCCCCGATCCGGCAATCCGCGACGGGATGAAGGCCGTGCCGGGGGCGGCGGCGACCCTGCCCTGGGAGGGATCGACATTCAGGGTTCCCACTGACGGGTTTGAGCGATTCATGGGACACCGTGTTTGGATCGCGGAGTTCAGGATGGCCCCGAAGCGCTACGAGTTGAGCGATGTCCGGTGGGACCGGATGGCACTGCTTCTGCCCGGCAAGACGGGTGATCCAGGTCGGACGGGAAGTGATGGCCATTTGTTTGTAAATGGTTGCCCCCGGATCCCGCGCTCTACCGCCGCAGAAACCGCATTGAGCGATGCTTCGGATGTCTCAGGCACTTCCGCCGCTTCGCCACCCGCTACGACCGAAGAGCAATCCATTTCACCGGCTTCATCCATCTCGCCCCCGCCATGATCTGGAGAAGATGAATGTCGATCCGTCCTGGGGTCCGGTGACAGATTCGGCCCCAAGGATTGCCCCAGGGATTGCCCCGAAGGATCGATCCGGTCTCGCCCGCCTCTGGCCGGCGGTGGACCGGCAGTTGCCCCGACGGCACCTGCGGCGCCTGCGAAACGTAGGTCTTGAGCAAAATCGGTTTCTCTGGAACTCTGTCGCGGATCAGGGTTGCGACCCCCCGGAGGATATCATGGACTTTCTTACTGAAACCGGAGGTCAGGGGAACCTCCCGCGCTATTTCACGGCGGTGTTCGACCGGGCTCGCAGCCTGGGCGCGGGCCGGCTGGATCTTGTCCTGCCCGATGGCCGTCGCTTCCGTGCCGAAGCCCCGCGCCCCGGCCCCGCCGCCGAAGTCCATGTGCATGACGCCGATGTCTTTGCCCGCCTGCTGCGGGAGGGCGATCTCGGCTTTTGCGATGCCTATCTCGACGGCAGCTGGACAAGTCCGGACCTGCAGGCCTTCCTCGACCTGATGCAGATGCCGGAAAACAACGAGATGACCGACACCTTCCTCGGCCTCGCCATCGTCCGCGCCTGGGAGCGGCTGCGTTTCCGCCTGCAGGCGAACACCCGGCGCCGCGCCAAGGCCAATATCGCGGCGCATTACGACCTGGGCAATGATTTCTACCGGCTCTGGCTTGACGACAGCATGACCTATTCCTCGGCCTTGTTCCGCAGCGGGCAGGAAAGCCTGGAAAAGGCGCAGGAGCAGAAATACGAAAGCATGGTCGACCGGATGGGCGCCCGCGAGGGCGATCATGTGCTGGAAATCGGCTGCGGCTGGGGCGGGTTCGCCGAATATGCCGCCGGCAAGCGCGGGCTGCGCGTCACCGGGCTGACGATCAGCCAGGCGCAATACGACTATTCGGTCGAACGCATCCGCCGTGCCGGCCTGTCCGACCGGGTGGAATTCCGCCTGCAGGATTATCGCGACGAGAAGGGGCACTACGACGGCATCGCCTCGATCGAGATGTTCGAGGCGGTGGGCGAGAAATACTGGCCGGTCTATTTCCGCACCCTGTTCGAGCGGCTGAAGCCCGGCCGCAACGCGACGCTGCAGATCATCACCATCGCCGAGGATCGCTGGCGGCTGTACCGCCACCATGTCGACTTCATCCAGAAATACATCTTCCCCGGCGGCATGCTGCCGCCGCTGTCGGCCCTGCGCAACGAGGCGGTGCGCGCGGGATTGCGGGTGCGCGACTCGATGGAATTCGGCGAAAGCTACAGCCAGACCCTGCGGCGCTGGCACGAGACCTTCACCGCCCGCTGGGACGAGGTGCGTGCCGGCGGCTTCGATGACCGTTTCCGCCGGATGTGGGAATTCTATCTCACCTCTTGTGCCGGCGCCTTCCGCGGCGGTAACTGCGACGTAACGCAGATCACCCTGACGCGGCCCGGCTGAGGAGACACGATGCCCACCACCGCCCGGCTGGTTGCCGCCCTCTGGTTTGCCACCATCGGCTGGCTTGCGGCAAACGCCTTCGTGCCGCAACTGGGCGCGGGGGCCTCGGCCGGCTACCTGCGCGAGGTGGCGGCCGGCATCGGCCTGCTGAGCGGCTGGCTGGTGATGGGGGCGATGGCCGGGCGCGGCTATTCCGATGCGGTGGGGATCGGGCTGACCACCTCGGTCATCCTGGCGCTGCTCACGCTGCTCGGCTTCTCGACCTGGGAGATGGTCGTCGATGCAACCCATGGTCGATACGGCGATTCGCCGATGGCGGCCATCGCCGGCATCTTTTCGACCATGCTCGACCACGCCGGGCAGATGGCGATTCCCGGGGTGCTGGGAACGCTGGTGCTCGGCGGCATCGTCGGCGGGCTGGCGGTCGAGGGGGCAAGCCGGACATGGCGGTGACGGGCGGGCTGGCAGGCGATCTGCGGCTGGCCGATCCCGATCTGGCGGCGCTGTTCAGCGGCCCGGGCGGGCCGGAGCGGCTGGCCTTCTGGCAGGAGGCGACGGGCGGGCTGGCCGCGCCCGACCGCGCGGTCGAACGCCGACTTGCCGGCGATATCCTAGCCGCGATGGGCGAACAGCCGGCGGCCCGCCTGCGCGCCGCCCGCACGCCGATGCTGGTGCGCGCCGCCGCGGCGCTGCGGGCCGCGGCCGAGGGCGGCCCGGGCGGCCCGGCCGATGGCGCCGTCGAGGTGCTGGCCCGCAGCCATCCCTTCCGCGGCTTCTTCGGCATCGAGGATCTGCTGCTGCGCCATCGCCGGTTCGACGGCAGCATGGGCCCCGCCATCCGGCGCGAGGTCTTCGTGATGACCGATGCCGTCACGGTGCTGCCCTACGACCCGGTGCATGACCTTGTGCTGGCGGTCGAACAGTTCCGCGCCGGCGCCGTGGGCCGTGGCGGCGGGCCGATCTGGCATCTGGAGGCCATTGCCGGCCGAATCGATCCGGGCGAAACCCCCGAAGACACCGCGCGGCGCGAGGCGGCGGAAGAGGCCGGCCTTGTACTCGGCGCGCTCTTGCCGGTGGCCGGCTACTACCCCAGCCCCGGCGCCTGCACCGAATATATCCATTCCTTCGTGGCACTCTGCGATCTTGGCGCGGCGAAGGGCGGCCTGCATGGCGTCGCCGACGAGGGCGAGGACATCCGTACCCATGTCCTGGCCTTCGATGCCGCCGCCGAGGCGCTGGCGGCCGGCCGCATCATCAATGCGCCGCTGCTGATCTCGCTGTTGTGGCTGATGCGCGAAAGGCCGCGGCTGCGGGCCGGCGCCGGGATTTGATCAGATCTTGATTGTCCCTGCCCCCGGGCCGTAACCTGCCTGCAAGGCAGGGACAGGAAGAACCGTGATGAGCCGCAAGATTCCGACCCATGAGGTCACTTATGCGCGGCTGCGCGACATGATTCTCTTTGGCCATCTCGCGCCCGGCCAGCCGGTGACGATCCAGGGCCTGATTGCCGAACTGGGCGCGGGCATGACCCCGGTCCGCGAGGCGATCCGCCGGTTGACGGCCGAAGGCGCGCTGCTGCCGCAGGGCAACCGCCGCGTCGCCGTGCCGCCGATGACCGCCGAGACGCTGGACCAGCTGGCCTTCGCCCGCCTCTCGATCGAACCGCATCTGGCCGAGCGCGCCGCCGCCCGGCTGACACCGGCGCTGATCGCCCGGCTGGCCGGAATCGACGATGCGGTGACGGCGGCGATGGACCGCGGCGATATCCCGGCCTATCTGCAGGCGAACCACGCCTTCCATTTCGCGCTGTACGAGGCGGCCGACGCGCCGGTGCTGCTCGACCTCGCCCGCTCGCTCTGGCTGCGGGCCGGGCCCAGCCTGCGCGCGGTGATCGGCCGCTTCGGCCGGACCGGGCAGCCGGATCTGCATCATGCCTGTCTCTTATACACATCT
>JACSRN010000168.1 GCA_014879735.1 Paracoccaceae bacterium
CGCGAGACGCCCTGGCGCCGAAGTCCCGCGGGCGGGAGGCTGGGGTCGGCCTCGAGCGTCGCGATATGCGACAGATAGGCGTGGTGGACGCGCTGCGCGAAATCCTCGGCCGCGGTGACGCTGTGGGGCGACAGGCGCAGATGATAGGGTACGGTCGACAGTGGCAGGCTGCCGCCGCAGCGGGCCATGACCTGCAGGATATGCAGGATGTCCTGCGCCGCCCGGTCCTCGAAGCGCCGGCACAGGCCGCGGGCCAGGAGGCCGCGCGCCGAGGCGCCGGTTTCGGCCAGTGCGGCAAAATCGAGCCGGGGCCGGTCGTGCCAGAGGGTCAGCAGCGGCAGGCCGGACTCTTCGATCACCAGCGGCGCGACCGCCGCCCCCGCGTGGCGCGCCGCTGGAAGAAGGCCTGCAAGCCAGCCCGGCGACAGCCGGTCGTCGGCATCGAGACAGGCGATGAAATCGCCCCGGGCGCGGGCCAGAGCGCGGTTGCGTGCCGGGCCGACGCCGCTGCCGGTTGCGCCCGTCACGGCGACGCGGACCGCGGGGGACAATGCGGCCACCTGCGCATAGGGCGTGGCATCGTCGGATTCGACCAGGATTTCCACCGCCGCCTCCGGCAGGCCGCCGGCCAGCGCCGAGGCAACGGCGGCAGGAAGCGTCGCTTGCGCGCGGAAGGCCGGGATCAGCACCGATACGACGGGCGGGGTCATGTCCTCTCTCGCGCCGGGGCGGGCGCCGGCAGCTTGCCCTTGCCGGGCTGGCGGCGCAAGATGCCGGCGCGGAGGTCGCCATGAAGATTGCAACGTATAACATCAACGGCATCAAGGCACGTATCGAGGCCCTGCCCCGCTGGCTGCGGGCCGAGGGTGCCGATGCCGATGTGATCTGCCTGCAGGAGATCAAGAGCCAGGACGCGGCCTTCCCGCGCGAGGTCTTCGAGGACATGGGCTATACGGTCGCCACCCATGGCCAGAAAAGCTTCAACGGTGTCGCGATCCTGTCGAGACTGCCTCTGGAGGATGTGACCCGCGGCCTGCCGGGCGATCCTGACGACGAACAGGCGCGCTGGATCGAGGCGACGGTGACGGGCACCCGCACGCTGCGGATCTGCGGGCTGTATCTGCCGAACGGCAACCCCGCGCCGGGGCCGAAACTCGACTACAAGCTGGCCTGGATGGCACGGATGGAGGCGCGGGTGCGCGCGCTGATGGCGCTGGAAGAGCCGGTGGTCTTTCTGGGCGATTTCAACGTGATCCCGCAACCGCTGGATGCCGCGAAGCCCGAGGCCTGGCAGGGCGATGCGCTGTTTTTGCCCGAAAGCCGCGCGGCGTTCCGGCGGATCCTCTGGATGGGGCTGACCGAGGCGATCCGGGCGCGGGCCCCCGCGACACCGGGCCTCTACACCTTCTGGGACTATCAGGCCAACGCCTGGGAGCGCGGCAACGGCATTCGCATCGACCATGTGCTGCTGACCGCCCAGGCCGCCGACCTGCTGGAAGATGCCGGGATCGACAAGCAGGTGCGGGCCGGCGACAAGCCCTCGGACCATGTGCCGGTCTGGGTGCGGCTGGCGGCCTGACCCCGGTTCAGGCGCCTGTCGGGTCGAAGCGGTAGATCCAGTCATAGCGCGACAATGCAAGGCCCGGCGCCGCCCGCCCGGCCAGGCGCAGCGCGGCATGGGCCATCGGGCGCAGCGGGCCGGACAGGTGATAGGCGCGGGCGTTGCGGTTGGCGGCCTCGACGATTCTGGCGCAACGCGGCGCGCGGGCGCGCTCCCATCCGGCCAGGGCTGCGGTGGCCTGGTCGTCGCCCGCGGCATCCAGCGCCGCGGCCAGCGTCCAGACATCCTCCAGCGCCATGTTCGCGCCCTGCGCCAGGAAAGGCAGCGTCGGATGCGCGGCATCGCCGGCGATGGCCACCACGCCGTCCGGCAGCATCCGGTGCCAGCGTTTTGCCACCGGATGGCGGAACAGGCCCCAGAGCCAGACATCCGTCACCTGCTCCAGCCAGCCGCGCACCCGCGGCCCGAAGCTTTCGAAGGCCAGGCGCAATTCGATCGGGTCGTCGCGCAGGGACCAGCCCTCCTCGACCCATTGGCGGCGTTCCTCGACGGCCACGATATTGCGCAGGGTGCCGCCGCGCAGCGGATAGCTGACGACATGCCGGCCCTCGCCCATATGCACCTCGGCCACCGGCGGCTCGGCCGGATCGCAGGGCACCAATGCGCGCCAGGCGATCTGATGGGTGAAGAACGGGGCGACCTTGCCCGTCAGCGCCGCGCGCACCGGGGAATGCAGACCATCGGTGCCGAGCAGAAGCCCGGCTTCGGTCTCGGCACCCGTGGTCATGACCAGTCGCGGCCGGCTGCCCGAGAGATCGACCGAGGCCACTTTCTGCAGCAGCCGCAGATCCACCCCCGCCGCGCGTGCGCCATCGAGCAGAAGCCCGATCAGATCGGCGCGGTGCAGAAAATGCCAGCCCTCCCCCGGGCGCAGCTTCGCCAGGTCGAGCCGGGTGACGATCCGGCCATCCAGCCCGTCGCGCAATTCCACCGCCGCCGCCCGGACCGAGGCCGCCTCGAGCGCGGGACCCAGCCCCAGCGCCTGCAGCACCGCCGCCCCATTCGGGCTGATCTGCAGGCCCGCGCCCACCTCACGGATGGCATCGGCCTGTTCCAGTACCGTCACCTTCGCGCCCCGCAGCGCCAGTGCCCGCGCCAGCGCCAGCCCCGCGATCCCCGCGCCCACCACCGTGACCTGTTGCCCGTTCAGGCCCATCTATCCCGTCCCGTACTTGCCAAAGAAAGACGCCGGACCCTGCGGCCCGGCGTCACTTTCCCGTGAAGGCGCGCGGGCCGCAAGCCCCGCCCCCTGCGACCTAAAATTCACTCGTCGCGATGCACCTTTTCGCGCCGCTCGTGCCGCTCCTGCGCTTCCAGCGTCATGGTGGCAATCGGGCGGGCATCCAGCCGCTTCAGGCTGATCGGCTCTCCGGTCATCTCGCAATAGCCGTATTCGCCACTCTCGATCCGCCGCACCGCAGCATCGATCTTGGCGATCAGCTTGCGCTGGCGATCGCGGGTGCGCAATTCCAGCGCGCGATCCGTCTCTTCGCTGGCGCGGTCGGCCAGATCGGGCACGTTGCGGGCGCTGTCGTTGAGGTTTTCCAGCGTCTCGGCCGATTGTTCCAGCAATTCCTGCTTCCACGTCACCAACTTGCGACGGAAATATTCAAGCTGGCGGTCATTCATGAAGGGCTCGTCCTCTGCGGGACGGTAATCTTCGGGGAGGAACGTTTCAGCCTTCATCGCACTCTCCTTCATGTCGGCTCGCACCGGCAGGTGGGCATTGGTCACGGCGCGCTCCTGTTGGCCGGGCGTGTAGCCCATGCCCGCGGTAATGTCACTAGCGGTTGCGACAAAATATCGGCATCGCTAGGGTCCACCGCAACAGCCTGTTGAGGACCCGATGAATTTCCGCTCGACCGAGACCTATGTCGCCGCCCCCGATCTGATCGTTGCCGTCAATGCCGCCGTCGCGCTGGGGCGGCCCCTGCTGGTCAAGGGGGAACCCGGAACCGGCAAGACCGAACTGGCCCGCCAGGTGGCCGAGGCGCTTGGCCTGCCGCTTCTGGAATGGCATGTGAAGTCGACGACCAAGGCACAGCAGGGGCTGTACGAATACGATGCCGTCAGCCGGCTGCGCGACAGCCAGCTGGGCGAGGCCCGCGTGCACGAGGTGGCGAATTACATCCGCCGGGGCAAGCTGTGGCAGGCCTTTGCCGCGCCGGACCGGGTGGTGTTGCTGATCGACGAGATCGATAAGGCCGACATCGAGTTTCCCAACGATCTGCTGCAGGAGCTCGACCGGATGGAGTTCCATGTCTACGAGACCGGCGAGACGGTGCGGGCCGCCCAGCGCCCGGTCGTCATCATCACCTCGAACAATGAAAAGGACCTGCCCGACGCCTTCCTGCGACGCTGTTTCTTTCACTACATCCGCTTTCCCGATGCCGAGACGCTGGCCGCCATCGTCCGCGTGCATTTCCCCGACATCAAGGAACGTCTTCTCGCCGCCGCGCTGACCGAGTTCTTCGAGATCCGCGAGACGCCCGGGCTGAAGAAGAAGCCCTCGACCTCAGAGGCGCTGGACTGGCTGAAGCTGATCCTGGCCGAGGATCTGTCGCCCGAGGATCTGAAGCGCGATGCCCGCCACCTTCTGCCGCGGCTGCATGGCGCGCTGCTGAAGAACGAACAGGACGTGCAGCTGTTCGAGCGGCTGGCCTTCATCGCACGCGGGCAGCGCTGATTCCCCATTGTCCCTGAGGTTGCAGACGTCCGGCCTGCCGCGGGCAATTGTGGCAGGCCGTCATCAGCCGCGATCATGACTTGATCTTTTCACACTTTCGCCCGATTCGGGCGCCAGATCGCAATTTCCGCCACAATCCTGCCACAATCAGCACACGCATACTGGATATTTTGAAATAATTAGAAATATTTCGCGATATCCCGAGGGTACATCTGGCCCCTCCCCCGCCGCAAACCGCGAGGGCTAGTTTCCGGTCCGGCCGCAGGATTCCCCGCAATTGACACAACCCGGCCTAGGTCCCGACACTTGGCTCACGTCAGGTCACATGACGTTGCATTCCAGGTGAGGAGAGGCGGACAGATGTCCCGTCACGCACGGAAAACCTGCCAGATCGGCGCGGCCCATCCGGGCGGCGCCACGGGCGGGCTGGCCGGCGTCCTCACCTCCGTCTTCCCCCTCTGCCCCCGTCGATCCGCTGCCCGGGCGACGCCGCAGAGGGGTTTCAGCGCGCCCGCCCGGACGGTCCCCGGGCAGCGGATCGACGGGGGCAGAGGGGGAAGACGGAGG
>JACSRN010000167.1 GCA_014879735.1 Paracoccaceae bacterium
GCGCAGGACCAGGTTTTCCAGATTGGCGCCGAGCGTGTAATTGATTGAGGTAAGCACCGAATCGATGCCTGCGGCGGCCGCCTCATCCAAGACATCGCCTGCGCTGTCAACATAATAGCGGTCATTGCCAGCGCCGCCATGAAGCGTATCGTCGCCGGTGCCGCCGTAAAGCGTGTCATTGTCCGAGCCGCCATAAAGCGTGTCGTTGCCCGCATCACCATGGAGCGTGTCGTTGCCTGCGCCGGCCAGGATTTCATCATCGCCTGTGGTGACATCTGTCACTTCGGTCGCGCCCAGAGGGGGGATCAGCCCGTCTCCGAGGCGATGGATGAAATCGTTGTTTGCACTTCCATTGACGACAGGCACCTTGACCTCCACCCAAAGTTCAGGATTAAATTGCCTGGCTGACCGGGAGTCAAAAACTGCTTGGCTGACCGGGAGTCTTGATCAAGAAAGCATAATCCGGATTGATTTAAACGCAACGGTTGACGACGAGTTGTCCTGGCCTAAATCCAGCCAATATAATTAAAATTTTCTGCTCCTCGATCGGAGAAAATCACCGGGTGGATCGTGTGCTGTAATCGGAAAATCATAACCCGGACTGATGCCAGTGCAAGGGCGGGCGGTGGAAATATCGACCGCAATCAGAATATCAGGATCGTAATCCACCGATTGACCAGAGGGCGGGGCAGGATAATCAGGATTGCTGGCCGCCCGGCTGTCCCGATGGTGATTATGGTACTGTGCCTGGTGCCGCAGGGCCGTCGAAGGTCTGGCCGGTCCCGGGTTTCGCTTGGGAGCCGACGCCCGGCCGACCAGGTGCTGATCTCACGCCAAGCGCCGCAGATGCATGTGCCGCAACCTTCATATGTCGGTTATCCAGAGAGGTCTTCACATGTCCCGCAACCGGTTGCGATTTCGTTGCTGGATTTTCCAGTCACCAGCTTATAGACCCGGGTGGTCTCCACGCGAATCTCTTTGCCGCATATTTTTCCCACAGTAATTGGCGGAACTGTCCTGCAGTTGTTTCTCAAGGTGGCTTGTCCTCGGGCTGAACGGGTGTTGATCCACCTCTGGCGACAGTGTCCTCAAAGGCATGAAAGTGCCCGGGAATTTCGTCACCCTTGGGTTTGATTGCGACAATATTCAGCTGTGCTCGAATCGAGACGGCCGTCATCCGGGTAATACCCCCCGCCGGTGCAATCGGGGCAACTCAGCGGTTGTCGAACATAGCCCGTGCGCTGCCGGGGTTCGTGATCTGGTGGGGCACCATCGAACAATAGGCCAGGAAAGGAAACTTGACATCGGTTGCAGCGATTCGCAGCAACGGCAGGGCGCAGGACCGGATCGATAGCAGAGCCGGCTCCTCCGCCATCAAGCGGATTGACCCCGGCGAACCCGCCCGACCGCCATCCGACCGGCGCAACCAGTGTTAAGCCCTCGACCTGGGGCCGGTCGATCGTGAAACATACCATTGCCGGGCTTCCATCACAGCAGCGGTCAAGAATTGCATCGCAACCGCCATGCGGCGGCGATCCATCTTCCGCTGCGTCGGCGGCCAGACGGCAAGGCGGGCGGAGTGCGGAACTCAGGTGCAGCGACCCCGCAACGAGAGCTGCTGGGGCGCCGCATTCGCGTTCCGGGGCTTGCTGCACCGGGCTCAAGCGTTTACCAGCGGCACGCGACCGATCCGGAGGACCATGATGCGTAAGGCCAGCCTGACCCGCAAGACCGCCGAGACCGCGATCGAGGTGGACGTGAACCTCGACGGAACCGGCGCTTCGGACTGCCGCAGCGGGATCGGGTTCTTCGACCACATGCTCGACCAGCTGGCCCGGCACTCGCTGATCGACATCGCGCTGGCGGCGACGGGCGATCTGCATATCGACGACCATCACACGGTGGAGGACAGCGGCATCGTCCTGGGCCAGGCGCTGGCGCGCGCACTGGGCGACAAGCGCGGCATCCGGCGTTATGGCCATTTCCGGCTGGCCATGGACGACGCCCAGGTGGCCTGCGCGCTGGATCTGTCGGCACGACCCTATCTGGTGTGGAACCTGCCGCTTCCCACGCCGAAGATCGGCAACTTCGACACCGAATTGCTGCGCGAGTTCTTCCAGGCACTGGCAACCCATGGCGGGATCACATTGCACATCGACCTGATCCACGGACTTAACAGCCACCATATCGCCGAAGCCTGCTTCAAGTCCGTGGCGCGGGCGCTTCGCGAGGCGGTAGAACCCGATCCGCGCATGGCGGGCCTGCTGCCCTCGACAAAGGGCGCCCTGTGATGCCGGCGGGGCGCAGGCCGGACTTTTCAAAAAGTCCGGTCCGGAATTTTTCAAAATTCCGAGTTGCGCGCGAGGGCCGGCGATGGCTCTGACGGTTCTGGTCGACTACGATTCGGGCAACCTGCATTCGGCCGAAAAAGCCTTCCAGCGCATGGCGGCAGAAACCGGCGCCGGTGAGGTAATCGTCACCCGCCGCCCCGAGGATCTGCGGCGTGCCGACCGGGTCGTGCTGCCGGGCGATGGCGCCTTTCCGGCCTGCCGGCGGGCGCTCGATGCAGTTCCGGGCCTGTTTGCGGCGATCGAGGAGGCGGTGATGGTGCGCGGGCGGCCGTTCCTCGGCATCTGCATCGGCATGCAGATGTTGGCCGATCGCGGGTTCGAACATCAGGAGACCGCGGGCTTTGGCTGGATCGGTGGCGAGGTGGCGAAGATCGAGCCGGCAGATCCTGCGCTGAAGGTGCCGCATATGGGCTGGAACGATCTGGTCCTGGGCCGGGCACATCCGGTTCTGGAGGGTGTGCAGACCGGCGATCACGCCTATTTCGTGCATTCCTGGCAGTTCCGCGTTGCCGATCCGGCACATCGCCTGGCGCATTGCGATTATGGCGGCGGCGTCACGGCCATCGTCGGGCGCGACAATATCCTCGGCACCCAGTTCCACCCGGAGAAATCCTCGGCCACCGGCCTGCGGATCATCGCGAATTTCCTGACCTGGCGGCCCTGACCGGCCGGCGGCCGGTGTCAGGGCGGCGGGGTATCGTCCCAGAGCCGGCTTTCGGCAAATTCGACCGAATTTCCTGCCGGGTCCCGGACATAGAGCGAGCGCGCGCCGCCCGGCCAGTCGAATTCGGCATCGATGGCCACGCCAGCCGCCGCGAAGACGGCACGCCAGAGCGCAATTTCGTCGCGGGTCGCGGCAAAGCAGACATGTCCGCGCCCTCGGGCGCCATGGGTTGGAACCGGCAGGCCGCCGGAGGGAATTTCGGTCGCCGCGGGATTGAAGATCAGCAGAATGCCGGAGCCGACCCGATAGAAGATGTGACGGCCCGGTGCCCGGCCGATCTCGGCCAGACCGACAAGACCACCGTAGAACCCGGCGGCGGCCTCCAGATCGGCGGCATATAGTGCAGTTTCCAGAATTGCGGCGGGAGCGGGTGGTCGCATCCGGTCAGGTTGCCCGCGCCGTGGTGCCGGGTCAAGCACCGCCGCCACAGCGGCGGCAGGCGCGAAAGCCTGCAGCCTCGGCCGCGGCGCGGCTGTCCATCGCCCGCAGGTTCTGCCGCAGCGGCCGGCCGGGGCAGCCATCTCGGCAATGAATGCCGGTCGTCGTCACCGCCCAGACAAGGCCGGTCGGCTCGCCGGCCTGAAAGGCTGCCCATTCCGCGTCGCTGACCTGGCGTCCCGCTTCGATCCGCATCCCGTCCCTCCGTCGTTCTTCGGGCACAGGATGGGCCGGTCCGGATCGCTGCGCGACCCGGTTCCTGCCGGTTTCGCCGGGCGCCGCTATTTCACCCGCTTCCAGGTGCCGCCGCTGCGACAGATGCCGAAGACGCAACCCTTCACCTCGAGGCTGTTGCCCGAGAGGTGCATCTCGGAATCGTAGGTCTTGTCGCGGTCGGGCGAATAGACCTTGCCATCGTCATAGAGCCCGTCGCCATAGGCCACCATGTCCCAGACGAGCTTGCGGCCGACATTGTCGCTTTCGATCTGCTTGCCCGAGCCATCGAAGGCCCGGACCAGCGTGCCGCAGAAGGCCGGGCCGCAGGGCTTGATCTGGACATGACCGAAGTTGCCGTTGTCGTCGGGTTTCGTCTGCCAGGTGCCGACGACCGGGTCGGCGGCGAAGGCGGCGGTGCCAAGGCTGGCCAGCACGGCCGCAAGGGCGAGTTTCTTCATCGGGGCTTTCCTCCTCCTCGAAAGCGGGTTGCGGCAGGTTGCCACGGGTGGCGCGGCGATCAAGTGTGACGTGGCGTAGGAATGCCGCGGCGAGGCGGACTTTTCTTTCCGCGCCGTCCATGCCAAGGGGGCGGCGCAACGACCGGAGGCCCGTGATGATCCTGTATCCTGCCATCGACCTGAAGGACGGCCAGTGCGTGCGGCTCCTGCGCGGCGAGATGTCGGCGGCCACCGTCTTCGGCGACGATCCGGCAGAGCAGGCGGCGCAGTTCCAGGCGGCCGGCTGCGAATGGCTGCATCTTGTCGATTTGAACGGCGCCTTTGCCGGCCGGCCGGTGAATGCGGCGGCGGTCGAGGCGATTCTGGCGCGCGTGACGGTGCCGGCGCAACTGGGCGGCGGCATCCGCGACATGGCGACTGTTGCGATGTGGCTGGAACGCGGCCTGTCCCGGGTGATCCTGGGCACCGTGGCGGTGGAGAATCCGGCACTGGTGCGCGAGGCGGCGCGGGCCTTCCCGGGGCAGGTGGCGGTGGGGATCGACGCCCGCAAGGGTCTGGTCGCGACCAGGGGCTGGGCCGAGGAGACCGGGGTGCAGGCGCGCGATCTTGCCCGCAGCTTCGAGGATGCGGGGGTTGCCGCGATCATCTACACCGACATCGACCGCGATGG
>JACSRN010000017.1 GCA_014879735.1 Paracoccaceae bacterium
TCGTCGAAGAACAGCGCATTCGGGCCCAAACCCGCCGCCGCGCGATCAAGTGAATTCCCGCCGTCCATCGTGTTCTCTCCTTCTTTCTTCATCGGATGCCCGCGGTGGCCGAGGGCGAAATCGGACCCGGCCGGCCATGCCCGCTGGTTGCGCAGGCGCTGCCGCCATGCGCAAAGCCGGGCCTGCGCCACATGCTGGGCGTCAGCCCACAGGGCTTCGGGAGGTGTTTGTCCTGCGCAAGGTGCGACATCAGTGCCTCGGGGCGGCATCATGTGGCAGAAGCGCCTTGAGGGCATCGAGCAGTTGAATGCGGCCGACCGGCTCGCCCTGTTCGATGACGCGATATTGATGGGCCGGATTGCCGCCGGATGCCGCAATGAGCCGCTCGAGATTCGCCTCGCCGCAGATGTCGCCGCAATAGCTGATGCCCGGATCCATCTGCGACATGACCGACCGCACGCGGATGACTTTCGCGCGGTTGATGTCCCGCACGAAGTCGTTCACGTAGTCGTCTGCGGGGTTCAGGACGATCTGCTGGGGATCCCCTTGCTGGACGATCCGCCCGTCCTTCAGGATCACGAGGTGATCCGCCAGCCTCAGCGCCTCGTCAAGGTCATGGGTGATGAAGACGACCGTCTTCTTCAGCTCTTTCTGCAGCTCCAGCAACAGATCCTGCATGTCCTTGCGGATCAGCGGATCAAGCGCCGAGAACGCCTCGTCCATCAGCATGATATCGGCATTCGAGGTAAGCGCCCGCGCGATGCCGACCCGCTGCTGCATGCCGCCGGACAATTGGTAGGGGTAGCGGGTCTCGAAGCCCTCAAGCCCCACGCGCGTGAGCCATTGGCGGGCCTGCTTCTCTGCCTCTGCCGCCGACAAGCCACGCACCAGCAGCGGCAGCGCGGCATTCTGCAGGATCGTCTGATGCGGCATCAGCCCGAAGCCCTGAAACACCATCGACATCTTGGTCCGGCGCAGTTCGACCAGATCGCCATGCGAATATGTGGTGATATCCTGCCCGTCGACCAGGATCGCCCCCGATGTAGGATCGACCAGCCGGTTGAGATGCCGGATCAGCGTGGATTTTCCGGATCCCGAAAGCCCCATGATCACCGTGACCTGCCCCGCATGGATATCGATGTTGATATCCTGCAGCCCCAGGACGTGGTTCATCCGTTCAAGAAGCGCGGCCTTGTCGAGCCCGTCCTGCACAAGGGGAACCATCCTGCTGGGGGTCGCGCCGAAGATCTTGTAGAGATTGCGGATCCGGATCTTCGGGGCCTCTGTCACTGCTGTCTTCCCCTGGAGAATGCGCCATGGCCCCCGGTGCGAAGCAGGGCAGCCTTCGACGTCCTGTCGAGGATGACCGCCAGCAGGACGATGCCCAGTCCCGCGACCACCCCGACGCCGAGTTCGAGATTGTTGATTCCGCGCAATACCAGAATTCCCAGCCCGGGCGCAGAGACCAGCGATGCGATGACCACCATTGCAAGGCTCATCATGATTGTCTGGTTCACGCCGGCCATGATATTCGGGGTTGCCAGCGGAAGCTCGACCCTCAGGAGCCTCTGGCGCGGTGTCATGCCGAAAGCATCGGCAGCCTCGATCACCTCGGGATCAACCAGCCGGATCCCAAGGTCGGTAAGGCGGATGACGGGCACGATGGCATAGGCGATGATCGCGATCCCGTAGAGTTTGGATTCCGTCACCGAAAAGAGAAAGATCAGCGGAATCAGGTAGACGAAAGTCGGCAGCGTCTGGAGCAGATCAAGAAGCGGCGTGATGAACCGCTGCAGCCGATCCGATTTGGCCATGACGATACCGATCGGCACGCCGATGAGAACGCTGGTGCCGGTGCAGACAAAGATGATGGCAAGCGTCTGCATGGCGGCATCAAGATGGTCGACGAAGCCGAGGATCAGCAGGCTGCACAGCACAAGGGCGGCGATCTTCAATGAGCGCGTCAACTGCCAGCTCAGCGCGACAATCGCCGGCAGCATCAGCCACCATGGGATTGCCGTTGCGATATGGATGGCGCCATCCAGCAGCCAGGACAGTGGCTGCGTCACCGGATCGAGCACGGATTTGAGGCCGCTCCGCGCCCAGAGGAAAAGCTTTTCGATCCCGATCGTCAGATCGCGCGTCCGCGGCAAGTGGCTGCAGCTTTGATTGAGAACATCGAGCGAGGGGAACGGAAGGGAGAAGAGAGACGAGCCCTCCTGATCCTTACCCATCTTCGCGAGCAGATCGCTCATGCTGACAGCGCCCGCTGCGCCTTCATCGCACCAGGCACGGAGGCCGAGAAAATCGAAGACTGCGCGATATGAGCTCATGTCGGCACCGTTGGATTGCTCGCTCAGGAGAGGGTCAAGAGAAGGTCATGTCCACCGGTACCGGACCGGCGGACATGACGGCGACCCGGTTTACTGCAGCAGCGGGGCCAGCTTCTCGCGCGCGGAATCATCGAGCCAATCTTTCCAGACATCCTTGTAGTTCGTCAGGAAATAGACTGCGGTCTCGTCCGAGGAGGCATTGTTCTCCTCACGCCATGCCAGCAGGGTGCTCATCTGTTCGTTGGTGAAGCTTACCTTCGACAGCAGTTCGGCAATGGCAGGCTCCCGCTCTTGCAGGGCCGGGGTGATCGCGGTGACGACCTTGCCCGTCGGAAAGTCGGAGAGGCCAGGCGTGGCGCAGTCCGGCGTGGTGTTGCACAGGTGGATTGCGGCGTCGAACGGGGCGATCTCCACCTTGGTCATCGGATATTTGCCAAGCACCGAGGTCGGCGCCCAGTAGTAGCCGAACCATGGCTTCTTGTCGGCATAGGCCGCTGCGATCGAGGCGGCCAGGGTTTCGCCAGAGCCATGCGCGAACATCTTGATGCCATGGCCCTCAAGATCCGCCGCCTTCGCAAGGTTTCCGTTGGTGGTTCGCGCGCCCCAGCCCTCGGGCCCGTTGTTGAACATCCCGCCGACGAGTTCGGGATTCGCCAGAACCCCGTCGAGCGTCGCCAGTTCTGGGTGCTCTTCAGCCAGATAGGTAGGAATCCACCAGCCTTCCTCGCCGCCATCGCTCAGGACATGGGTCAGTTCCACAAGCTTGCCCGATTCCCGCAGCGGCGGGTAGGCGGGGGCGGAGTCGATCCAGATCTCGGTCAGGATATCCGGCTCGCCCGTCTCGGAGACCGAGGCCATTGCCGGGTTCGTGGAGGATGGAACGGCGGTGACCTGGCAGCCATACCCTTGTTCCATAAGGAACTTGGACACAGCGGTGACGACCTCGCTGGAGGCCCAGTTCATATTGGTGATCGAGATTTTTCCGCAGTCGGCCGCCGCCACGTTTGCGCCCATCAGGGCAAAAGCAACGGCGATACCGCTTGTCTTTACGCTTCTTGGCAGACTCATTTGCAAGCTCTCCCTGTCGGTAAGGTGTTCTCGTGGGCAGGGGTCAGGCCCCTCCGCCCCAGCGGTTGCCCACCACAATCTAACAGGTATTTAGACCGGTGCGTCAAGTTTTTTGCCATACACGTCTGACTGTTAAATCGGCGGGCCTCCAGGCAGGACATTGCGGAATATTTTCGTCCCGGCGCCGCCCGATATCGCGACACGGATCGGGCGCTGCGAGATTTGACTGCAGAGTCTAATTTATTTGTTGACAGGTCGAAAGTGCGGGATAGTGTCTACATACCGATTGGTTTGAAACTTTGCCCTCTTGGACAGTTTGCGCACTTCAGGGACGACGGCGGCCGGCACCGTGCTCTGCCAGGCCGATGGGCGTGACAGGAGCACCCTTCGAACCGAGAGATCACGAGATGTCTGAACTCCTTGGAAAACGTAGCCGTAGCACCGGCGGGCGGGCTGCGCGCCATGCCCATCGCAAGGCGACGCCGACCGGGGACCTCGCGCCGGTCCGAGGCGGATTCGAGGGCGGGACCTACAAGCCGCTCAAGGATTCGGAGCTTGAGAAGGTGCATGAGACCGCCCTCGAAATTCTCGAAAACATCGGCATGGGGGACCACATCAAAAGCTGGACGGATCTGGTCTGCGCCAATGGCGGCTGGGTCAACGAACACAACCGGCTGTGCTTTCCCAAGAGCATGGTGCGTGACGCGATCGCGAAGGCGGGGCGCAACTTCGTCCTGCATGGGCGCGACCCCAAACACGACATGTATGTGTCGGGCAGTCGCGTCTACTACACGGGGGGAAGCGCCACGGTCCAGGCGCTCGACATCAACACCGGCGACTTCCGCCAGACGCTGCTGCAGGATCTCTACGACTATTCCAGGCTCGAAGACGTGCTCGACAACCTGCATTTCGTGATCCGCCAGTGCATCGCCAACGATCTTCCCGAGGCGCACGATCTGGACATCAACACCGCCTATGCGGTCATGAGCGGGACCTCCAAGCATATCGTCACCAGCTTTTTCCAGGCCGACCATCTGCGCGAGGCGGTCCGGATGTATGACATGTCGCTCGGCGGCGACGGGCAGTTCCGCGAACGCCCTTTCGCGCAGGCGATCGTCGTGGTCTCGGTTTCCCCGCTGAAGTTCTCGCCCGAGGGCTGCGAGGTTCTTACCGCCGCCGTCGAAGAGGGCATGCCCGCGATCATGGTCTCGGTGCCGCAATCGGGGGCCACCAGTCCCGCGGCGCTGGCCGGTCATCTTGCCCAGGGCCATGCCGAGGTCCTGGCATCGCTGACTTACGTCAATCTCCTCAAGCCCGGCCACCCGGTGCTGTTCGGGAACTGGCCCTTCGTGACCGATATGCGCAGCGGCGCCTTCATCGGGGGGGGCGGTGAATTCGCCGTTCTTGCGGCGGCCGCGGCGCAGCTTGGCCGCTATCTCGACATCCCGACGGGAATTGCCTCCGGCATGTCCGACTCCAAACTGCCCGATGCCCAGTCCGGCTGGGAGAAGGGCTTTCTCACGGTCATGCCCGGTCTTGCCGGCGCCAATCTGGTCTATGAGGCCGCGGGCATTCTGGCCAGCGTGATCGCCTCAAGCTACGAGGCCTTCGTCATCGACAACGACATGCTGGGCAACGTCCTGCGCGCCATCCGCGGCATCGAGGTCAACGATGATACGCTGGCGCTGGGGCACATCCGCGAAGCGGTCGAGGGCGCGGGCCATTTCCTGGGAGACGCCCAGACCCTGAAGCTGATGGAGTCGGAGTACTACTACCCCAAGGTTGCGGACCGGCAGAACATTGGCGGCTGGAAGGAAACGGGCGCCACCGACATGCGCGAACGTGCGCGCGAAGTGGTCCGCAAAACGCTGTCGACCCATTTCCCCCGGCATATCGACGACGAAACCGATGCAAGAATCCGCGCGAATTTCGACATCCGCCTCGACCGGAGGATGATGCGTTCGGGTTCCGGCAGATGGTACGACCTCAAATAAGCGAGGCGACGCAGATGGGAGAGAAAGCTGCCAGTTGCCGGCTTCGGAAGGGTGCGGCGTGGCCATCCCGAACGCGCGGGCAGGCAGGGTCCTTTGCCGCCGCCGCCCCGAACCGAAACCCGCCCCAATCCCCGGAGAGTTGCCTATGACCGTTCTCGCAAACAACGTCGATGCGATCAGCGTAGAACATGCAACCGGACTGCCCCGGGCAGAAGGCATTTCCCGTCTGTCCGCGCGGCCGGAGGCAAAGGTGCGATTGGTCTGCGTGCATCATGCCGGCGGCAGCGCGGGTTATTTCGAGGCTTGGCCCGATCTGCTTCCCGATGAGGTCGAGGTGCTTGCGGCGGCATTGCCCGGCCGGGGCGCGCGGCGGTCCGAGCCGCTGCTGCACGATCTGGACACAGCGGTTGCCGAGATTGCGGCCGGGCTGACCCCCTATCTGGACCGGCCCTATGCCATGTTCGGGGACAGTATCGGAGCGCTGGTCTGTTTCGAAGTCATCCGCTACCTGCGTCGTGCCGGACTGCCGCTTCCGATCCGGCTGTTCGCTTCCGGCATGGTGGCGCCCCATATCGTCTGGTGGAACCCGGACCGGCCGCTGCACCGTTTGCCGGATGAAGAGTTGTTCCAGGGGCTGGTCCGCGACGCCGGCATGCTCGACGAGAAATCGCTTGCAGACGAGGATTTGCGCGCGGTGATGCTGCCGGTGCTGCGCGCCGACCTGGAGATCGCCGAGACCTATGCCCACCGCCCGGAGCCGCGCCTCGCGATTCCCCTCACGGCGATCCGCGGCGAACAGGACATTCTCCTGACGCCGGAGCAGCTGGAAGGCTGGTCGGAACACACGGAGGCCGGCTTCGAGCATCTTACCATGCCGGGCAACCACTTCTATTCCCGCGACCGGCGTGCCGACCTCCTGGCCTGCATCGTCGACCGGCTGCGTGACGACCTGACGCGCTACCCGTCCTCTGTCGCGGACGGGATTCAGGCGGACTATCCGCGCGACAGCATGCATGCGGTCTTCTCCCGCCAGGCCGCGGCAACACCCGATGCAACAGCGCTTGTCTACCGGACTGAACGCTACAGCTATGCCGAACTGGATCGCCTGACGGATGCCTTCGCGCGCTGGCTGATTCATAAGGGCGTGCGGAAGGGAGATCTTGTCGGGATCTTCATGGAGCGTTGCGCCGACCATGTCATCGCATTGATGGCAATCAACAAGGCAGGCGGGGTGTTCATGCCGCTTGATACCGCCTATCCCCCCGAGACCTTGCAGCGTTTTGCCGAAGCCTCGGGCGCCCGCATGTTCCTGACCCGAGAGAAATGGCTGAAGAATGTCCCCGCAGCCGCACGCGAGGGCCGGTCCTGGATCACGCTCGACGCTGGATGGCCGGGGACCCTGGGGATCGACGCCTTTCGCGACATCGACACCCCCCTGCCCGCGGTCGAGGCCGACCACTTGGCCTTCGTCTCGATGTCATCGGGCACCAGCGGCGCGCCCAAGGGCATCTGCCAGACCCACCGCGCCTCGCTTAACGCCTATTGGCACCGCTACGTCACCGCCCCCTACGGCCCCGGCGAACGCGAAGCCTGCAACGTCTATTTCATCTGGTATGTCTGGTTGCCGATCCTGAAAGGGGCGGCCGCCTATGTCGTGCCCGACGAGATCATCTTCGATCCCGTGCCCTTCGCCGATTTCATAAGCGAGAACCGGATCACGCGCATGACGATCTCGCCCTCGCTGCTGGGCCGCATCCTGCAGACGTCGGGCCTCGACCATGCCCGGCAACTTGCTTCGCTACGCAACGTGACCATCATCGGCGAGGTGGTCCCGACGGCACTGATCCGCGACTTCCACGCGGTTTTGCCAGATTGCACGTTGACCCAGGCCTATGGCTGCGCAGAAACCCATGATGCAGCGTCCCGGCCGGTCTCGCCCGCCATTCTGGGGCCGTTCGAGAAGGTCGCCTCGACCGGCGGCCCGCAGGCCAACCAGCGGATCTACGTGCTGGACGAGAACCGCCGGCCGTTGCCGCGCGGCGTTCCCGGCGAAATCCATGTCGGCGGGGACAGCCTGGCCGCCGGCTATTTCAAGGATCCGGCGAATACCGCGGCGCGCTTCGTTCCCGACCCGATCCGGCCCGAAGCGGGCCTGGTATTCAAGACCGGGGACAAGGGGCGGATGCTCTCGAACGGCGATCTGCAGATTTTCGGGCGTATCGATTCGATGGTCAAGCTGCGTGGCTACAGCGTGATGCTGGGCGTCGTCGAGCAGGCCATGCTGGATTTCCCCGGGATCCGGAATGCCGTCGTCGATGTGGCGATGGACAGCGCGACCGGGCGGCCGGATCATCTGGTCGCCTATGTCGTGGCAGAGGCCAGCGGGGACTGGTCGGCACGGCTGTGGCATTTCCTCAAGGCCCGCTTGCCCCATTACGCGATCCCCGCCTTCGTCGTGCCGCTGCGGTCGCTGCCGCTGGATCAGCGCTCCAACTCCAAGGTCGACCGCAAGGCCCTTCCGAAGCCCGGCCATGAACACCGGCTCATGGCGACAACAGAGCGCGTCCCGCCCCGCGATGCCGTCGAGGCCGCGCTGGCCCGCGCCTGGTGCGAGGTGCTGGCGGTACCCGAAGTGGGGATTGGCGATGACTTCTTCGCCCTGGGCGGGCACTCCCTTCTCGCGGCCGAACTCTGCAGTCGGGTGAACGCCCGTCACGGCTGGTCGCTCCGGGTGATCGAAATGTTCCGCACGCCGACCATCGCCGGGCTGGCAGAGCATCTGAGGGAAAACGGGGCCGTTGTCCCGGGCGCGGCGGCCGCTGATCGGCCAGGGATGGAGGAGGGTGGAAGATGACGCCAGACAGCAGAATCCTCTCGGATGACTGGGCCGACCTGTCGCGGTTCCGGCCCCTGCCCGAGATCGACCAGAACCGGCTATTCACATATCGGCTGGGGCGGATCCGTGATGCCCTGCGCCGCCAGGGTGCCGCAATGGTGATGTTGGTGAACCCGATCACGCTCAGATATGCGGTGGACTACCGGACCTATCAGTTGTGGCAGGCCCATGCCCACACGACCTATGCCTTCGTTCCGGTCGAAGGGCCTGTCGTGGTCTACAACGCCTATGGCCACCCGCCGGGCGCAGACCAGATCCGCACCGGCCGCGCGAACACCTATTTCGACGGCGCGACAGAGCTTGGCGAGAACGCCCGCCTGCTGGCCATGGATGTCAGCGACTTCCTGTCCGAGATCGGGTCGGACAACCGGCGGGTGGCGATCGAATATGTCAATCCGAGCCTGACCCAGGCCCTGTTGCAGCGCGGGCTGGAGGTCATCGACGGGGTCAACGTCTCTGAAACCGCGCGGATCGTCAAATCCGACGACGAGATCGCCTGCATTCGCTGGGCGGTGGAAGTCGCCGAGCACGGTATCGCGCAGGTCAAGGCGGCGTTGCAGCCCGGGGTCAGCGAGCTTCAGCTCTGGGGACTGCTCAACTACACCAACCTTGCCAACAACGGCGACTGGCACAACGGCCGCATGCTCGCCTCGGGGCCGCGGATCAATCCCTGGCTCCAGGAGGCCTCGACACGGCGCGTCGAGGCGGGCGATCTCGTCGGGTTCGACACCGACATGGTTGGACCGTTCGGATATTTCGCTGATATCTCTAGAACCTTCCACTGCGGGCCGGTGACGCCGACACGACGGCAGCGGCAGCTTTACCGGCTGGCGCATGAGGAGGTTGAATACAACACCCGCCTGATCAGGCCGGGCATGACCCTGTCCGAGCTTCAGGCAGGCGCCTGGCCGGTGCCGGAGGAGTTTCACCAGAATGCCTATGTCTGCATCCTGCACGGCGTAGGCATGACCGATGAATTTCCTCGGGTGAACCCGGTCTTCCGCGGTCCGAACCCCTACGACGGCGTCATCGAGGAAGGCATGGTTCTCTGCGTCGAAAGTTACATGGGTGCGGTGGGGGAACGCGACGGGGTCAAGCTTGAACAGCAGGTCCTTGTGACCGCAGACGGCACCGAGCCGATCTCAACCTATCCGCTGGAGGAGAGCCTTATGTCCTGAACCGGCCGGCGCGGGACCTCAATCTCGCTCTCTCGGACAAGGGTTCGGGCGGAAGATCGGCTGCATTGCCCTTCACGCCCTGGACCTGTCGCTCGCCAGGCCACAGGTCCTGGCAGGGGGCGCCGGCTCAACCGCCCTGGCGCTGCGACCGTCAGGACCGATACGGACAAGGGTCTTTCCGGCAGAGCCGAGGTCTGTCCCCGGGGCTTCTCCTGTCGCGCGGCCTTTCCCGGCGGGATGCGGGCCGCGGGGATTGACCTTGCGGCAGGCGGGTCGGGGCTGCCCGATGGCCATTCGCGAATGCACCCATCCCGGACAGGCGAAAGCTGCCGGGCGGCAGGCTTACTGGTCCATCATCCGAAGATAGACATCCAGCACGGGCCGCAAAGCACCTTCGGCGCGCGGATTCAGCGGGCCGGGCACGAAGGTTCGCGACAGGACGCCCTTGTAGTTGCGCTCGCACAACTGCTTGTCTTCGGCATTGGTCGCACGCCAGACCTCAGCGACCTTGTCGACCGAATAGTCCTGCCCCTCGACCGCATCGTCGCGAACATACCAGTAACTGGTCCATTCGACTTCATTGACCGAAAGCGGATTCATCACATGGATGACCGCGTGGTCGATATGGAGCAGGACGCGCGTCAGGACCGGCAGCAGGCCAAGACCTTCCGCGACTTCAAGCTCCGGCGTCCGATCTTCGGCATGCCTGCCAAGAGGCTTGCTGACCAGTTCGCCGGTCATGGACACCGTCACCAGGCCTTTGCGCAGCGGCTCGCCGCCCAGAAAGCAGGTACCGCCCCAATCTGCCGTCTGGTCGAAAGAGGACTGGATATCGAAGGCCACGCCCAACTCCGGATGCGAGCCGGCGCAATGGTAGCATTCAAGATAGTTTTCCAGCAGGGTCTTCCAGTTGGCCTTGACCAGCAGCCGGTCGCGGCAGATTTCCTTCAACCTCTCGGGTTCAAGCTTCAGAAGCCCGGCAGGCGGGGCGCCAAGTGCCTCGATGAGGGTCTGTTCTGGCTGGGATGCCAGGTTGATGAAGATCATCCCGGCCCAGACCTCGACCGCTGCCATGTGCAGCGACAGCTTTTCGTAATCGATGCATTCCGCGTCGGGCATCATCGGCGCGCGCTTGAGCCGGCCATCCAGTTCGTAGGTCCATTGGTGATAGGGGCAGACGAAGCGCTTCACATTGCCTGAGGGTGCTTCGGTCAACTGCGAGCCGCGATGCCTGCAGACATTGAAATGCGCGCGGATATTCTCGGCGCTTTCCCGTACGATGATCAGGCTCTCTCCGGCGTAGCTGTGCAGGAAGAAGTCCCCGATGTTCGGGATCTGGGACACATGGCCGGCATAGCTCCACTGCTTGAAGAAGACCTGCCGCACCTCCCTCTCGAAGACGTCGGGCGAGACATAGTAGTCGCGGGTCAGCGTGGTATCGCTGGCACGACTGATCTTCGGCTTTTGCGCGGCGATCTCGTTCACTCTGGTCTCCCTGCTGACCGGACTGGCGGTCTTCATCCGATCGGACGGATCGCTCGTGCTGGCTGGTTCTCGACGGGATGACGCTGCGGTTTGCAGCGTGCCTGGCCCTTTCGTCTTCAGTCGCGTGCGAAGGCGATATCAAAGGTGATTATACTAATTGGTACGCCATAAAGTCAATATAGTATAAATTATGACCCCCATGGTCAAACCGTGCGGCGCGGGTGGCAGCCGTGGGGCATCAAGTCGATGACGAGACAGTCGCGGTTGAATCCAGAGGCAGAGACCCCTCATGGAGCCTGGCCTGCGCAACGATCACCCCGGAATCGAAGACAGGCGCGGTAGAACCACCGGCGGCGGCGCCTTTCATGTCGTGCTGCAGCCGACCGATACAGGGCTGCCTTTGCCGACAATTGGCGCTGAACCGGATTCGTTTTCCGCCTCTGGGCGAGGCAGATTGCGCCAAGCCTGCCGCATCGGATTGGCCGATATCGCGCCGGGGATCGACCTGGCTGTCAGGCCTCTGCCCCGGGGCCGGCTTGGGCCGCGGCTGCCTGCGCCCTGTGGCTTTGCACGGCTGACTGACAATCAGCCGGCCGGCCAGCCCGCCGCGGCAGCGTCTGCGGCGATGTCACGGCGCGCGCGGGCGTAAGTCACCTGATCGTCGGGGACGATCCGGTTGATCGCACCGGACTGCAGCTCCTCGGATATATGGGCCACCAGGCCGGGGAAGGTCGACAGCAGTGCAAGCCCGGTCATCTCGGCCGGGGTGAAGCCCATCTGGGTCATGATCCCGGCCAGCATTCCGACATCGTTCAGCACCAGGTCGGGTTTGTTCGTCGCCGTCTGGAAGGCGCGATGGACCGCCGCATACCATTCGTTCGCCTCTCCCCAAACACCATTCTCGAAGGCGAGGGCGCGCAGCCGTTCGGCCCGCGGATCGGTTCCACGAAAGACCTGGTGGCCGAAGCCCGGCACGCGCCGTTTCGCCGCCCGCAGTTCGGCCACCAAAGCGGCGGCATGCTCTTCAACCGGGATGCCAGAGGCTTTCCAGGCGGCGAGGCCCGTGGAAATGAAGCGGCCGGTATCCTCGGGCGAGACGGCATATTCGCCGGCGCCGAGCATCGCGGCCGACAGGCCGGCGGTCATCCGGGGATTGACCGAGACGATGGCCCGCGCCGCGACGGTGCCCGACTTCTGCAATGCATAGTCCAGGATCGAGGACAGGATCACGTCCATCATCCGCGCCTCGCCCGGTGTGGGGATACGATCGCGGATCAGCAGAAAGGCAATGGCGGAAAACGGCAGGCGACCGATCAACTGCTGCATCGGATAGCCGCGGATGAAGATTTCCTCGGGCGTGATGTCGCTGACGGCGGAAACCCAGTGCGAAGGAGTGCTTTTGGTCATCGGTCCGGTCCTCGGTGAAGGGGTGTTCAGCCTAGGCTGCGCAGCAGGCTGGGGCGGGCGGCCTGCCAGGCCGCGCGGGTTGCCTCGGTTGTCTTGCGAAAATGATCGTCGGCCGGCTGGGCATAGAATCCCAGCCGCGAGATGTTCGCCGCCCCCTTCTGCCGTAGCCGCCCCATGGCTTCTGCCATGGTCAGCGCCATCAGGTTGGGATTCAGGATCGGGAAGGGGGCGGGCTCGCCGCCGGTCATCAGATATTTCTGATAGGCGGCCGCGATGATGGTGCAGTTCAGGATCACCGCCTCGGCGCCGGTCCGTGCGATGGAATCGGCCGTGACCCTGACCACATCGCGCGCCACCGCCGCAGTGTCGCTTACCATGTCGCGAACATACCAGTCGATCACGTCCAGCCCAAGAATGCGGTCGCTGGCGCCATAGAGCCGGACATTGTCCTTCATCTGGCTGCCGGCCTTCACATGATCGGTGACGATCACTGCCGTGCGGCCGTAGTAGGACAGCAGGTTCAGGCTGGCCTCAAACGGCCCGATGACGGGAATGTCGACCAGTTCGCGCGCAACCAGGACGGCGGGGTCATAGCAGCAGCCGCTGATAACCGCGTCGAAGCCGTCCTCCTCGGCCTGCCGGATCGCATCGATCAGGGCAAGTTCGACGAAATGCTTGGGATAGAAGTAATCCATGTCGGCGGGGCAGGCGTCGAGATGTGTGACGGCAAGCTCGGTCCCCTCCGAGGCATAGTGCGACAGCGTTTCCATAATCAGCGCGTCATAGGCCTTGGTGCCGAACGGATTGATGAAGTTGATTCGAAGTGGCATCCGGATGCTTCCTTGGCATGATTTGCATACTTGGTAGTCAGAAATATCGAATTGGTCAACTGTCTGGTACTGCCTTGACCAACGTACGCAGATTCTTCGATCTGAAATATTGACCGATTAGTATCTTTATCCGTATCATGAGTTAATGAAGGCCGAATCTCCTGGTGTCGGCCGGTTCCGAAGGAGACCCCATGACACTGACCCCGATCAATCCGCCAGGGCAGGCCTGGCCCGGTGTTTCGATGGGCATTCTGGACCAGGGGCGCGGCCTCTTCGTCTCGACCGGCCACGTCGGCACCGGCCCGGACGGTGAACCCGTCACCACCTCTGCCGAGGATCAGGTCGTTGCCCTGTTCGAGAACCTCAAGACCACGCTGGCCACCGCCGGGCTGGGGTTCGGCAACGTGGCGCGCATGACCAGCTATGTCAAATCCTACGATCCGGAATTCATGGCGGCCTTCCGCGCGGTGCGGCTGCGCTACTTCGATCCGGCCTGCCCGCCGGCCAGCGTGATGGTGCAGGCCGGACTCTATGACGACAGGCTGCTGGTCGAATCCGAAGTCATCGCCATCGGACCGCAAGCATGAGCTACGATGCCGTGATCATCGGAGCAGGCCACAACGGCCTGGTCTGCGCGGCCTATCTGGCCAAGGCCGGGGCGAAGGTCTGCGTCGTGGAGCGCCAGCCCTTCGTCGGGGGCGCGGCGATCACGCGCGAGCTGTGGCCGGGCTTCAGGGTCTCGGTCGCATCCTACTGGATGTCGCTGCTGCAGCCAAAGATCATGCTGGACCTTGACCTGCTGAAACATGGCGTCGAGGTGATCGAGGTTCCGCCGTCCTTCCATCCCTTCACAAGCGGCAAGAGCATCCTTGCCTGGGCCGACGAGAAGACGTTTGTCGCCGAACTGGCCCAGTTCTCGACGAAGGATGCAGAGAATTATCCGAAGTTCGCGGCCCATATGACGGCGCTGATCCCCTTCGTGCGCCGGCTGATGTTCGAGACCCCCGTCGATCCTGCATCAATGAAGCCGAAGGACCTGAGCAAAACGCTGGGCCTTGCCTGGCGGATGCGCGACATCGGCGGGCGGATCTACGACCTGTGGGATCTGCTGACGCTTTCGGCACATGACTTTCTGAAACGCTGGTTCGAAAGCGATGCGGTACTGACCTATCTGGGCAGCTACGCCTCGGGTTCGGCCGGATTGATCAGCCCGAAGACCCCCGGCTCGGCCTATGTCCTGGCGCGCCCATTGATGCGCGACAATACCACCGCGGCCGGTGGCGGCGGCCTGATCCGGGGCGGCATGGGCGCGATCTCGGAGGCGCTGCTGAAGGCCGTCATCCAGCATGGCGGCGAGGTGATCACCGGCCATTCCGTCGCCCGCGTCGAAATCCGTGACGGCGCGGCAACGGGTGTCCGCCTTGACGACGGCCGGGTGATCACGGCCGGGCGCGTGATCTCGAACGCCGGGGTGAAGCTGACCTATAACAAGCTGATCGGGAACGAGCATCTTCCGCCAGAGGTGGTGGGGCAGGTGGCGCGGCACCGGACCACCTCCATCGCATTCAAGATCAATCTTGCGACGAATGCCCTGCCCCGCTGGGTGGCCTTCGACGCGCGCGGCATGCCGAACCGCAACCCCGGCTCGATCACCATCGCCGAGAACTCGGACGAGTTGGAGGAGGCCTTCGCCATGGCCCTGGGCGGCGAGATTTCCCGCAGGCCCTATCTGTGGATCACCACCCCCAGCGAATATGACGATACCGTCGCGCCGCCGGGCAAGCATGTCGTGCAGATCATGGGCGGCCATGTGCCCTATCGCCTGAACGGCCGGGACTGGACGGAGGAGACGCGAGGCGATCTTCTGCGCATCGTGCTGGACCAGATCTGCCGCTATGCGCCGGGGTTCGACAAGGAGGTGATCCACGCCCAGATCCTGACCCCGCCCGATATCGAGGAGATGTTCGCCATGGTCGATGGCCATGTCCATCATGGCGAGATGAGCCTGGATCAGGTCTTTTTCCGCCGCCCCATCGCGCATTACGCCGATTACCGGACGCCGGTCCGCAACATGTATATGTGCGGCGCGGCCTGCCATCCGGGCGGTGGCGTGACGGGGGTGCCGGGCCACAATGCGGCGCGGGAAATCCTGCGCGACATGGGCCGCAGGTTCCCCGCCGAACGCCTGCGCTGACCTTGCCCGCCGGGCGACGACGCCCGGCCCAGACCGAACAGGAGAGCCGAGATGTCGGAATTTGCGAATCGTGTCATCGTCATCACCGGGGGTGAAACCGGGATCGGCCGCGCCACCGTGCTGCAACTGGCCCGGGCCGGTGCCCAGGTGGTGATCGGCGGTATTTTGGAGGACGAGGGGGCGGCAACGCTGAAGGCCGTGGCCGAGGCCGGGGGCAGGGCCGAGTTCCACCGCGCGGATGTGCGCGACTCCGCCCAGGTCGATGCGTTGGTCGACGGGGCTGTGCGCGACCATGGCCGCATCGACGGGCTGATCGCCAATGCAGCGATCTTCGACGGCTTCGCCAGCGGCATCGACACGACCGATGTGCTCTGGGACCAGATCCTGAACGTCAACCTGCGGGGCACCTTCTTCGCCTGCCGCGCCGCGCTGCGCCACATGGTTGCGGCAAAGCGGGGACGTATCGTCAACGTCGCCTCGGTTGGCGGGTTGGTCGGGATGGCGGATGGCGCCTCCTATACCGCGTCGAAACATGCGGTGATCGGGCTGACAAAACATCTTGGCTGCTTTTATGCCAAGGATGGCATCGCGGTGAACGCCGTCTGTCCCGGCGCCATCGAGACCAATGTGCGCGGCAATTCGCAACGCATTCTCGGCGCCGATGCACCACCCATGGCGGGGGTCGGCGCCGATCCCGACTGGGTCAACCGCATCGTGCCGATGCAGCGCAAGGGCCAGCCGGACGAGATCGCCGGCGTGATCGCCTTCCTGCTTGGTGATGCGGCCAGCTATGTCACCGGCCAGTGCTTCACCGCCGACGGGGGTTGGACGGCGAAATGAACCTTGCAGACCTGACCGAAGACGAACAGGCGATCCTCGGCGCGGTGTCGCGTTTCGTCGAGGAACGGGTGCGCGGCGAAATCCTGCGGCTGGAGCAGGCCGGTGAATATCCCCAGGCTTTGGTCGACGAGATGAAGGCGCTCGGCCTGTTCGGCCTTGCCGTGCCCGAGGCCTTCGGCGGTCTTGGGCTGCGCACCACGGTCTTTGCGGCCGTGATGGAGGTTCTGGCCCGCGGCTGGACCACGCTGGCCGCCTATGTCAACAGCCACAGCACCGTGGCCCATGCGATCAGCACCTATGGCACGGCAGAGCAGAAGGACCGCTTCCTTCCCGGTCTTGCCAGCGGCGAACACCGTGGCTCGCTTTGCCTGACCGAACCGGGGGCGGGATCAGACCTGCAGTCGATCCGCGGCACGGCCCGGCCCGATGGTGATGGCTACGCCCTGACGGCCTCGAAGACCTATGTGACGAACGGCGCCAAGGCCACGGTGATGCTGGTGCTGGCCCGCCATCCGTCCGTGGCAGATCAGAAGCCGCACTTCAGCCTGTTTCTTGTGGAAAAGGCGAGCCCCGGCGTTTCGGTCACGACGACCTTCCACAAGACCGGCTTCGATCTGGTCGATACGGTCCAGATCGAGATGGATGCGGTCCGGCTTTCCCCCGATGCCCTGCTGGGCGCGGTGGAGGGCAAGGGATTCCCGCAGCTGATGGAGGCGCTGGAAATAGGCCGTATCGCCATCGCCGCCAGTGCGGTCGGGCTTGCCGCCAACGCGCTGTCGGAGGCAAAGCGTTATGCCGCCGAGCGTGTGGCCTTCGGTGTCACGATAGACCGGCACCAGGGCGTGCAGTTCCGGCTGGCCGACATGGCGACCCGGCTGGTTTCTGCCCGGCTGATCACCCGCGAGGCGGCGCGGGTCAAGGAAAGCGGCGGGCGCTGCGACATGATCAGCGCAATGGCCAAGATGCAGGCCTCTGACGAGGCGCTGGCCATCGCCCATGCGGCAGTCGTGGTGCATGGCGGCGCGGGCTATATCCGGGACTACACCGTCGAGCGGCTTCACCGCGAGGCGCTGCTCTACACCATCGGTGAGGGAACGAACGACATCAACCGCCTGGTGATTGCACGCCGGATGAAGGGCGAGGGCGAGATGGCCTATCTGGGGCTTCTGCCATGACCACCGTCTGCCTGTCCTTCGACTTCGACGCTGTGTCGCTCTGGGTTGGCAGTTTCCGGCAGACCAGTGCAACGCCGGTGTCCCGCGGGGAATATGGCGCGACTGTCGGCCTGCCGCGGGTGCTGGACCTTTTGGCGCGCAAGAATGTGCGTGCCACCTTCTTCGTGCCCGCCCATACCGCCGTGTCCTTCCCGCGCGAGACGCGGCGCATCCTGGCCGAAGGGCATGAGATCGGCGTGCATGGCGACTGCCACGAAACCCCGGTCGGTCTGGCGGCCGGCGAAGAGGCGCGGCTTCTGGACCGCGCCCTGGCCCGCCTGCGCGGGGTTCTGGGCGAAGGGTTCCGTCCCGAAGGCTATCGCTCGCCCGCATGGGATCTGTCGGCAGACTCGGTGGCGCTGCTGAACGAAGGCGGCTTTCTTTACGACAGCAGCATGATGGCCGACGACTTCACCCCCTATCGCGCCCGTAGCGGCGACCACGCGGATCAAGAGATCTTCCTGCCCGGCAGCCCCACGCCGCTGGTGGAAATGCCGGTTGCATGGGAGCTGGACGATTTTCCCTATTTCACCTTTCTGAACAAGCCACTGCACGGGCCGATGCGTATGCCCGAAGAGGTTCTGGCCTGCTGGCGGGACGAATTCGATTATTGCCACGATCATGTGCGCGAGGGCGTGTTCACCCTGACCATGCATCCGCAGATCATCGGCCGTGGCCCGCGCATCGAAATGCTGGGTCGATTGATCGATCATATGCAGGCCCGCGGCGCAATCTTTCGTACCCTGGCCGAGGAAGCCCGCCATCAGGATGCGCGACTTCCACTTGCCTCCTGATCTGCCCCGGGGAAACACATGACCGATACTCGCCCTGCCCGGACCGTCTTCGCCGCTCTTGTTGCGGCAGTGGAAGGTGATCCGCAACGCCCTGCACTGGTCTTCGAGGGTGAGGTGCTGACCTATGCCCAGTTGCACGATGCGGTGGAACTGACGGCCCGCCACCTGCGGGCGAAGGGGGTTGCTCAAGGCTCCGTCTTCGCGGCCTACAGCCAGAACCGGCCGGAGCTGATCTTCTGCTACTATGCGGCGGCCCGGCTTGGGGCGGTGTTCGTGCCGGTCAACCCGAACCTGACCCCGTCTGAGGTCGCCTATACGGTCGCCCACAGCGGGGCTGCGCTGCTGCTGCATGACGATGCTGTTGCCGATCCGGCCCATGCGGCGGCAACGGAGGTGGCGCTGATGCCGATCGGCGACCTGTGCGCCCCTGACCCCGGCGCGAAACCCGAACCACCTGCAGAGGTTGCGCCTGGCGACGACTTCCTGATCATCTATACATCCGGCACCACGGGCACGCCCAAGGCCATCGTTCTGGATCATGCGGCCCAGGTCGCGGCCCCGCGCGCGCTGGCCGAAATGTGGGGGATCGGCCGCAACGACACCACGCTGGTCGCGCTGCCGCTCGGCTATCTCTACGGGCTGTCCACGGCGGCGGCAGCGGGCTTGCAGGCGGGCGGCCGGGTGGTGATCCTGCGCCGGTTCCATCCCCGCGACGTGCTGGAGGCGATGGTGGCCGAGGCGGCCACGGTCTATCACGGCGTGCCGACGATGTTCTCGATGATGCTGGAATATTGCGAGCAGCGGGGCCTGACATTCGACCTGTCGCCGCTTCGTGCGATGATCGCCGCCGGGGCGCCCTTGCCGCCCGAGATGCGGCAGCGGTTCACCGCGCGCTTCGGTGCGGATTTGCAGAATTATTACGCGATGACCGAAAGCACGCCGGTCTTCGGCCGCCTTGCAGGCGATCCCCGCCCGCTGCCCCCCAATGCCGTTGGTCGCGCCGCTCCGGGGTTGACGGTACGCATCGTCCGCCCGGACGGCAGCGATTGCGCCGATGGCGAGCAGGGCGAGATCCTGGTGCGCGCAGCCGCCACAATGAAGCGCTACTTGAAAGCGCCGGAGCAGACGGCGGCCGCCTTTGCCGGCGATCTGTTCCGCACCGGCGATCTGGGGCACCGCGACGCCGACGGGAATTTCTTCATCACGGGGCGGATCAAGGATATCATCATCCGGGGCGGCGCGAATATCTCGCCTTCCGAGGTGGAGGAGGCGCTGGCCACCCATCCTGCGGTGCAGGATGCCGCCGTGATCGGGGCACCGGACCGGACCTTCGGCGAGGTGCCGGTGGCCTTCGTCGTGCTGCGGCCCGGCGCCGCAGCCTCGGCGGCGGCGCTGGAGGACCATGCCGCCCGCACGCTGTCCGACTTCAAGGTGCCGCGCCGCTATGTGTTCGAGACGGTTCTGCCCCTGGGCAAGACTGGCAAGGTCGACAAGGCGGCGCTCGCGCGGCGGCTGGACGGGACGGCGGGGTAGCGGGATGCGGACCGACGAATACGAAAGCCGTGACGGGCTGGCTCTTGCCGCTCTGCTCCACAAGCGCGAGGTTTCGCCCGCCGAGCTGCTCGACTGTGCCCTGCAGATCGCCGATGACCGCAATGGCGCGCTGAACGCGCTGTGCTACCTGCGCCCCGAGGCGGCGATGGCGATGGCGCGGGCAGCACAGCCGAAGGGTGTTTTCGGCGGCCTGCCGTTCCTGCTGAAGGACTCCGGCCTTGCGTCGACCTTCCTGCCCTCCTCGGTCGGGTCGCGGCTGTTCGCAGGGATGACCTTCGCCAGCGACGCGACGCTGCAAACCCGGTTCCTGGCCGATGGCTTCCTGGCGTTCGGCCGGACCACCGTGCCCGAATTCTGCATGGCGCCAACGACCGAGGCGGTGCAGAACGGCGGGCCGACCCGCAACCCCTGGGACCCGCGTCGGTCGAGCGGCGGGTCGAGCGGCGGCGCGGCCGTCGCCGTTGCCACCGGCATCGTGCCCATCGCACATGGCAGTGATGGCGGCGGGTCGATCCGTATCCCTGCCTCCTGCTGCGGCGTCTATGGACTGAAACCCTCGCGCGGGCTGGTGCCGCACGGCCCCCTGCGGGGCGAGGGCTGGGGCGGGTTGGCGGTCGACGGCGTCCTGACGCGCACGGTTCGCGACACCGCCGCCGCGCTAGACGGCATCGCCGGGATGGAACCGGGGCAACCCTATTCCGCGCCGGAACGGCCGGCCTCCTACCTCGCCCGGCTGAACCTGCCCTTCAAACGCCCGTTGCGCATCGCCCGCTGGACCGAAAGCTGGGAGGGGATCGGGATCGCACCCGAATGCCGCAAGGCGGTCATGCTGACCGGGGAGCTTCTGGCAGGCCTGGGGCATGAGGTGGTGGATGTTGCACCACCGCCGCTGAAATATGCCGCTTTCATCGGCGCAATCATCGACGTGATGAGCGCGAACGTTGCCCTGACGGTGAATGGCTGGCTGCGGCAGAAGCCGGTCGACGACCTGTCTTCCGTGTTGGAACCCGCGATCCTTGATGCCTGGCATCGCGGTCAGCGGTTGGGTGCCGAGGCCTATGCATTGGCGATCAACCGCTTTCATGCGATCGGCAGGACAATGGCCGACCATATGGCCGGGTTCGACATCGTGCTGACGCCCACGCTGACGCAATTGCCGGCGCTGCTGGGAGCGCTGAGCATGGCCGAGGATTTCGAGACCTTCCGTCGCAAGGCCGGGCGCTACACGGCCTTTCTCGCAATCATCAACGCCTCGGGCCAGCCCGCGGCCAGCCTGCCGCTGCACTGGACGGAAGAGGGCCTGCCGGTCGGGGTGCAGATGGTCGGCCATTTCGGGGCAGAGGACATGCTGTTGCGGCTTTCCGCGCAACTTGAGGCCGCAGCGCCCTGGCAGGGCCGATATGCCCGGCCTGCCGCCTAGCGGTGGCAGCCGTTCAGCGCGATCTCGGTGAAATGATCGGCGATTTCTGCTGCGGACAGACCCTTGCCCGGCTTGAACCAGACATGGGCCTGGTTGCACATGCCGATGATGCCACTGGTAACGATGGCGGGGGGGATGTCCTTGAACAGGCCCGTCGCCACGCCTTTGGCATAGGTATCGCGGAAATTGCGGTCAAAGTCGCGCTTGCGTTCGGCAACCGTCGACTGCTGTGCCTCGGTCAGTTCGGACTGGTCGCGGAAGTAGATCGCAGTCCATTCCGTCCGGTCCATGACGTTCAGCGCATGCTTGCGGATCAGCGCCGCCAACTTCCGGTCGGGCGGCGTATCCTCTTCCATGATGGCCTGCATATCGGCCCACCAGGCTTCGTGAATGCGGTTGAAGATCTCCCACAGGACCTGGTTCTTGTTCTTGAAATAATAATAGACCACCGATTTCGTGTAGCCAAGGCTGGAGGCGATGTCGTCGATTGTCACAGCGCGGATGCCGCGTTCCGCGAACAGCCTGGCGGCGGCGGCGATGATCTCGTCCTGCACATAGGCCTGCTTGCGGGCCTTCAACTCTTCGCGAAGATTCGTGTTCATGTCGCTCCTATCGGTGCGAAAACCAACCCATCATGCCGCAGGATAGACCAAGGCCCCGCCATTCGTCAGATTTCCTCCCGTCTGATACAGATATTTAGACTGGAGAGTCAATACTTCCCGATGCCATCCGTGAAATCCTGCCTTTTCCTGCGGCCGCAGGCGGAATGGTCCTTGACGATACTGACTTAATGGTCGAAATTTATTCTTACTGGTACTATTGTGGTCTTGACGGTATGATGGTCGGAATTTTCCAGCCACCTTTCCGGATGGAGCTGGAGCGGAGGAACGGATGGACGGCGGGAATTCACTTGATCGCGCGGCGGCGGGTTTGGGCCCGAATGCGCTGTTCTTCGACGA
>JACSRN010000016.1 GCA_014879735.1 Paracoccaceae bacterium
TGGCGCAAAGACCACGCCACGCATGCCGTTCATCATCCGCCGCGTCACCCGCCCCGAATGCGACAACTGGCCGAAGATCCGCGCGCCCTGGCCCTGCACCGCCGCCGCCAGCCGCGCGTAATGCGGGATCGCCTCGTCGGTCAGGATCGCCAGATCCGGCGTCTCTCCCAGGGTAGAGACGTGAAACCGCGCCGCCTCGTTCACGATCAGGCCGACACCACCCCTCGCCCGCGCCGCGTGATAGGCAATCATGTCATCGCCCGGCAAGTTCTGCCTTGCCAGATAGGTCTGATGTCCGGTGGACAGGATACGGTTGCGGATGTCGCGTCCGCGCAGGATCAGCGGCGAAAACAGATGGGGATAGCTGGCAGACATCGCGATGCCCTTCTGGCCCGGGCGGCCCGCGGCAACATGCGGCGGCCCAAATCTGAGGTCAGCCTAGCATTCGCCAGCCCCTTGTGCAGAACAGGAATTGTAGGCACCCTATAACCTGAAGTCAGAGCGATGGCCTCTTTCCATGCCGCTGCGCAGCAGATTGCCCTCGTCGGGGGCGCTTTTCATGTTCGAGGCCGCGGCGCGGCACCGGAACTTTACCCTCGCCGCACGCGAGTTCAATGTCACCCAGCCGGCGATCAGCCGCATGATCCTGCGCCTTGAGCAGCATCTCGGGGCGGCGCTGTTCCTCCGCCGCTCGACCGGGCTGGAGCTGACTGAAGAGGGACGCATCTTGCACCGCGCCGTCCGGCTGGGATTCGACCGGATCGAAGAGGCGGTCTGCGAGATCCAGGCCACCACCCGGGCGGGCGAAGTGGTGGCACTGTCCGTCACTTCGGCCTTCGCACTCCACTGGCTGATGCCGCGGTTCGACCGCTTTCTTCGCGAGGTTCCGGGCGTGCAGATCCGGCTGGACCTGATTCATGGCGAACCCTACGGCCCCCTTGGCGCGGCCGATATCGGCCTGCGCTATGCCACCCCTGAAGGCGAGGAAATCGAGGCCTGGCCGCTGGTGGCCGAGGTCGTGATCCCGGTGTGCAGCCCCGGCTACCTGCAGGCGCATGGCGCCATCGACGGGCCGGACGGGTTGCGCGGGCATGTCCTGGCAAGCCTTGTCGGCAAGATGCGGATCCCCTGGTCGACCTTCGGGCCGGCCGTGGGGCTTGGCCCGCTGCGCGAGGCGACCGAGATCGGTTTTTCCGATTATGCGCTGGTCATTCAGGGCGCGATCAAGGGCCAGGCGATAGCCCTGGGCTGGTGGCACGTGGTGGCGGGCGAAATCCTGTCGGACGGGCTGGTCCCGGCAGGCCGCCGCGTGCTGCAGACCGGCACCTTCTATCACCTCGTCGCCCACCGCGCGGCGGCGCGGCGCCCCGAGGTGCAGCGGGTGCGCGACTGGCTGCAGGCCGAGTTCGCCGCCATCGAGGGGCAGCGCGCCGGGCTGGGCCTGACCACCATGGGCGACGGGCTCAATCCGCGCTGAGGATCTCGCGCACCAGGGCCTCGGGCGCCGGGGCCACCTGTGCGGCAGCCAGCACCGGACGGCCGCGGATCATGTCAGCCGCCTTTTCCGCGATCATGATCACCGTCGCATTCAGATTTGCCCCCACCACATGCGGCATGACCGAGGCATCGACGACACGCAGCCCCTCTACCCCCCGCAGCCGCAGTTCAGGGTCGACCACCGCACGGTCGTCCACCCCCATCCGACAGGTACAGGACGGGTGGAATTCGGTCTTGATCGCCTGACGTATCGCGTCGTCGATGGCCGCATCAGAGCGCAGGTCGGCGCCCGGCACCACCTCCAGCGTACCCAACCGCTGCAGCGGCGCCTGCGCCACGATCTCGCGCGTGACCCGGACCCCCTCGCGCATCTCGGCCACGTCGCGCGGGTGCGAGAAGAAGCGGAAGTCGATCCGCGGTGCATCGGTGGGCCGGTCGCTCTGCAGCGTCAGCCGTCCACGGCTGCGCTGGCGCAGTTGCGACAGATGCAGGGTGAACCCGTGCGACAGGCCGAAGCTGCCATCCGGGCGCGGGTCGATCTTCATCGGCGCCACATGGTAATGCACGGTCGGCAGCGCGGAATCCGGCATGGCCCGCGCGAAGCCTCCGATCTCCCAGATGTTCGAGGCAGCGGGGCCTGACTGGCGCAGCATCCATTCCAGCCCCACGCGCAGCTTGCCCCGCGTCGACCCCATCCAGGCATGCGACACCGGCTCTGCACAGCGAAACGACATGCCGAGATCGAGATGATCCTGCAGGTTCTCGCCCACGGGCAGATCAACCAGCGGCGCAATCCCGAGGTTGCGCAGCTCTGCGGCCGGCCCGATGCCCGACAGCATCAGCAACTGCGGCGTGTTGATCGCACCCCCCGACAGGATCACCTCGCGCCTGGCCCGGGCGACATGGACCTGTCCATCCCGGACATAGTCGACGCCGGTCGCCCGGCCGCCCTCGATCACGATGCGGCGGGCCAGCGCGCCGGTCAGAACCGTCAGGTTCCCGCGCGCCATCGCCGGGCGCAGATAGGCAACCGAGGTGCTGCAGCGCCGCCCGCCGGTCTTGGTGCTGTCCAGCCTGCCGATGCCCACCGCGTCGGGGCCGTTCAGATCCTCCACCAGCCGGTGCCCGGCCGCGGCTGACGCCTGTTCGAAAGCATCGAAGATCGGCGATTGCAGCCGCCCCTTCTGCACCTGCAGCGGCCCCTCGCCGCCACGATAGAGCGAGGCGCCGCGGTCCGAGGTTTCCGCCCGGCGGAAATAGGGCAGGCATTGCGCAAAACCCCAGCCCTGCAGCCCCTGCGCGGCCCATGCGTCGTAATCCGCCGGATGGCCGCGCAGATAGACCATCGAATTGATCGAGGACGATCCCCCCAGCGTCCGCCCGCGCGGGACGGGAATCCGCCGCCCGGCAAGTTCCGGCTGGGGTTCGGATTCATAGTTCCAGTTGAACCGTGGATCGTGAAAGACCTTATAGACCCCCGCCGGGATCGTCATCATCAGCGCGCGGTCGCGGCCGCCGGCCTCCAGCAGCAGGACCTGGCGGTCGGGATCCTCGCTCAGCCGGCCGGCCAGGACGCATCCGGCCGACCCAGCCCCGACGATGACATAGTCATATTCCTGCGCGGCGGCTGACATGGCCAGTGTCTCCTTCCCCGGGGACGACCCGGCATTGCGGGGATCAGGCCGAAGCCGGGCCGCCGCGGGTTTCGGCAAGGGCTGGAAAACCGATGCCGCTCAGACGTCAGGCGCGCGCGGCCGGCTGCGGGCGGAGGAGCGGGTCAGTCCCCCACCAACCCGGGGCCGGCCGCAGCCACCGCATGGTCACGCCGCACGCGCGGCGATGATCCGGTCCAGCCAGCCTACCGCCATGTCGGGGACCGATGCCAGCAGCGTTTCGGTATAGGGTTCATGCGGCGGGGCAAAGATCCGGTCCTTGTCGCCCTGCTCGACGATCCGCCCGTGCTGCATCACCACCACCCGGTCGGCGATGGCACGCACCACCTCGATGTCGTGGGTGATGAACAGGTAGGACACGCCCAGCCTTGCCTGCAGCCGCAGCAGCATCCGCAGCACCTCGGCCTGAACCACCTTGTCGAGGGCCGAAGTGATCTCGTCGCAGACGATCAGCCGGGGTTCTGCCGCCAGCGCCCGCGCAATGGCGACGCGCTGCTTCTGGCCGCCGGAAAGCTGGCCGGGCAAGCGGCCGGCGTGGGTTTCGTCCAGTTCGACCAGCCGCAGCAGTTCCTGCATCCGCGCCTCGCGCCGCGCACCGCGCAGCCTGTGATACAATGTCAGCGGCCGCCCGATGATCTTGCGCACCGTCTGGCGCGGGTTCAGCGCGGTATCGGCCGACTGGTAGATGATCTGGATCTGCTTCAGCGTTTCCGCCGAGCGGCGACGCACCCGATGCGGCAGCGGCTTGCCGTCGTAGAGGAGTTGCCCGCCGGCCGGCTCCTTCAGCCCGACGATCAGCCGCCCCAGCGTCGATTTTCCCGAACCGGATTCCCCGACCAGCGCCACCGTCTCGCCCTGCCCGACCGTCAGGTCGATGCCGTTGAGCACCTCGAAATCGCGATACCGCGCTGAGACGTCGGTCAGCGACAGCAACGGCGCACCCTTGGTCCCATGATCCGCCGCATGGGCGACGGGCATCTCATGCACCGCCCAGAGGCTTTTGGTATAGGGATGTTGGGGGCAGTCCATGATGCGGTCGATCGGCGCCTCTTCGACCACCTGGCCATAACGCAGGACGGCGACGCGATGCGCGATCTGTGCAACCACGGCAAGGTCGTGGGTGATGTAGATCGCCGCCACCCCGAAATTCTCGATCACCTTGCGGATCGAAATCAGCACCTCGACCTGTGTCGTCACATCCAGCGCGGTCGTCGGCTCGTCGAAGACGATCAGGGCAGGGTTGCAGATCATCGCCATGGCGACCATCGCCCGCTGCAACTGCCCGCCCGAGACCTGATGCGGAAAGCGACGGCCGAAGGTCTCGGGTTCAGGCAATTGCAGCGCGCGGAACAGATCCACCGCCCGTCCCTCGGCCTCGGCCCGGGTCATGCCGCCACGCTCGACCGCAACCATCACGATCTGGTCCATCACCCGGTGCACCGGATTGAAGGCGGCCTGCGCGCTTTGCGCGACATAGGCGACACGGGTCCCGCGAAAGGGTCGCCGCTCCTCTTCGGGAATGGCCAGCAGGTCCTGGTCCAGCAACCGCACCGTGCCGCCCGTCGCCCTTGCCCCCGGGCGCAGATAGCCAAGTGCCGCAAGGCCGATGGTCGACTTCCCCGCCCCGGATTCGCCGACCAGCCCCAGAACCTCGCCCGGGCGGATGACAAGGCTGACGCCGTTCACGATCTTCGACCACTGGTCGTTCGACTTCGCCTCGATCCGCAGGTCGGTCATCTCGACAACGGGGGGGATGGTCTCGCGTCCGGTCATCGTCAACCCTCGTCGCTCAGGCCGCTGGCCCGGTTCAGCAGCCAGTCGACCACGAAGTTCACGGCGATCGCCAGAAAAGCGATGGCCGCGGCCGGGATCAGCGGCGTGATGTCGCCCATGTTGATCAGCGCGGCATTGTCGCGGACCATCGAGCCCCATTCCGCCGTCGGCGGCTGCAGCCCGACACCCAGAAAGGACAGCGCCGCGATGTTCAGGAAGATGAAGCAGAACCGCATCCCCAGTTCCGACAGGATCAGCGGCAGGATATTGGGAAATACCTCGTTTACCGCGATCCACAGCAGCCCTTCGCCCCGCGCCTTTGCCGCCTCGACGAAATCGAGGCTGGCGACATTCAATGCCGCCGCGCGCGAAATGCGGAAGAACCGGGTCGAGGTGAGAACGGCGATGATCAGGATCAGGTTCAGCACCGACGACCCGAAGATCGACAGGATCATCAGCGTGAAGATCAGATCCGGGACCGACATCAGCGCATCGACAAGCCGCGAGATCGCCTGATCGACAACACCACCCACCAATGCCGCGAATACGCCCAGCAGGCAGCCGATGGTGAAGGAGATCACCGTCGTCACCAGCGCGATGGCGATGGAGTTGCGCGCGCCATAGATCAGCCGGGACAGGAAATCGCGCCCCAGCTGGTCGGTGCCCAGCAGGTGTTCCGGGCCCCAGGCCTCGAACGGCACGCGCGAGACCACCTCCACTTCGCCATAGGGCGCCAGCAGCGGCGCGAAAAGCGCCACGAAGGCATAGATCGCCATGACCACCATGCCGATCTTTGCGGTCAATGGCGCAGACCGGACCAGCCGCAATGCGCGGGTCATCCGGCCGGGGTCGACGGGGCGGGAATGCAGGCTCTGGTCCATGTCGTCCCCCTCAGCGCGGATGCAGCAGGCGCGGGTTGCTGACGATCGAGATGACGTCGGCAATCAGGTTGAAGCCGATATAGGCAGTGGCAAAGATCAGCGCGCAGGCCTGGATCACCGGCACGTCGCGGTTCCTGACCGCATCGATCATCGCCTGGCCGATGCCGGGGTAGACGAAGACCACCTCGATCACCACGACACCGGAAATCAGATAGGCAAGGTTCAGCGCCACCACGCTGGCGATCGGGCCGATGGCATTGGGCAACGCCTGTCGCAGGACGACGCGGCCCTCCGGCTCGCCCTTCAGGCGTGCCATCTCGATATAGGGGCTGGCCATCACGGAAAGGATCGCCGCGCGGGTGTTGCGCACCATATGCGCCAGGATCACCAGCAGCAGCGTCAGGATCGGCAGCACCATCCGGTACAGCTGATCGGCGAAATCCATGCCGTTGCGGATGCCTGCCATCGAAGGAAAAAGTTGCAACTTCACCGCCAGCACCATCATCACGATATAGGCCACCAGGAATTCCGGCAGCGAGATCGAGGCGAGCGTGGTGGTCGAGAGAAACTTGTCGATGAACCGCCCGCGAAACCGCGCGCACAGAACCCCCAGCGTTATGGCAAGCGGTACCGCGATCACGGCGGTGATCGAGGCCAGAAGAATGGTGTTCTTCAGCCGCGGCCCGACCACCGTCATCACCGGCCGCCCGGCGAAGGACATCCCCATGTCGCCGGTCGCAGCCGCGCCAAGCCAGGCCACATAGCGCAGAAACCACGGCCGGTTCAGCCCCAGCTTCTGCTCCATCGCCGCCACCGCCTCGGGCGTCGCGTTCTGACCCAGGATCGCCGAGGCATAGCTGCCGGGCAGGAAGCTGACCGCCGAAAAAATGACCAGAGAAACGATCAGCAGGCTCAGAAGCCCCAGGCCGATCCGGCTTGTCACCATGGACAGGATCGGATGGGATCTTGATGTCATGTCTGCGCTCTCCGGTCATTCGGTCTTGCGGGGTGCCGTCCCGCGGGCGGGACCACGGGGTCAGATGTCGGCACGCCACCAGCGTTCGGCGCCGCGGTGATTGTCGGCGGGCAGGATCCCGCCCAACTCGCCGTGGCCCACATTCGTCGTCATTGCCAGCCGCCAGCTGACGAAGGCCACGGTGATCACACCGCCCTCGTCATGCAGAATCTGCTGCGCCTCGGCATAGAGCGCGGCGCGCCTGGCGGGATCCAGCTCGGTGCGGGCCGCCTTGCAGATTTCGTCGAACCCGGCGTTCTGGAACCCCGTGTTGTTCCAGGGCGAGTCCGAAGTGTAGGAAGTTGCAAACAGCCAGTCGAGCGTGACGCGACCATACCAGTCCGAAGCATTGAAGGGTTTCTTCAGCCAGACGTTGTCCCAGTAACCATCGTCGGCCTCCTGCACGACATTGACGGTGATCCCTGCCTTGGCCGCCTGTTCGCGAAACAGCACGGCCGCATCGATCGCGCCGGGAAAGGCCGATTCCGCCACCGACAGATCGACGCTTACCCCATCGAGCCCGGCCTCCTTCAGGATGGCGCGGGCTGCCTCGGGGTCGTAGTCGTACTGCGGCGGCGTTTCGGCGAAATAGGGCATGATCCGCGCGGCGGGGTTGTCGTTGCCCTTGGTCGCCTCGCCCAGAAAGACCTTGGCAATGATGTCATCGCGGTCGAGCGCCAGCTTAAGGGCCTTGCGGACCGCGGGGTTGTCGTAGGGCGCAACCGAACAGTTCATGTCGAAGGTCAGATGCCGCAGGCTGGGCGTCCGCACCACCTTCAGCTTCGGGTCGCGCTCGACCAGCGTGACATTGCGGATATCGACATCCTCGATCACATCGACTTCGCCGGTCAGCAAGGCATTCAGCCGTGCGGTGGAATCGGGGATGTTCAGGACCTCGACCTCGTCGAAATGCGGCAGGCCCGGCTTGTGATATTCGGGGTTGCGCAACAGCCGGATGGCGACGCCCGGCTCGAAACTGTCCAGCTTAAACGCACCCGTGCCGATGCCGCTTTCCCAGTCGATCCCGCCGCCGTCGCGGGCCGGGAAGATCGACAGGTGATAGTCCGACATCAGCGCCGGGAAATCGGCATTCCCTTCGACCAGGGTAAAGATCACCTGACCTTCGGCGGTATCGATCCGCTCGATCTGCCGGACGATGGCCAGCGCGCCCGAGCTGCTGTCCTCGCCCATGTGGTGCAGGATCGATTGGCGCACATCCTCGGGCGTCAGGGGGCGGCCGTCATGGAACTTCACCCCCTGGCGCAGCACGAAGGTCCAGCGCATGGCCCCGGCATCGGCCTCCCAGCTTTCCGCCAGATCCCCGGCAAGGGTGCCGTCTGGCAGAAGCTCCACCAGATTGTTGCAAAGCGCGCCATTGAAGGCAAAGCCGGTCATGACCGTGGCCCAGCTTGCCGGGTCGAGCGTATCCTGCTGCGATCCGTCGTTCATGCCATAGCGCAGCTTTCCGCCGGGCTTCGGCCCGTCCTGCGCCAGGGCAACGCGCGGCAGCGTCAGCCCGCCCGCCCCGGCGGCCAGACCGGCCATGAATCCCCTGCGCGACGGGGCGAACCCCGGACTGTTGCTGACCTGCTGCCTCATCGGTTGTCCTCCACCCGCCTGATACACCATCTATGCGCCTGTGCCCGGCCGCGGCCGGTGCACCGTGGCGACACGTTGCCATCCTTGCCGAAAAGAACCGCGGACGGGATGCAACCCCGTCCGCGGTGCCTGGTCCCTTGCAGCGTCAGTCCTTGCGCCACCAACGCTCGCACATGCGCATGTTGTCCAGCGGCATCAGCCCGCCGACCGTTTCATAGCCGAGCTTGGTCGAGACGCCGTTCCGCCAGTCCACGAAGGCGACGGTCAGGATATTGCCGTCGTCATGGATGATCTGCTGCATCTCGGCATAATAGGCCGTGCGCTTGTCATCATCGGTTTCGGCACGGGCCAGGGCGTGAAGCTCGTCGAAACGGGCATTGGACCAGCCGGCGTTCCACGGCGCGGTCGAGGTGTAGATGGTCGAGAACAGCCAGTCCACCGTCGCCCGGCCGAACCAGTCCACCCCGGCGAAGGGTTTCTTCAGCCACACGTTCTCCCAATAGCCATCCGCCGCCTCGCGGACGACATTGATGGTGATCCCCGCCCGCGCCGCATGCTCCTGATACAGCACCGCCGCGTCGATGGCCCCGGCAAAGGCGTTCTCGGCCACATGCAGATCCACCGAGACGGTCTCCAGCCCCGCCTTCTGCAGATGCTCCTTGGCCTTTTCCACGCTGTAGTCGCGCTGGGGCATCTCGTGATAGAATTTCATGATCGACGAGACCGGGTTGTCGTTGCCCTTGCGTCCCTCGCCCAGAAAGACCTTTTCGATCACATCGTCCCGGTCCAGCGCATATTTCAGCGCCAGTCGCACATCGGGATTGTCGAAGGGTGCCACCCGCGTGTCCATGTCGAACGAGAAATGCCGCAGCCCCGGCACCCGCTGCACCGCGAAATCGGTGCTGCGCTCGATCATCGGCACGTTGCGGATATCGACGTCCTGGATGAAATCGACCTCGCCCGTCAGAAGCGCGTTCAGCCGGGCGGTGGCATCGGGGATCGAGATGAATTCCACCTCGTCCAGATAGGGCTTGTTGTTCTTGTGATAGTTCGGATTGCGCACCAGGCGGGTCGCGATCCCCGGCTCGAAACTGTCCAGAAGGAAGGCGCCGGTGCCGCTGGCGGACTGGATGTCGATGCCGCCGCCCTCAAGCGCGGGGAAGACCGACAGGTGATAATCCGACAACAGATAGGGGAAGTCGGCATTGCCGTCGGCCAGGGTAAAGACCACCGTATCGGTGCCATCCACCTCGATCGAAGAGATCTGCTGCACGATCGCGCGGGCGCCCGAGGTGCTGCCCTCGCCCATATGGTGCAGGAACGACTGGCGCACATCCTCGGGTTCAAGCGACTTGCCGTTGTGGAAGGTGACGCCGGATCTCAGCTTGATCCGCCAGACCGAGGCGTTTTCATTCGGCTCCCAGCTTTCGGCAAGATCGGGCTGGGCCGTACCGTCGGGCAGGATCTCGACCAGGTTGTTGTAGACCCCGCCGTTGAAGCTGGCGCCGGTCCAGCTGGTCGACCAGGTGCCGGGGTCGAGGTTGTCGTTCTGAGAGGCATTGTGCAGGCCCAGCCGCATCGTACCGCCGGACTTCGGCGCGTCGGCCTGGGCACGGGATGCGCCCGGGATGCCCGCAACCGCACCCGCCGCCAAAAGCGCGGTGCTGCGGACAAGGAATTCACGGCGCGAGATCGCCCCACGGCGCAGCCGGGAGGCCAGATCGTCCATCTGGCGGTGATACGATTCGTTCATGCTTCCAACCTTGTGAGCTTTGTTTCACTTGCATTTCCCGGGGGCGCGCCCGACCGCTTTGTCACAGCTTCTCTGCATCGTCGCCCATCGCTGAATCACAGTAATTGGAAACACGGACCTGTCAACAAACTGATTGACCAATCAATCACGCGACAGCCAGAATGCACGGCAGATCGGACATGTTTCGGGACCGGATGCCATGATCGAAACCGACCTTGCCTACCTTGGCGCGGCCGAGGCGCTGCGCCTGTTCCGCAGCCGTGCGCTTTCGCCGGTCGAGCTGCTGCAGACCCTGCTTTCCCGTATCGCGGCCAGCGCCGAGGGGCTGAATGCCGTCTGTTTCACCTATGCCGACGAAGCGATGGACCAGGCCCGGCGGGCCGAGCTGCGGTATGCCGCGCGTTCGGCCGATCTCGGGCCGCTGGAGGGGCTGCCGACCGCGCTCAAGGATGAAAACATGATGGCGGGAAAGGTCACGACCTATGGTTCGCTGCTGTATGCCGATCACGTCGCGCCCGACACTGCGCCGGTGGTCCAGCGCCTGCTGGATGCCGGCGCCATCATCCATGCCCGCACCACGACACCCGAGTTTTCCTGCGTGCCCTATTGCCACTCGCGGCAATGGGGCATCACCCGCAACCCCTGGAACCCGGCCTTCACCCCCGGAGGATCCTCGGGCGGGTCGGGCGCGGCGCTGGCGGCGGGGCTGACCATGCTGGCGACGGGTTCGGACATCGGTGGATCGATCCGCATCCCGGCTGCGGCCTGCGGCATTGTCGGCTTCAAGCCGCCCTATGGCCGGGTGCCGTCGACACCGCCCTTCAACCTTGATCATTACAACCATCCCGGCCCGATGGCCCGCACGGTCGAGGATTGCCTGCTGATGCAGAACGTCCTGGCCGGACCGCATCCGCAGGACATCGCCTCGCTGAAGCCCAGGCTGGAGCTGACGATGGATCGCGGCGGCGTCCGCGGCTGGAAGATCGCCTTCTCCGTCGATTTCGGTTTCATGGAGGTCGATCCCCAGGTCCGTGCCAATACGCTGCGCGCGGTCGAGGTCTTCCGTTCGCTGGGGGCAGAGGTGGTCGAGGTCGCGCTGCCCTGGTCCTGGGACATGTACCGCGCCGCTGCGACCCATCACGCCACGCTTTTCGGCGCCTGGCTGGCGGAATATCTCGATGACCGCGAGGCCTGCCTGACCAGTTACGCTGCAGATTTCGCCCGCCGGTCGCTGGCCGTCACCACCCGCGACTACCTGGCAAGCCTGAATGTCGAAGGGCGGATCTATGCGCATTTCGGCCCGATGATGGAAGACTATGACCTCTTCCTCTGCCCCACGCTGGCGATACCGGCCATCGCGGCCGATTTCGAGATGCGCGCGCCCTTGCAGATCAATGGCAAGGAGATCGACCCCTATCTCGGCTGGACCATGGCCTGGCCCTTCAACATGCTTGGCCGCTGCCCGGTGCTGGCCCTGCCTTCCGGCCACGCCGACAGCGGCGTGCCAACCGGCATCCAGCTGGTCGGTCGCAGCTATGACGATCCGGCGGTGTTCCGCGCCGGCCTTGCCTTCGAGGCGGCGGTCGGCGGATGGTTCGCCACCCCCGCCACGCGCCCCGCCCTTCCGTTCTGAGGTCCCGATGATCACCATCTTTTCCGACCGCCACCGCCTGCAAAGCGTGGATACCGAATTCTACCGCGGCAAATGGATGGATGCGTTCGAGATCCCGCGCCGGGCCGAACTGGTGCTGGAGGCCGTGGGCCGCGCCGATCTGGGGCCGGTCATCGCGCCCGACAGCTTCGACATCGAGCCCGTCCTCGCCGTTCACGATGCGGCCTTCGTGCGGTTTCTGGAAACCATCTGGGCTGACTGGCTGGCCGAGGTCGGCGACATTCCCGCCTATCCGAACATCTGGCCACCGCGCCGCACGCGGATGATCCCCACCACCCGCCCCGGTGCCGAACTCGGCCGCTATGCCGTGGACATGAGCAGCCCGGTCCTTGCCGGCACATGGGAGGCGGCCCGGGCCGCGGTCGATTGCGCGCTGACGGGGGCAAGGCTGGTGAATGATGGCGCGCCTGCGGCCTTTGCGCTGTGCCGCCCGCCGGGGCATCATGCCGGGCGCGACTATTTCGGCGGCTATTGCTTCCTGAACAACGCCGCCATTGCCGCGCAGCATTTCCGCGACACCGGCGCGGGGCGGGTCGCCGTGCTGGACATCGACTATCACCACGGCAACGGGACGCAGGACATCTTTTATGACCGCGCCGATGTGCTGACCGTCTCAATCCACGCCGATCCGGTGCAGGAATACCCCTATTACATCGGCTTCGCCGACGAGACCGGGACAGGTGCCGGACAGGGCTGCAACCTGAACCTGCCCCTGCCCTGGGGATCGGGCTTTGCGGCATGGGGCGCAGCATTGGAGACCGCGCTTGCCCGCATCGCCGCCTTCGCGCCGGACCGTCTGGTCGTGTCGCTGGGGGTGGATGCGTTCGAGGAGGATCCGATTTCGCGCTTCACGCTCAAAAGCGCCGACTTCCTGGAAGCCGGGCGCCGCATCGGCGCCCTGGGCATCCCCGCACTGTTCGTCCTGGAGGGCGGCTATGCGATCGAGGCGATCGGCACCAATGCGGTGAATGTCCTGCAGGGCCATTCCGCCCCGCGCTAGGACCCGGCCAGGGCCGTTTCAGAAATCCTCGGGAAAATACGGGCGCATGAGGGCCAGACAGGCCGCATGCCCCATCTTCTGCCCCTCGGTGATCGACATCGGTGACAGAAGGTTCTCGATCCACAGCCCCGAGATCAGGGCGTTCAGCGACACCGCCAGCTGATCGGCATCCACCGCAACGCCCCGCAGCGCCGCAAGCTCGCCGATGTCGGTGGCCACCGCGCGGTTGTATTGTTCGCGCAGCGCCGCGCAGCGCTTGTGATAGGCGGGAACCCGCACCGCCTCGGCCCAGAAGGCCAGCCACAGCGCGATGGTGTCCCGCCCTGCCGCCTTGCGGCTGAAATCGGTGTCGATCATCCGGCGGATGCGGTCGGCAGGACCAATGGCCTTTTCCGCCAGCTTCTTCAGATAGGCCTCGTATTCCGCCGCCGTATGGTTCAGCGCGGCAAAGACGATGCCTTCCTTGGACTGGAAGTGAAAGGCCACCACGCCGTAGGAGCATTCCGCCTCGGTCGCGATGGAATTGATGGTAACGCCCGTCAGCCCACGTTTCGAGATGACCTTGACCGCCGCCTCGACCAGGCTGCGGCGACGGTCGATCACCTGATCGTCGCGGCCGGTCGAAGCCGGCTTGCCGGCCGACCGGCGCGATATGGGTTTTCCATCTTGCATCGAAATCCGGCGCTTTCGCCCATTTATCGGGCTTCCGCCCCTGTCTCGCCACGCGCAACCGGAAAAGCAAGCCCGATTGCAGCTTTCCTCTACGCCGCTGCCCCGGCAAGGCCGAGAAACCGGGCGGCATTGTCATGCAGCCACTTTTGCCGCACCTCGGCCGCCAGGCCCAGCCCGTCAACCTCTGCCACCGCGGCCTCGACCGGCATCATCGGGAAGGCCGATCCGAACACCATCTTGTCCTGCAGGATGGTGCGGCCGTATTGCAGCAGCGGCTCATATCCCGAATGCGCCTTGGCAAGCAGTTTCGGCCGCACGGCCAGCACACCGATCCACAGGTTCGGATGGCGCCACGCCACGCCGATCAGCTCCTGCACCCAGGGCCAGCCCGGCGGAGAGGCGATGGCCCGCAACTCGGGATAGCGCACCATCACATTGTCCAGATGCTCGGGCCGGCCTACCGACATCGGCGTATGGGTCGAAAAGTTGATGCCGCAATGAATGTTGACCGGCACATCGAGGGCGATGGCCTTTTCATAAAGCGGGAACAGGCGCGGGTCGTCCGGCGTCATCTTGAGTTCGAAGCACTGCAGGTTCAGCCCCCGCAAGCCAAGATGGTTCACCGCATGGTCGAAGGCCGCCACCGCATCCGCCTGCCATGGGTCAATTCCGGCAAAGCCGATGAACCGCGGTCCATGCGCCTGGACGAAGGCCGCCACCGCCTCGTTCGGGATCTTGAAGCCGAAGGTCGTGGTCAGGTCGCGCGCCTTGATCACCACATGCCGGGTCTCCAGCCGGTCATAGGTTTCCAGATAGCCGTCCAGCCCCTGTGCCGCATCCGACCCGGCCGAGCGCTTCTCGCTGCCCTGATAGATGCGCCGATAGTTCTGCAGATGCGGCGCTGGCGGCGAGAATTCGGGCAGCGGCGGACGGCTGGAAAAGTCGATCAGCATGGCTCAGCTCCATTCCCTGCGATCCTGCAGGATCACCTTCGCCGCATTATGCCCGGGAACCCCTGTCACCCCGCCACCGGGGTGAACCGAGGCGCTGGCCTGATACAGCCCCTTCACCGGGCTGCGGTAATCCGCGTAATCGGGCGAGAAGCGACGGAAGAACATCTGATCGGCACTGATCTCGCCGTGGTGCACGTGGCCGTTCGGCAAGTCGAAAATCCGTTCCAGATCCAGCGGCGTAAGCACCTGCCGGTGCAGGATCAGATCTTCGATATCGGGGAACTGCGTCTTCAGCACCTTCAGGACATTCGCCCACAATTCCTCGCGCCGCTCGTCCCAGTTGCCGCTGGCCAGCGTATAGGGCGCATGTCCGCCAAAGACGTTCATGACATGATGACCCAAAGGCGCCAGCGTCGGATCCACCATCGTCGGCACCTTGACGATCAGGAAGGGCTGATCGGCCATCTCGCCTTCCTGCGACATGCGGTGCGCGCGCTCCATATAGGCAACGGAGGGTGCGATGGTCATCTGCGGCACGATCCCTTCGGCCGTTCCCCCACCAAGGCCCGGCGCCTGCGGCAGGGCCGCCAGCGCAAGGTTCACCCGGAACACCGTACTTTCGCAGCGGATGCCCTTGATGTCGCGGTTGAACGCCTCGGGCAGGGTTGCCGGATCCAGAAGCCGGGTAAAGATCGTGCGCGCCGTCGCATTGGCGATCACGATCTTCGAGCGGATCTCCTCGCCGTCCTGCAGCCGGATGCCGGTCGCGCGATTGTTCTCGACCAGGATGCGCTCGACCGGGCAGCCGGTGCGGACCTCCATGCCATGCGCTTCGCCCGACCGGCGAATTGCCTCTGAAACCGACCCCATGCCGCCCTTCATGAAACCGGCGGGGCCGGCGGCCGTGCTGCCGTCGCGCACGATGCCGCGGGCCAGCATATAGGCCGAACCGGGGGTCTTGAGGCTGGAATTCGCGCCGCCGCCGCCGGCGAAAAACCCCAGCACCAGCTTTACGTCATCCGATTCGAACCAGCGCGACAGATAGTCATATGCGCTCATCGTCAGCAGGTTGTAGATGTCGAAGAACTGCGGCCCGATCTTGCGGAACCGCCAGACGAAACCGGCCAGTCGCCACAGGTCGCGCGGCCGCTTGCTGCCGGGATTGACCGGCACCTCCCACAGCAGCTGTTTCATGAAAGGCGCGACCTTCTGCATATGGGCGCGGTAGCGCGCATATGCCTGGCCATCCACATTCGAGAGCTTGCCGATCTCGGCGGCAAATTTCTCCGGATCGTCCCACATGGTAAAGCTGCGCCCGCCCTCCAGTGCAAAGACCGTGGGATGGGCGGGCAGGACCTGAAACCCGTATTTCTGCAGCTCCAGGTCGAGGATGACCTTGGGTTGCAGCAGGCCCTGATAATAGGACGCCATCGAGGAGCGATACCCCGGCGCGATCTCTTCGGTCACGGCTGCGCCGCCGACGATGTCTCGCCGTTCCACCACCAGGACCTTGATGCCGGCGCGGGCCAGATAGGCACCGCAGGTCAGGCCGTTGTGACCGCCGCCCACAATGACGGCATCGTATTGCGGCTTCATCCCCTGCCCTTCTCGATCCAGTTGCCGGTGGTGCGGTCGAACGCCCCTGCCCGCAGATCTGCCACGCCCGCGGTGATCTGCGGCTTGGCGATCTTCAGCGAGGCGGTGCGCGGAAAATCAGCGACGAATTCATAGAACCGCGGCACCTTGAACGGGGCGAGGCCCGCCTGCGCCGCAACGATGATGCCGTCCAGAACCGCGCGGTCGGGCGTCTGGCCTTCCTTCAGCTTCAGATAGGCCTTGACCTCTTCGCCGCGCAGCGGATCGGGAACGCCGACGACTGCCACCTCGGCCACACCGGGCGCCGCGGCCAGAACCGTCTCGACCTCGCGCGCGGCGATGTTCTCGGCAGAGCGGCGGATCATGTCCTTCTTGCGCCCGACGATGTAGAAGAAGCCGTCCTCGTCCTGCCGAAACAGGTCGCCGCTGGAAAACCAGCCGTCGCGCAGCACCTCTGCCGTGGCCTCGGGGTTGTTGTAATAGCCCAGCATGATGCCGGGGCCGCGGATCTGCAGCTCTCCCACCGCGCCCTGCGGCACCGGATTGCCCGCCTCATCCACGATGCGGCATTCGCGAAACGGGCATGGCACGCCGCAGGACCCCGATCCGACCTTGTCTGGCCGCTCCAGCGGCGCGAACATCGCCGGGCCGATCTCGGTCATGCCGAAAGCCTCGCGCGCGTTCAGGTCGAACCGCTCTTCCAGCGCCGCATGCAATCCCCTGGGGCAGCCGTAGATATTGGCGCGGATTACCCGGTTGTCGGCATCATGCGACTGCGGCGCCATGCCGTGCAACACCCAGGGCAGCAGGCAGAACTCGATCCCGAATTCGGCCAGCCAGCCGGAAAACCGGCTGGTCGACTGCCGCGCGGCAACAAACAGCGTGCCGCGCTGGTACAGCGTCATCAGCAGCAGCCATTGCGGATCCATGTAGAAGAACGGCGTCGAGGCGAGGATGCGGCGATAGACCCGCCCGTCGCGGAAGGCATTCACCTTGCCTGCGGAAATCCAGTAACGCTGGCTCAGCATGCAGCCTTTTGGAAACCCGCTGGTGCCAGAGGTGAACTGGATGTTCAGCAGGTCGTCGTGGCCCACGGGTTCGGGCGCGGCAAAGCTGTCGGCGGGCGTTGCGGCAAGATCCTCCCAGGCATGGCCCCCGGGCGGAACCTCGCCACCCACGACGATCATCCGCCCGGGCGGCAGCGCAACCAGGCCTTCGGCGGTGGCCTGATCCAGCGTGGTGCGGGTCGCGGCATGGGTCACGATCCATTCCGCCCCGGCCACCTGCATCACATGGGCAATCTCGCGCGGGGTATAGCCCGGGTTGATCGGCAGCATCACCGCCCCGATCCGCCCCAGCGCCAGCCAGGTCAGTGGAAAGGCCGCGATATTGGGCAGCATCACCCCGACATGGCTGCCCTTGCCGATGCCGATTGCCACCAGCCGCGCAGCAAGGCCGTTCACCGCCCGCCGCATTCCGGCATAGGTGATCGTCTCGCCGCTGTCGAAGAAGTTCCACAGCAGCCCGTCGCCCGCCTCGGCTGCGGCGGCATCGATCAGCGCGCCGATGTTCTCAGGCAGCGGCTCCGCCTCGATGCGACGGCGCCGCTCCGCATAGGGAACAACCAGCTGCGAGAGGACGTCATCCTTCCACATATCACCCTCGGACGTTATGCGACGTGCCTCCCCAGAAGGGACGGCACAATGCGGTCAATGGGCGAACCACATGGCCTTGAGGTCGGTATACTTGTCCATCGCATGCAGCGACTTGTCCCGGCCAAAGCCCGATTGCTTGAACCCGCCGAACGGCACGGCGAAGGAACCGCGGTCGAAGCAGTTGACCCAGACCACCCCCGCCCGGATTGCCTTGGCTGCCCGGTGGGCGTTCTTGACCGACCCGGTCCAGACCGCGCCCGCCAGGCCATAGACGGTGTCGTTCGCCACCTCCATCGCCTCGTCGAATCCCCTGACGGTTATGGCGGACAGGACCGGGCCGAAGATTTCCTCCTGCGCGATCTTCATGCCGTTTCGCACGCCGTCGAACACGGTCGGCTCGACGAAGAACCCGCCCGTCTCGTTGCGCACGCGACCACCGCCGATCACCGTTGCGGCGCCTTCGGCGCGGCCGGCATCGATATAGCCCAGGACGCGATCCATCTGGTCCTCGGTCACAAGCGAGCCCATGCGGGTCTTGGCATCCAGCGGATCGCCCGGCACGAAGACCCTGGCCTGCGCCACGATCTTTTCCAGCAAGAGGTCGCGCACCTTTTCGTCGACGATCAGCCGGCTGCCCGCATTGCAGACCTGCCCGCTGTTGCCAAAGATTCCCGCCGCGATCCCGGCGGCTGCAGCATCCAGATCCTCGCAATCGGCAAGCACCACCTGCGGCGACTTGCCGCCCAGTTCCAGCCCGATCCGCTTGATGTTCGACTGGCCGGAATATTGCATGAAATATTTGCCGACCTCGGTCGAGCCGGTAAAGCCCACGCAATCCACATCCATATGCAGCCCGAGCGCCTTGCCCGCGATGTGGCCCAGCCCCGGCACCACGTTCAGAACCCCCGGCGGAATCCCGGCCTCGATCGCCAGCTCGCCGAATTTCAGCCCGGTGAAGGGCGATTGTTCGGCAGGCTTCAGGATGACGGAGTTTCCGGTCGCCAGCGCCGGCCCCAGCTTCCATGCCGACATCGACATCGGATAGTTCCACGGCACCACCGCCGCAACCACGCCCAGAGGTTCGCGCACGATCAGCGTCGTCATGTCATGGGCGGTTGCCGCCACCTCGCCATAGACCTTGTCGATGGCCTCGGCATACCAGGCGATGCAGGTCGCCGCACTGACCACATCGCCGTTGAAAGCATTGGCGATCGGCTTGCCGACGTTCAGCGTTTCCAGCAGCGCCAGCTCTTCGCGATTGGCAAGGATCAGATCCGAAAACCGCAGCAGGATCCGCCGCCGGTCGGCCGGTGCCATGCGCGACCAGACACCGGATTCAAACGCCTTGCGGGCGGATCGCACGGCCACATCCACATCTGCCGCATTGCAGGATGCGACCCGGGTCAGAAGCCGCCCGTCGCCGGGATAGATGCAGGGGAAGGTCTCGCCCGAAAGGCTGTCGACATATTGTCCGTCGATGAAGGGGCGGTTGGGCAGCTTTGCCGTCTTGGCGCGGGCGTGCCAGTCGATGGAATGCAGCATGTCAGTCCCGTTGGTTGGTGTCAGGGGATGCGGATGCGGTCAGACGGCCGCTTGCTTCATGTCTTGCCGGCCAAGGCCATGCCGGGTGCCGACCTCGGAAATCGCGCGGCGCATGATGGCGATCACCTCGTCGATCTCGTTGCGGGTGATGATCAGCGGCGGCGAGATCACGCAGAGATCCCCCAGCGGCCGCACGATCAGCCCCAGTTCGAAGCAGCGTTCGTCGATCTCGCGGGTAAAGGCCTTGTCGGCATCGGTGGAATCAACGCGGCTGGTGTCCAGCAGGCACTGGACACAGCCGACCAGCCCGACCGAGCGCACATCCGCCACCCCCGGCAGATCCGCCAAAGACCGCAGGCCTGCCGCAAAATGGCCGGCCAGATCGCGCGCATGCTCGACGATGCCGTCACGCTCCATCAGCGCGATATTCGCCAGCGCCGCCGCGCAGGCGACCGGATGGCCGGTATAGGTGTACCCGTTGGTGAACCAGCTGCCCTTCGCGTTCTCGCCCGAGACGCGGGCGAGTACCCGCTCGGATATCGCGAGACCGCCAAGCGGAACATAGCCCGAGGTCACGCCCTTGGCGAAGGTGATGATGTCGGGCACCACGCCGAACACCTTTTCGGAGGCGAACCATTCGCCGCAGCGGCCGAACCCCGTCACCACCTCGTCCGAGATATACAGGATGTCGTACTTTTCGCAGATCGCCTTGAAGCGTGCGTGATAGCCGGCAGGCGGAATGATCACGCCGCCCGAGGCCAGGATCGGCTCGGCCAGGAAAGCGGCAATGGTATCGCCGCCCAGATCCTTGATCCGGCTTTCGAATTCCGCCACCAGATCATCAAGGAATTCCGCCTGCGTACGATTTCCGGCATGCCGGGGGTTGGGGCTGGACAGGAACGAGATGCGGTCCTGCCGGATATCGAAGTTCGGCCAGTTGCCGGTGCGCCCGGTGCAGGCGGCAGCCAGCGCGGTCGAGCCGTGATAGCCGTCATAGCGCACGATGATCCGCTTCTTTTGCGGCCGGCCGAGAACGTTGTTGTAGAATTCGCAGAACCGCAGCGCACTGTCCACGGCCGTGGAACCGCCGGTGGTAAAGAAGATGCGATTCAGATCGCCCGGCGTCAGCGTGGCGATCTTTTCCGCCAGCCGTGCCGCCGGGCTGGTCGCCATGTACCAGGGCGAGGCATATGGCAGCGTCATCGCCTGTTCGGCAATGGCATCGACGATTTCGCGCCGACCGTAGCCGACCTGCGCGCACCACATTCCCGCCGGCCCGTCGATCAGGCGACGCCCGTCCTCGGTATGGACATGAATGCCCTCCGCGCGGGTCAGCACCGGCTGGGCCGTCTTTCCAAGCCGCGCCATTTCCTGCGCCGGAACCAGAACATGGTCCCGCATCGCTCGTTTCACACCGCTGTTCAGAACGTCATCCATGAGCCAGACCTCCATTTTCGTCATCGAGGCAGCCGTCGGATCCGGCCCATGTGGCGCGCGCATCCGGACCCTGTTCCAGATTACTGGGCCAAGGCCGGCGCGATGTCAACTTTCTGATTGCTCGATCAATCAGTTTATTTGGTGGCAGGGTCGGCCGTCAGTCCCGCCCGGCCTTCAGCAATGTCCGTCATCCGCCGGGAAACAGGATCCCATCGACATCCATCGCGCCGTTCAGCACATGCAGGACGGTGATCCGATCAATGCCGATGCGGTAGAAGATCAGATATCGCCCATGCACCCGCCGGCGAATGCCGTGGCGTTCGTGGCGCGGAACGACAGGCCAGGCCTCCGGCATGTCGGCAAGCTCCATGCAGCTGCGATAAAGGTCGCGCAGGAAACTCCGGGCGCGCTGCGGATTGTCGCGCGCAATGTAGTCGCCGATGCTCTCAAGATCCGCCTCGGCCGTGGCGGTAAGTTCGACGATCATTCCCCGGCGCGGTCCGGGGCCTGATACCTGGCCTCAAGCTGCGCGAAAACCTCGGCCGCGGGTCTGGTCCGCCCCGCCTCCGCATCGGCAATACCGCGCGCAAGCGCCTGGTCCAGCACGGCAAGCCGGGCTTCACGCTCCTGAACCAGGCGGATCCCCTCGCGCAGAACCTCGCTCTTGGAATTGTAGCGCCCGGTTTCGACCAGCTTCGTGACAAAGCCTTCAAGCTGCGATCCAAGGTCTGCGCTGATCATGGTGGCCTCCGGTGCTCTCCGGCTCAGATTGGCGGATTTGATAACTGTTATCAAGTCTGTGCTGTGGAGTCCCGCCTGCGGCGGAACTCTGAACAGGAATCGCTGCCTGGATCAGGCGGCACGTTCCATGGTCAATCGCGCCGCCGGCGCTGCACCCCCCACAAAAACAGGTCGCTGGCGGCACCCCACCCGCCTGCAGCCGTTGAGCACCGCACTACGAAACGGGCTATGCCCGCCCTATGCCCGCCGCATCAAGCCCCGCGATAAGGCGGTCTTATCGCGACTTATATCGATAGCCGACTGATCTGGCAGTGCTGCGCAAAAATATCAGATATAGCGCAAGACAAGGTAACAGGTTGCAGAAAACCGCTGGATATCCGGAAGACGGACCAAGGCCCCGCACCAAACCGCAGCCGGGCAAGGGCCTTGTCCGCC
>JACSRN010000118.1 GCA_014879735.1 Paracoccaceae bacterium
GGCGTGCCAGCGGGCGGCGCGAAAGGCGGTGGCTGGTGCAATCCCGGCCGGTCGTCTAGCCATGGCGGCATGGCGCGATTCACCCCGACGATTCCCCCGATGGTCCTTGTCCTCCTCCTCTGGGCCGCGGGCCTGGGCGCGGCGGCGCAGTTCGGCAAGATCTCGGTGCTGTTCGCCGATCTGCGGGCAATCTACGGCGCGGGGGGCGAGGCGGCGCTGGGGCTGATCGTTTCGATCGTGGGGCTGGTGGGGCTGATCTTCGGCACGACGGCGGGGCTTCTGGTGGCGCGGATCGGGCCGCGCCGGGCCATCGTGGCCGCCATGCTGCTCGGGGCCGCGGTCTCGGCCCTGGAGGCGATGCTGCCGCCCTATCCGGTGATGCTGGCCGCCCGCGTGCTGGAGGGCGTCTCGCATCTGGCCATCGTCGTCGTCGGGCCGACGATGATCGCGGCGCTGGCACCCGAGGCGCGACGCCCCTTTGCCATGACGCTGTGGTCCAGCTTCTTTGGCGTGACCTATGCGCTTCTGGCGCTGATCGCGCCGGGGATCGTCGCGGCCGGTGGCGCGCCGGCGCTGTTTCTGGCCCATGCCGGCTGGATGGCGGCGCTGGCCGTGGTGCTGGCGCTGGCGCTGCCGGCCGATCCGCCGCGCCGGCCCGGGCCGCTGGGCAACCTTCTGGCGCAGCATCTGGCCATCTATGCCTCGCCGCGGCTGGCGGCGCCGGCGATGGGTTTCTGCTTTTACACCTTCCTCTATGTCGCCTGCCTGACGCTGCTGCCCGCCGCCGCCCCCGAAGGGGCACGCGACCTTCTGGCCACCGGCATGCCGCTGGTCTCGATCGCCGTGTCGCTGACGCTGGGTGTCTGGCTTCTGTCGCGGATGCGGGCGGTGCGGCTGGTGCAATGGGGCTATGCCGCCGCGGTGCCGGGCTTTCTGGCGCTGGCGCTGTTCTGGGGGCAGGCCGGCGGAATGGCGGCGGCGGGCCTCTGGCTTTCGGCGGCGCTGGGAATCGTGCAGGGCGCCAGCTTCGCCGCTATCCCAGAGCTGAACGCGACGGCCGACGACCGCGCCCGCGCCTCGGGGGCCGTTGCGCAGCTGGGCAACCTGGGCACCACGACCGGCACGCCAGTCCTTGCCGCCCTGCTGTCGGACGCCGGACCCTGGGCGCTGACCGGGGTTGCCATGCTGGCCTGCACCGCCGGAATCGCGGTACATGCGCTGCAACAGGCGCGGCGTCAGACCCTCTCGACCTGACCGCCGGCGCGCACCCAGTCGCCGAAGCCGCCAAGATTCCAGACTGGCGCATAGCCCATGCGACGCAGCCGCCGCGCTGCCGCGCCCGAGCGCCCGCCCGAGGCACAGAAGACCACCACCGGCATGCCCGGCCGGATCGCCGCATCCGCGGCCTGCGGATCGGCCCGCAGACCGATCTGCGACAGCGGGATGTGCCGCGCGCCGCGGGCGGTGCCGGTCTGCAGCAACTCGCCCCGCTCGCGCACGTCGACGAGATACATCTGCCTGGCGGCGACGGCCACGGCAATCTCGGGAACCGAGGGCATCGGCGGCACGGCGCGAGGGCGCAGGAAACGCAACATGGGCCACCTTGGGAATGCCTGGCGCCATCATATATTGTTTGGCGAATACCAATAGAGGGCGTCACGCCCGTTCCCCCTTCGTTCGCAAAATCGGGTTGGATCGGACGGGGTTTTGCCCTATCTCTTGGGCGTTGACCGGGGTAGGCCATGGCGGAACAGAAGTTCATCGAAGTGCGCGGCGCGCGCGAACACAACCTGAAGGGCGTGGATCTCGACATTCCGCGCGACCGGCTGGTGGTGATGACGGGGCTTTCGGGGTCCGGAAAGTCCTCGCTGGCCTTTGACACGATCTATGCCGAGGGCCAGCGCCGCTATGTCGAATCGCTGTCGGCCTATGCGCGGCAGTTCCTCGACATGATGGGCAAGCCCGATGTCGACCATATCTCGGGGCTTTCGCCGGCGATTTCCATCGAGCAGAAGACCACCTCGAAGAACCCGCGCTCGACCGTCGGCACGGTGACGGAGATCTACGACTATCTCCGCCTGCTGTTTGCCCGCGTCGGAACGCCCTATTCGCCGGCCACCGGCCTGCCGATCACCGCCATGCAGGTGCAGGACATGGTGGATGCGGTGATGGCGATGCCCGAAGGCACGCGCGCCTATCTGCTTGCCCCGATCGTGCGCGACCGCAAGGGCGAGTATCGCAAGGAATTCCTGGAACTTCGCAAGCAGGGCTTCCAGCGGGTGAAGGTGAACGGCACCTTCCACGACCTGGAGGAGCCGCCGGTCCTCGACAAGAAGTTCCGCCACAACATCGACGTTGTGGTTGACCGCATCGTGGTGCGCGAGGGGCTGGAGACCCGGCTTGCCGACAGTTTCCGCACGGCGCTGAACCTGGCCGACGGCATTGCCGTGATCGAGATCGCGCCGGCAGGGGGCGAGGGCGAGGGCGACCGCATCACCTATTCCGAGAAATTCGCCTGCCCGGTCAGCGGCTTCACCATTGCCGAGATTGAGCCGCGGCTGTTTTCCTTCAACGCGCCCTTCGGCGCCTGCCCGGCCTGCGACGGGCTGGGGGTGGAACTGTTCTTCGACGAACGGCTGATCGTGCCCGATCAGGCGCTGTCCATCGTCCAGGGGGCGCTGGCGCCCTGGGCCAAGTCGAAATCGCCCTATATCACGCAGACGGTGGATGCGCTGGCCCGCCATTACGGCTTTGACAAGAAGACCAAATGGCGCGACCTGCCCGAACAGGTGAAATCGCTGTTCCTGCAGGGTTCGCAGGGCGAGGAGATCGACTTTGCCTATGACGAGGGCGGGCGCAGCTACAAGGTCCGCCGGGTGTTCGAGGGCATCATCCCCAATATGGAGCGCCGCTACCGCGAGACCGACAGCGCCTGGAGCCGCGAGGACATGGAGCGGTTCCAGGGGCGGCGGCCGTGCAGCGCCTGCCACGGCTACCGGCTGAAGCCCGAGGCGCTGGCGGTCAAGATCGCCGGCCTCCACGTGGGACAGGTGGTCGAAAAGTCGATCTACGAGGCGCATGACTGGATCGCCACCGTGCCGGCCAGCCTGACCGCGCAAAAGAACGAGATCGCCCGTGCCATCCTGAAGGAAATCAGCGAACGTCTTGGATTTCTTGTCAATGTCGGGCTGAACTACCTGACGCTTTCCCGCAATGCCGGCACGCTGTCGGGCGGGGAAAGCCAGCGCATCCGGCTGGCCAGCCAGATCGGCAGCGGCCTGACCGGCGTTCTCTACGTGCTGGACGAGCCGTCGATCGGCCTGCACCAGCGCGATAACGACCGGCTGCTGTCGACGCTGAAGGGGCTGCGCGACCAGGGCAACACGGTTCTAGTGGTGGAACATGACGAGGATGCGATCCGCGAGGCGGATTACGTCTTCGACATCGGCCCCGGCGCCGGCGTCCATGGCGGCCAGATCGTCGCCCGCGGCACCCCCGACGAGATCGCCGCCGACCCCGCCAGCCTGACCGGGCAATATCTTGCCGGCACGCGCGCGATTGCCGTGCCGAAGATCCGGCGCGATGGCAGCGGCAAGAACCTGACGGTGGTCGGCGCGACCGGCAACAACCTGAAGAATGTGACGGTGGATTTTCCGCTGGGGCGGTTCGTCTGCGTCACCGGCGTGTCGGGCGGCGGCAAATCGACTCTGACCATCGAGACATTGTACAAGACCGCCGCCGTGAAGCTGAACGGCGCGCATGAGACGCCGGCGCCTTGCGAAACGATCAAGGGGTTCGAGCATCTTGACAAGGTGATCGACATCGACCAACGCCCGATCGGGCGGACTCCGCGTTCAAATCCGGCCACTTACACCGGGGCCTTCACACCTATCCGCGACTGGTTCGCCGGCCTGCCCGAGGCCAAGGCCCGCGGCTACGGGCCGGGGCGGTTTTCCTTCAACGTCAAGGGCGGCCGCTGCGAGGCCTGCCAGGGCGATGGCGTCATCAAGATCGAGATGCATTTCCTGCCCGACGTCTATGTGACCTGCGAAACCTGCAAGGGGCATCGCTACAATCGCGAAACTCTGGAAATCAAGTTCAAGAACAAAAGTATAGCTGATGTTCTTGACATGACGTGCGAAGATGCGCGCGGCTTTTTCCAGGCGGTGCCCGGGATCCGCGAAAAGATGGATGCGCTGTGCGAGGTGGGCCTTGGCTATATCAAGGTCGGCCAGCAGGCGACCACGCTTTCGGGGGGCGAGGCGCAGAGGGTGAAGTTGTCGAAGGAACTCAGCCGCCGCGCGACCGGGCGCACGCTCTACATCCTCGACGAACCGACCACCGGCCTGCATTTCGAAGACGTGAGGAAACTGCTGGAAGTGCTGCATTCCCTTGTCGAACAGGGAAATACCGTCGTGGTGATCGAGCATAATCTCGATGTCATCAAGACCGCCGACTGGATCATCGACATCGGTCCCGAGGGGGGCGATGGCGGCGGGCGGATCGTGGCGACGGGCACGCCGGAAGATGTGGCCAAGGCTGTCGACAGCCACACCGGGCGCTATCTGAGGGACATGCTGAAGCCGCGGCGGGTGGCGGCGGAATGATCCGGCGGGGCCGGCGCCCCCCCTGCGCCGGGCCTACCTGCGCCGGCCCCGCCCGCGGCTCTGGTCAGTTGAGCAGATTCGAAATCGACCCCAGCACTGTCAGGATCTGGCCCGATGCGCTGTCCACGCGGAACAGCTCGTCGCCGACCCGCCAATAGGTGCCGGCCGGCTCCAGCCCGTAGCGCAGCGGATCGCGGATCAGGATGTAGTCGCCGCGAATGGTGTCGCCCACCCGATAGACATGGACATGATCGTCATCGACATGGCCGCCATCGCGCTTTTTCGCCTGGCCCGGCGGCAGGCAGGGCGGATCCTTCTTTGCCAGACCCGGCGGGCAGAAGGCCGCTGCATGGTTGCCGTGGCCGCCATGGCCATGCTTGTTGCCCTTGGCCTTCTCGGCCGCGGCGGGAAGGGCGGTCAGTGCCAGTACCAGCGCCGCGACGAAAACGGAACGATGCATGATGGTCTCCCTTTCGTCCTTGCCCGGGTCAACGCAGGGACGGGCGCGCGGTTCCACGCGGCGACGGCGGCCTCCGGAAAGGGGAGACCGCCGCGGCCAGCCGGCGCTATTCGGAGCGCGACTGCCGCTTGCGCTCGTGAGGATCGAGATAGCGCTTGCGCAGCCGGATGATCTTCGGCGTCACCTCGACCAGTTCGTCGTCGTCGATATAGGCGATGGCCTCTTCCAGGCTCATGCGGATATGCGGGGTCAGGCGGACGGCCTCGTCGGTTCCCGAGGCACGGACGTTGGTCAGCTTCTTGCCCTTCAGCGGGTTCACTTCCAGATCGTTGTCGCGCGAATGTTCGCCGATGATCATGCCGACATAGACCTGTTCCTGCGGGCCGAGAAACAGCCGACCGCGTTCCTCGAGGTTCCACAGCGCATAGGCGACCGTCACGCCGGTTTCCATCGAGACCAGCACGCCCTGGCGCCGGCCCTGGATCGCGCCCTTGTGCGGCACCCAGCCGTGGAAGATCCGGTTCAACACGCCGGTGCCGCGGGTATCCGTCAGAAACTGGCCATGATAGCCGATCAGCCCGCGCGAGGGCACATGGGCCACGATGCGGGTCTTGCCCACGCCCGCCGGCCGCATCTCGACCAGATCGCCCTTGCGCTCGCCCGTCAGCTTGTCGATCACGGTGCCGGAAAACTCGTCGTCGACATCGACGATCACTTCCTCGACCGGCTCGTGCCGCACGCCGTCGATGTCCCGCATGATCACCCGGGGGCGGCTGACCGACAGTTCGAACCCTTCGCGGCGCATGTTCTCGATCAGGACGCCCATCTGCAATTCGCCCCGGCCCGAGACTTCGAAGGCCTCGCCGCCGGGAGTGTCGGCGATCTTGATCGCCACGTTCTGCTCGGCCTCCTTCATCAGTCGGTCGCGGATGACGCGGCTTTGCACCTTGCTGCCGTCGCGGCCGGCCAGCGGGCTGTCGTTGATGCCGAAGGTGACAGTGATGGTGGGCGGGTCGATGGGCTGGGCGGGCAGGGCGGTATCCACCTCAAGCGCGCAGAGCGTGTCGGCCACGGTGGCCTTGGACATGCCGGCGATGGTGACGATATCGCCGGCCAGCGCCTCGTCGATGGTCTGCTGCGACAGGCCGCGGAAGGCGAGGATCTTCGTCACCCGGAACTGCTCCAGCCGTTCGCTGTCGCGCGACAGCGCCTTCAGCGTGGTGCCGGTGGTCAGCCGCCCGGATTCGATGCGGCCGGTCAGGATGCGGCCGAGATAGGGGTCGGCCGACAGCGTGGTCGCCAGCATGCGGAAGGGTTCGCCCTGCAGCGCGATCTGCTTTGGCGCCGGCACATGGCGCACGATCAGGTCGAACAGCGCCGACAGATCCTTGCGCGGCCCGTCAAGCGAGTCGTCCGCCCAGCCCGAACGGCCCGAGGCATAGAGATGCGGAAAGTCGAGTTGTTCGTCGCTGGCGCCCAGGTTGGCGAAAAGATCGAAGACCTCGTTCAGCGCGCGTTCGGGTTCGGCATCGGGCTTGTCGACCTTGTTCAGCACCACGATGGGCCGCAGGCCCAGGGCCAGCGCCTTGGAGGTGACGAATTTCGTCTGCGGCATCGGGCCCTCGGCGGCGTCGACCAGCAGGCAGACGCCATCGACCATCGACAGGATACGCTCGACCTCGCCGCCGAAATCGGCGTGACCGGGGGTGTCGACGATATTGATCCGCATCCCCTTCCATTCGACCGAGGTTGCCTTGGCCAGGATGGTGATGCCGCGTTCACGCTCGATGTCGTTGCTGTCCATCGCGCGTTCGGTGGTGGCCTGGCCCTCGCGGAAGGTGCCCGATTGTTTCAGCAGTTCGTCGACCAGCGTGGTCTTGCCGTGGTCGACGTGCGCGATGATCGCGATGTTGCGAATGTCCATGAAGGGGGTCCGGGAAGGGGAAGTTGCCGGCGGCTTACAGGGTTTGGCGCATGAAGGCCAGAGGCTAGGGCTGTTTCGCCGGGAACAGCGGCAATGGCGGAAACCGGGCAGGGTGGTGGCATCGGCGGGATGGACCGCCCAGCCAGGAAAAGGAAACGGCAAGATGAGCGCGTTGATGAAGATCGTTCTGGCAATGATGGTGGCCAAGGCGGTGCTGGCGCCGGTCCCGATGGCGGTGGCAGCGACCATGACCCCGACCACCCTCGCAGCCTTCGAGACGGTTTCGCCGGAGACCGGCGTGCTGCGGGGCTGCAAGGGGCCGACGGGCCGGCTGGTGCCGTGCAAGCCGGCGAGGCCGAAATACTGACGCCCTGCCGCGCTGCGGCCCGGGCGGGCCTCGGCCGCCGTCGCCCCGCCCGCCCCTCAGGCCGCGACATGCCGGCTCAGGTCGCGATATAGCGGTCGCGCCGGTGGTTGATGGCAAGAACAAGGTTCAGGATCACCACGCCGGGAACCGACCACAGCACCCGCTCCCATGGCAGCCAGATCAGCGCCGCGGCAAAAAGGACGGCGTCAAAGCCCATCTGCAGCCAGCCCGCGCGGAACCCGGTCCGGTCCTGCACCATCAGCGCCACGATGCCGATGCCGCCAAGGCTGGAACCGTGGCGGAACAGCGCCAGCAGCCCCGCGCCGGTGACGAAGCCGAAAAGGACGCCGGCCAGCAGCGGGTTCAGTGTCGAAAACCCCATCAGCATCGGCAGCGCCTGCACCATGACCGACAGCAAGGTGACGGCGATCAGGCTTTTCACCGTGAAGCCCAGGCCGATGCGCCGCAGCCCCAGCCAGTAGAACGGCAGGTTGACCACGAAGAACACCGGGCCGAATCCCCAGCCGGTGGCGTAGGAGATCACCAGCGCCAGCCCGGCGGTCTGGCCGGTGATGAACCCGGCAAAGGTCAGGAACTGCAATCCCAGCGCACACATCAGCGTGCCGAAGATCAGGCCCTGCAGGTCTTCGAAGGCGGTATGGCGGGCGGGGTCGGTCATGGCCAATGGGCTTATCGCGCACAGGCGGTGGGCGCCAGCGGCTCAGGCTGCGACATATCGGTCGCGACGGTGGTTCACGGTCAGGAACAGCGAGAACACGGCGGCGCCAAGAAAGCTGTAGACCAGCGTGTCGAAGGGCAGGATCAGGGCGGCCAGGCCGAAGATCACCGCGTCGGAAATCAGCTGCGCCGTGCCGGCGGGAAAGCCGGTGCGGTCCTGCAACTCGATCCACAGGACTGAAAGCCCGCCGAAGCTGCCGCCATGGCGGACGGCGGCAAGGGCGGCGATGCCGAACAGCATGCCAAACAGCACCGCCGCGACGACAGGCTGGATCGCGCCCAGTTGCACCCAGCCCGGCAGCACGGCGACAAGCGCCGACAGCGCGGCGGTGCTGGCAAGGGTCTTGAGCGCAAACCGCGCGCCGAGCCGTTTCCAGGCGAGACCGAGGAAGGGCAGGGTGACGGCGAAATAGACCGTCGGAAAGGGCAGGCCTGTAGCATGGGCCAGCAGCACGGCTATGCCGGTGGTCTGGCCGGTGACAAAGCCCATATGTGTCAGGATATGCATGCCGAGCGCCGCCATGGTGACGCCAAAGGCGATGCCCTGGGCATCTTCGACGGGAGAGTGGCGGGAAGAATCGGTCATGGCGGCCTCGGCTGGAACGAAGGCTACATAGCGCGGGTGCAAATAAAGTCAATAGTACTGACCTAAAATTGAGACATAGACAGGCGTTCCGCGACGGTCGGTTTTGGGGTGACGAAGCCTGTTGCCTCGGCCATCGCCGAGGCAAGTCGAACCGGGTTGGGCTTCCCGGACGGGGGCCAAAGCCCCCGGCCAGCGCCCGCCCTCCGGGCGGCGGGCGCTTCACGCCCGCCAGGGCAGGCGCCGGCCTCTGTGCCACCCGGACCTGCGGGTCTGGCAGACCCGTGGTCGAAGCGGGCGGGGAAAAGCAGTGCTTTTCCTGATCCGCCCGGCGAAGCGCAGGATTTCACGCCGAAAAGTGCTGTGTTTCTGTCAGGCAGATCGGCCCGCCAGCACCTTTTCGGGTTCTGGCCCACCTTATTGCGGAAACCTTGCGTCGTCGGCCACTTCTCGTCGGGGCCGATCCGCAAGGCCAGAGCCGGCATGGGTTTCCGTTGACCCGGGCGTGCCTTCTTGCGCATCGTGACAGACGTATGGCGAAAGGAACGGAATATGGCTGCAGTCCCGATCTTCCCGCCGGGATCACGACCCGCCGCCGAGCGCATGAAACTGTCGCCTGCGGTCATTTCCGGCGATCATGTTTTCCTGACCGGGGTCACGGGAAGCGCGCCCGATGGCAGCATGCCCGTGACCCCGGAAGACCAGTTCCGGCAGGCCTTCGCCAAGATCGGCGCCGTTCTGGCAGAGGCGGGGCTGGGGTTCGGCGCTGTGGTCGAGATGACGAGCTACCACATTGGTCTGCGCGCGCATTTCGACAGCTTCTGCACCATCCGGGCCGAGTTCGTGCAGGAACCCTATCCCGCCTGGACAGCGGTCGAGGTTGCCGGGTTGCGCCGGGAAGGTGCTGTTGTCGAAATCCGCGTTGTGGCGGAAATGTCTGGCGCTTGACCGCAAATCAGGCCTTGCAGCAGGGCGGAACGAAAAGGGCCGGGCGCTGTGCCCGGCCCCCTTTGGCGTAAAGCCGAAGGCTGGGCTTAGCCCGCCAGCGCCTTGTTCAGGTTCTCGTCCACCTTGTCGAGGAAGCCTTGGGTCGTCAGCCACTTCTGGTCGGGGCCGACCAGCAGCGCCAGATCCTTGGTCATGAAGCCGGACTCGACCGTATCGACGCAGACCTTCTCCAGCGTCTCGGCGAAACGGGTCAGTTGCGCGTTGCCGTCCAGTTTGGCGCGGTGCTTCAGACCGCCGGTCCAGGCAAAGATCGACGCGATCGAGTTGGTCGAGGTCTGCTCGCCCTTCTGGTGCTGGCGGTAGTGGCGGGTGACGGTGCCATGCGCCGCCTCGGCCTCGACCGTCTTGCCATCGGGCGTCATCAGGACGGATGTCATCAGGCCAAGCGAGCCAAAGCCCTGCGCCACGGTATCCGACTGCACATCGCCGTCATAGTTCTTGCAGGCCCAGACATAGCCGCCCGACCATTTCAGCGCCGAGGCCACCATGTCGTCGATCAGGCGATGCTCATAGGTGATGCCGCGCTTCTTGTATTCCTCGGCGAATTCGGCATCGAACACCTCCTGGAACAGGTCCTTGAAGCGGCCGTCATAGGCCTTGAGGATGGTATTCTTGGTCGAGAGGTACACCGGCCAGTTCTTCATCAGCCCGTAGTTCAGCGAAGACCGTGCAAAGTCGATGATCGACTGGTCAAGGTTGTACATCGCCATGGTCACGCCGGCGCCGGGGGCGTCGAAGACCGGCTTTTCGATCACCGTGCCGTCTTCGCCCACGAATTTGATCGTCAGCTTGCCCTTGCCGGGGAAGCGGAAGTCGGTGGCGCGGTACTGGTCGCCAAAGGCGTGGCGGCCGACGACGATGGGCTTGGTCCAGCCGGGCACAAGGCGGGGCACGTTCTTGCAGATGATCGGCTCGCGGAAGATCACGCCGCCCAGGATGTTGCGGATCGTGCCGTTGGGCGACTTCCACATTTCCTTCAGGTTGAACTCTTCCACCCGCGCCTCATCCGGCGTGATGGTGGCGCATTTCACCGCGACGCCAACTTCCCTGGTCTTCAGCGCGGCATCGACCGTGACCTGGTCATTGGTCGCATCGCGGTTTTCGATGCCCAGATCGTAATACAGCAGGTCGACATCGAGATAGGGCAGGATCAGTTTCTTCTTGATGAAGTCCCAGATGATGCGGGTCATCTCGTCGCCGTCCATCTCGACGACGGGGTTAGCCACCTTGATCTTGGTCACGGGTCTGCCCTTTCGGTGTTGGGATTCGCTGACCGCCTTCTAGCGGAAAGGGGTGCGCGGGGAAAGATGGTATGCGAAGGTATACCGAAAAATGCCGCCCGTCCCGGGGCCATCGCGGCGGAAGGTTCAGCCGAACCAGGGGCGCACCCTGGCCTGCACCCAGTTCCACAGCCGCGGCGCACCGCGGGCGATCTTGCCACCGACGCGCTGTTCCAGCTGGTCCCAGGTGACGTTGTAGCTGGCCCAGCTGCCACCGCCCGAGGCAAGGTTCTGCATCACCGGCTGCACCCGGTCGAGCGATTTGGCAAAGACCGCATCGGGGGTTTCGGCCGCCTCGAACTCGTCCCACAGCGCGCGGAAGGCATCCCGCTGATCGTCCGGCAGCAGGCCGAAGATGCGGTCGGCGGCGCGGGCCTCGGCGGCCTGGGTCTCGGCGCTGCCATGCGCCTGACCATCGGCCGAATGGATCGGCACGTCGCCCACGTCGATTTCCACCAGATCGTGCAGGATCAGCATCCGGATCACCCGGTCGATCTGCACCCCCGGCCCGGCCTGATCGGCCAGAACCAGCGCGTAAAGCGCCAGATGCCAGGAATGTTCGCCCGAATTCTCGCGCCGCGATCCATCGCAGAGCGTGGTCGCGCGCAGGACGGATTTCAGCCGGTCGGCCTCGGTCAGGAAGGCGAACTGGGCGTCAAGACGGGAGGGGGAGACAGGGTTTTCCATGATGGCAGACACAAGGCCAGGAGTTCGGCAGGCGCAAGTGCAAATGACCGGCGGCCGGGACAATGCCCCCAGCGGCCGGCCGGGGGGGCAACTCGGCAACCGCCCGCCGCCCGCGGGGCCGGGGTCCCGCCTGCAAGGCAGGACCCGCGGGTCCGGCGCCGGTCTTCCGACCTGACCGCCGGTCGTGGCCGGCCGGCGGCCGGGTCAGCCGGTGTGTCGCGCGCTCAGCGCGTCGCCTCGCCCATCCGCCGCTTTACATAGGTCGTGACCGTGTCGATCATCGGCTTCATATGCGCCTCTTCATCCTTGAAGAAATGGTCGGCGCCCTCGATCTCGGCATGGGTGACGGTGATACCCTTCTGCTCGTGCAGCTTGCCCACCAACGTGCGGGTATCCTTGGGCGGCGCCACCTTGTCGGCGGTGCCGTTGATGACCAGCCCCGAGGAGGGGCAGGGGGCGAGGAAGCTGAAATCGTACAGATTCGCCGGCGGAGCGACCGAAATGAAGCCGGTGATCTCTGGCCGGCGCATCAAGAGCTGCATGCCGATCCAGGCCCCGAAGGAGAAGCCGGCGACCCAGCAATGCTTGGCATTCTGGTTCATCGCCTGCAGATAATCGAGCGCCGAGGCCGCGTCGGACAATTCGCCGATGCCCTGATCATATTCGCCCTGCGACCGTCCGACACCGCGAAAATTGAATCGCAGGACGGTAAAGCCCAGGTTGTAGAAGGCATAGTGCAGATTATACACAACCTTGTTGTTCATGGTACCGCCATAGGCGGGATGGGGATGCAGCACGATGGCGATCGGTGCGTCGCGCTCCTTCTGCGGATGGTAACGACCTTCGAGACGGCCGTCGGGGCCGGCAAAGATGACTTCGGGCATGGGCCTCGCCTGTGCTTCGGTTCCGGGGTTTGCTTGACGGGGTGGACGGCCGGGACCTAGAATGGTTCTAAGGGGGCCGGAGCGGCCCCCCTGGGGGATCGGGTTCTGAGGTAATGGCCGCATCGCGCGGCGTCAATGTCGGAGCGCGGCAAGAAGCTGTGCAGGAAGCCGGAGGGGCGTGTGAAACTATCCACCAAGGGGCGTTATGCCATGGTTGCGCTGACCGACCTTGCGCTGGCCGAGGCGCGGGCGAAGGGCGCGGGCGAGCTGGTCTCGCTGGCCGAGATCTCGAAGCGCGAGGATATTTCGCTGCCCTATCTGGAACAGCTGTTCGTGAAGCTGCGGCGCGCCAAGCTGGTCGAGGCGGTGCGGGGGCCGGGCGGCGGCTACCGGCTGGCGCGCAGTGCCGATTCGATCCGCGTCAGCGAGGTGCTGGAGGCCGTCGAGGAGACGGTAGACGCCACCCATACCGGCGCCGGCGCGACCGGCGGCGTGTCGGGCACCCGGGCGCAAAGCCTGACCAACCGGCTGTGGCTCAGCCTTTCGGCGAATGTCTATGTGTTCCTGCATCAGGTGCGGCTGTCGGATGTGGTCCAGAACGACCTGACGCCTTGTCCGGCGGTGCCGAACCTGTTTCGGGTGGTGGACGAAGAGTGACGGGGAGTGGCGGGCGGCCACCGGCACGCCGCTGCGACGGATGACCCCGTACGGGTGACGACGGACGGATGAACGGGAACGGGTGAATGGCCGCACGGCTTTATCTCGACTGGAACGCAACCGCGCCACTTCGGCCCGAGGCGAAGGCGGCAATGGCGGCGGCGATGGATTTGGTGGGCAACCCCTCCTCGGTCCATGCCGAGGGGCGGGCGGCGAAGGCAGTGATCGAAAGGGCGCGGGCGCAGGTTGCTGCCGCGCTGGGGGCGGATGGCGCCGACATCGTCTTCACCAGCGGCGCGACCGAGGCGGCCGCGCTGGCCTGTGCCGGCCGCGGCCTGGCCTGCGCCGCGGTCGAGCATGAGGCCGTGGCCGCCTGGTGCGCGCCGGTGCTGCCGGTCGATTCCGAGGGGCGGGTGACGGTGGCCGATCCGGCGACAACCGCGCTGCAACTGGCAAATTCCGAGACCGGGGTGATACAGGCCCTGCCCGAGGGGCTGGCCGTCAGCGACATGACGCAGGCCTTCGGCAAGGTGCATCTGGCCTTCAACTGGCTGGGGGCGACGGCGGGCCTTGTCTCGGCGCACAAGCTCGGCGGGCCGAAGGGCGTCGGCGCGCTGGCACTGCGGCGCGGAACCGACCTTGCGGCGCAGATTCGCGGCGGCGGGCAGGAGATGGGGCGCCGGGCAGGGACCGAGAACCTGATCGGCATCGCCGGTTTCGGCGCCGCGGCCGAGGCGGCGGCGCGGGATCTGGCGGCGGGCCGGTGGGACGAGGTGGCCGGAATTAGAAATATTCTAGAATCGGCATTGCTGGCCGCCGAAAAACGTATTATTTCTGTCGGGAATGGTGCGGACCGACTGCCGAACACCCTGAACATCATTGCCCCCGGCTGGAAGGGCGAGATCCAGGTGATGGCGATGGATCTGGCGGGTTTCGCGGTTTCCGCGGGTTCGGCCTGTTCCTCGGGCAAGGTGCGCGCCTCGAAGGTGCTGGGCGCCATGGGATTTGACGAGGAACGGGCGGCCCAGGCCATCCGCATCTCGATCGGCCCGGGCATCGGCGAAGATGACGTGCTGCGGTTCGCCGAAAGCTGGACCAAGGCCTATGCCAAGACCCGTGCGCGGGCAGCCTGACGGTCAGGAGGGAATGATGAACACGGAAGCGGCACAGGATATCCGCGAGGGCGTGGATCGCGAGACCATCGAAACCGTGCAGGCCATGGCCGGCAAGTACAAATACGGCTGGGAAACCCAGATCGAGACCGAATACGCCCCCAAGGGGCTGAACGAGGATATCGTCCGCCTGATCAGCGAGAAGAACGGCGAACCGGAGTGGATGACCGACTGGCGCCTTGCGGCCTATCGCCGCTGGCTGAAGATGGAAGAGCCGCGCTGGGCGATGCTGCATTATCCCGAGATCGACTATCAGGACCAGTATTACTACGCCAAGCCGAAAAGCATGGCGAAAAAGCCGAAGAGCCTGGACGAGGTGGATCCCAAGCTGCTGGCGACCTATGCCAAGCTGGGCATCCCGCTGAAGGAGCAGGCGCTGCTGGCCGGCGTCGAGGCACCGGAGGGCGAACGCCGCGTGGCGGTGGATGCGGTCTTTGACTCGGTTTCCGTGGGCACCACCTTCAAGGCGGAACTGGCCAAGGCCGGCGTGATCTTCTGCCCGATTTCCGAGGCGATCCGCGACTACCCCGAACTGGTGCAGAAATACCTGGGCAGCGTCGTGCCGCAATCCGACAATTTCTTCGCCACGCTGAACAGCGCGGTCTTCTCGGACGGCTCTTTCGTCTACATTCCGCCGGGCGTGCGCTGCCCGATGGAACTTTCCACCTATTTCCGCATCAACGCCGAAAACACCGGCCAGTTCGAGCGCACGCTGATCATCGCCGACCGCAAGTCCTATGTCAGCTATCTGGAAGGCTGCACCGCGCCCAAGCGCGACACCCACCAGTTGCATGCGGCAGTGGTGGAAATCGTCATCCTCGAGGATGCCGAGGTCAAGTATTCGACCGTGCAGAACTGGTATCCGGGCGATGAGGAAGGCCGGGGCGGCATCTACAACTTCGTCACCAAGCGCGCCGATTGCCGCGAGGCCCGCGCCAAGGTGATGTGGACGCAGGTGGAAACCGGCAGCGCCATCACCTGGAAATACCCGTCCTGCATCCTGCGCGGTGATGATGCGCAGGGCGAGTTCTATTCCATCGCCATCACCAACAACGCCCAGCAGGCCGATACCGGCACCAAGATGATCCACTTGGGCAAGCGAACCAAGTCGCGCATCGTGTCCAAGGGTATCTCGGCGGGGCGGGCGCAGAACACCTATCGCGGGCTGGTCTCCATGCATCCCAAGGCGCATGACAGCCGCAACTATACCCAATGCGACAGCCTCTTGATCGGCGACAAATGCGGGGCGCATACCGTGCCCTATATCGAGGTCAAGAACACCTCGAGCCGGGTCGAGCACGAGGCGACGACCAGCAAGGTGGACGAAGACCAGCTGTTCTACTGCCGCTCGCGGGGCATGGACGAGGAAGAGGCAGTGGCGCTGGTGGTGAACGGCTTCTGCAAGGAAGTGCTGCAGGCCCTGCCGATGGAATTCGCCATGGAGGCGCAAAGCCTGGTGGCGATCAGCCTCGAAGGTTCGGTCGGCTAGGGTTTGCCGGCCGGGGCGCAGGACCGGGATGCAGGGGCCGGGGAAGGCTCTTGCCGGTTCCGTCAAGGGAATATGGTGGGAGGGCAGGATGATCGTCACGACAACCCCGTCGATCGAGGGTCGCGCCATTGTCGGCTATCTCGGCATCGTCACCGGCGAGGCGATACTGGGCGCCAATATCTTTCGCGACATCTTTGCCGGAATCCGCGACATCGTCGGCGGCCGGTCCGCCGCCTATGAGGAGGAGCTGGCCAAGGCCCGGCGTACCGCGCTAGCCGAGATGGAGGCCGAAGCCACGCGGCTGGGCGCCGATGCGGTGGTCGGGGTCGATCTCGACTACGAGGTGGTCAACAACATGCTGATGGTCACGTCCTCTGGCACGGCGGTGCGTCTTGGCTGAGCAAGACGCCAGACCGGCAGGGGCGGCGGGACAGCCGCGCGCGCTGGCTTTCGGAGCCCCGTCTTCCCGCCTGCCGCCGGTAATTCCGGCAATGCGATGCGGGGGGCCGACGGAACTGCCACGGCTTTGCGTCAATTGCAGGATAGCTGCACGATTTCCGCCCCATTGCTGCCATGCGCCGCGCCTATACGGCATACCGGACACAGTGCAGGGTGGAGGGGTTCGCCATGTCGATCACGGCGCAGCAGGCGGTGTTTCGCGAGCGCGTCGGTCGCATCCGCAGCGGCAAGGGCGTCGTCTCCACCGGAACGGTCTTCGTGGGGGACGAATATTCCTTCCGCCGCATCCCCAACCCTGCCTCCGGATCGCGGCAACCGGCCCGGCTGCGGCAGCTTGTGGTGCTGTCCGTCTGTCTGCTGGCGGGCGCGCTGTCGCAGATGGTGGTGGTCTATGGCGACTGGCTGTTCAGCGGACGGGTGGCGCTGGGGATCACCGAGGATGCGGCCCTGGCGCGCCAGGCCGGGCTGGCGCTGGCGCTGGCCGTCATCGTGACCTTTGCGCTGCATCTGGGCGACCGTTCGACGGTTCTGGCCAAGGTGCTGGGCGTGGCGCTCGGCATGACGGCCGCCCACAACCTGGTCCATCTTTGGCCGGCGGCCTTCTCCTCCGTCTTCGCGCCGGATTGGACGGCGCATGTCCTCGCCTCGACCGAGGCACAGTCGCTTCTGATCCGCGGCAGCGTCATTTCCTTCTAAGGGGCGGCGCAATTGTCGCGGCCGCCGCCAAGCCCCGTCGCAGCAGGGCGGGCTGAGCCATGGTGCCGCACGACCCCGACAGCACCGGCATGGGTGACGGCGTTTCCGGACGCCGGTTCCTGACCCCGGCTAAGCCCGCCTCCGGCGGCATGTTGAACCAGGGTTCGGGCGGCCCCGCCCAGGCCGGTGCGGCAGTCCCTCGACCATCACCTGCCCCGCAGGGCCCATCATGCGGCCGGACGGCTGCTACCTCTGCCCCGGATCGCCGGGCGCGGGGCGGCGTTCGGCCTTGTTCCCACCCCATTGACGCCGGACCGGATGCGCGCCTATGCAAGGGCGCTGGTCCAGCCGGCATGAACGGAGAAAATCATGCTTGAGATCAAGAACCTGCACGTCAAACTGCAAGAGGAGGACAAGGTGATCCTCCGCGGTGTCGACCTTTCGGTCGAGGCCGGTGAAGTGCATGCGATCATGGGCCCGAACGGTTCGGGCAAGTCGACGCTGTCCTATGTCCTGGCCGGCCGCGAGGGCTATGAGGTCACGGAAGGCTCGGCCCGGCTTGCGGGCGAGGAACTGCTGGAGATGGAACCGGAGGCCCGCGCCGCCGCCGGCCTGTTCCTGGCCTTTCAATATCCGGTGGAAATTCCCGGCGTGGGCAACATGACCTTCCTGCGCACCGCGCTGAACGCACAGCGCAAGGCCCGCGGCGAGGAGGAGATGTCGGCCGGTGACTTTCTCAAGCTGGTGCGAGAGAAGGCAAGGTCGCTGAAGATCGACGCCGACATGCTGAAGCGCCCCGTCAATGTCGGCTTTTCGGGCGGCGAGAAGAAGCGCAACGAAATCCTGCAGATGGCCATTCTTGAACCGAAGATGTGCATCCTGGACGAAACCGATTCCGGCCTTGACGTCGATGCGATGAAACTGGTGGCCGATGGCGTCAACGCGCTGCGCGATGCCGGCCGGGCCTTTCTGGTCATCACGCATTACCAGCGCCTTCTCGACCATATCCGGCCGGATGTCGTGCATATCATGGCGGGCGGGCGCATCGTGAAGACCGGCGGGCCGGATCTGGCGCTGGAGGTCGAGACCAACGGCTATGCCGACCTGTTGGCCGAGGTGAAGTGATGGCGATCCTGCAGGCGAAACAGGACGCGCTGGCCGCCCGCATCGCCGGGCTGACCCTGGTCGCCGGCGGCTGGGCAGGCGCCGCGCGGCGCGAGGCGCTGGACCGGCTGACGGCCATGGGCCTGCCTGCGAAGCGCGACGAATACTGGCGCTACACCGATCCATCCGCGCTGATCACCCCCGAGGCGCCGCGCGCGGCCGTCTTCGACGACAGCGACGAGGCGCCGCCGTTCGACATGATCGACCGGGTGAAGCTGGTCTTCGTCGATGGCGTCTTTGATGCCGCGGCCTCGGACGATCCCGCGCTGGCCGGGGTCGAGATCGAGCGGCTGGCCGATGCCGGCGGCAAGGATATCCACTGGGCGCAGGGCCTCTATGGCGTGCTGGAGGCGCGTGGGCAAAATCCGGTCGAGCGTCCGCTGGCGGCGCTGAACACCGCCTTTGCCACCGATGGCGTCCTGATCCGCGCGACCGGACAGGCGGCAAAGCCCATAGCTCTTATTTATCGGCATATATCAGAAACTTCCGATGCACTCTTGCATCACTGCGTGAAGCTGGAGCCGGGGGCCGAACTGACGGTTCTGGAAAGCGGCCCGGCCGCCGCGCGATTCAACAAGGTGCTGGAAGTCGAGGTGGCCGATGGCGCCAGATTCCATCACATCCGCGCGCAGGGGCGCGATCACGACCGGCGCGCAGTGACCCATATCTTCGCCCGGATCGGCGCCGATGCGCTGTTCAAGTCCTTCACGCTGACTGCAAACGGCCGGCTGACCCGCAACGAGACGGTGATCGAGCTGCTGGGCGACGATTCGGTCGCGCATGTCGCCGGCGCCTCGATGGGCGATGGCGATTTCCTGCACGACGACACCGTGTTCATCACCCATGCCGCCGAGCGCTGCGAAAGCCGGCAGGTGTTCAAGAAGGTGCTGAAACATGGCGCAACCGGGGTTTTCCAGGGCAAGATCCTGGTGAAGCAGGGCGCGCAGAAGACCGACGGCTATCAGATCAGCCAGAGCCTGCTGCTGGACGAAGACAGCCAGTTTCTGGCCAAGCCGGAGCTGGAGATCTATGCCGATGACGTGAAATGCTCGCATGGCTCGACCTCGGGCGCCATCGACGAGACGGCGCTGTTCTACCTGCGTTCGCGCGGGGTGCCGAAGCGGATCGCACAATCGCTGCTGGTTCTGGCGTTTCTTGCCGAGGCGATCGGCGAGATCGCCGACGAGGCCATCGCCGAGGACATCCGCGCGCGGCTGGAGGGGTGGCTTCACCGGCACGAGTCCTGACATGGCGGTGACGACCGACATCCTGCAGACCTGGCGTCGTCCGGCCACGGTCATCCGCCGCAAGCTGGACGCCGGCGCAACCGAAGCCGACGCGCTGGCGACGCTGATGGGCGCAGCCTTCCTGCTGTTCGTGGCGCGCTGGCCGGCGCTGGCACGCGAGGCGCAGCAGACCGCCATGGCCGGGTTGCCGGCCGACCAGGCGCCGGGGCTGCAGCCGCTGATCGGGATCAACCTCTTCGCCATCCTGTTCGTGGCGCCGCTGATCTTCTACATGGTCGCTGCGCTGGCCTATGCGGCGATGCACCTCTTCGGCAGCCACATCACGCCGCTGGCGGCGCGGCTGTCGCTGTTCTGGGCGCTGATGGCAATCAGCCCGGCGGTGCTGCTGCATGGGTTGCTTGCGGGGCTGAAGGGGCCGGGACCGGCGCTGACGCTGGTGGGATGGCTGGTGCTGGCGGCCTTTCTCTGGCTCTGGGTGCAACTTGCGCGTGAGGCGGCACGATGAACCGATCGACGATTGCACAATTGATCCGATTGTCGCTGCAACAGCCGCGGGCTGGCCTGCGCGCCGTCCTGGCGCTGGATTTGCCACAGGGCGCGGGGCTGGCGGCACTGGCGCTGATGGCCGTGGCCTCGTCGCTGATGCTGCATCTGACGCTGAGCCTCCTGCCGGACGACGAACAGGTGGTCATTGCCGCGCTGTTCGGCTCGCCGGTCTACACTGCGGTGATGCAGTTCGTGGTTCTGTTCCTGTCGGTGGTGGTCATTCACATTCTCGGTCGCGGGGCCGGTGGACGGGGGCGGTTCGACCAGGGGTTGGTGACGATGGCCTGGTTGCAGTTCCTGATGCTGGTGCTGCAGGCGGTGCAGATCCTCGTCCTTCTGGCGCTGCCGCCGCTGGCCGGTCTGGTCGGGTTGGCCGCCATGGTGCTGTTCTTGTGGCTGCTGACCGGCTTTGTCGCCGAACTTCATGGATTTGTCAGCCAGACCAAGGTGTTCTTTGCCATTATTGGCACGATGATCCTGCTGGCCCTGGCGCTGTCCACCATCCTGATGACCGTTCTCGGTCCGGAGGCGATGACGAATGTTTGATGTCGAGAAAATCCGCGCCGATTTCCCCATCCTTGCACGCGAGGTGAACGGCAAGCCGCTGGTCTATCTCGACAACGGTGCCTCGGCCCAGAAACCGCATGCCGTGATCGAGGCGGTGACGCGCGCGTATTCCATGGAATATGCCAATGTTCACCGCGGCTTGCACTACCTGTCGAACCTTGCGACCGAACAGTATGAAGCTGTGCGCGGCATCATCGCCCGCTTCCTGGGCGCCACCGACCCCGAGGAGATCGTCTTCACCACCGGCTCCACCGAAGGGATCAACCTGGTGTCCTACGCCTGGGCCGCGCCGCGGATCGGGGCGGGGGACGAGATCGTGCTTTCGGTCCTGGAGCATCATGCCAATATCGTGCCCTGGCATTTCCTGCGCGAGCGCAACGGCGCCGTGCTGAAATGGGTCGATTGCGACGCTACCGGCGCGCTGGATGCCCAGGCGGTGATCGATGCCATCGGGCCGCGGACCAAGCTGGTCGCCATCACCCAGATGTCGAATGTCACCGGCAGCCTGGTCGACGTGGCGGCAATCTGCGCCGCGGCGCGTGAGAAGGGCGTCCCCGTGCTGGTGGACGGATCCCAGGGCGCGGTCCATATGCCGGTGGATGTGGCGGCCATCGGTTGCGACTTCTATGCCGTCACCGGGCATAAGTTATACGGACCAAGCGGCTCTGGTGCGATCTTCATCCGACGTGAGAGGCTGGCCGAGATGCGGCCCTTTCTTGGTGGCGGCGACATGATCCGCGAAGTCTCGCGCGAGGGCGTGATCTATGCCGATCCGCCGATGAAGTTCGAGGCCGGCACGCCGGGGATCGTGAACCAGATCGGTTTTGGCGTGGCGCTGGAATATCTGATGGCCCTGGGCATGGAGAATGTCGCAGCGCATGAACGGCGGCTGGGCGATTATGCCGCCGAACGGCTGGCGGGGCTGAACTGGCTGAACCTGCAGGGCACCGCGCCGGGCAAGGGCGCAATCTTCAGTTTCACCCTACAGGGCGCCGCCCATCCCCATGACATCTCGACCGTTCTCGACAAGCGCGGCATTGCCGTGCGGGCCGGCACCCATTGCGCCATGCCGCTGATGCAGTATTTCGGCCTGACTGCGACCTGCCGCGCCTCCTTCGCGCTGTACAACACCGAGTCCGAGGTCGATGCGCTGATCTCGGCGCTGGAACTGTGCCACGATCTGTTCGGATAACCCGCCGATTTGTCGTTGCGGGGGCTGGTTCTATCCTGTAGGAACCGGCCCCAGGCACCCGTAGCTCAGCTGGATAGAGTGCTGCCCTCCGAAGGC